>NZ_JBEXVL010000070.1:0-1089 GCF_040638805.1 Streptomyces sp. NPDC005925 | reverse complement strand
GTGACAGGGCTCACGGCTGACCGATCTTGAAATGGGTGAGGGCCTTCTGGCCTGGTGTGGATTGCGACATCTGCACCAGCAACAGAAAGGCCCTCATGTCCCACCGTAATGCACCCCTGACAGAGACCGGACGGCTGCGCCTGGCCCGTTGCGTGGTCGAGGACAACTGGCCGCTGCGGCGAGCCGCAGAACGCTTCCAGGTCTCGCCGACCACCGCCCAGAGGTGGGCCGGGCGCTACCGGCAGTCCGGCGAAGCCGGCATGCGCGACCTCTCCTCCCGCCCGCACACCAGCCCGCGCCGGACCCCGACCCGCACCGAGCGCCGGATCGTCAAGGTCCGCGTCCTGCGCCGCTGGGGCCCGGCCCGCATCGCTCACCTGCTGCACCTGACGCCCTCGACCGTGCACCGCGTGCTGACCCGGCTCGGCCTGGCCCGCCTCACGCACCTGGACCGGGCCACCGGCCGGGTCATCCGCCGCTACGAACGCGCCAGGCCCGGCGAACTCATCCACGTCGACATCAAGAAACTGGGCAACATCCCCGACGGCGGCGGGCACAAGGTCCACGGCAGGGCCCAGGGCGGCCGCAACAGTTCCGCCCACCGCGACCCCGCCCGGCCCCGCACCCGCCACGGCCGCCCCAACCTGGGCTACAGCTACCTGCACACCGCCGTCGACGACCACTCCCGCCTCGCCTACAGCGAAATCCACGCGGACGAGAAGAAGGAGACCGCCACCGCCTTCTGGCAGCGGGCCCACACCTTCTTCACCCAGGCCGGAATCACCGTCGAGCGGGTGCTGACCGACAACGGCTCCTGCTACCGCTCACACGACTGGCGCAACGAACTGGCAGCAGCCGGGATCACCCACAAACGCACCCGGCCCTACCGCCCGCAGACCAACGGCAAAGTCGAACGCTTCAACCGCACCCTGCTCGACGAATGGGCCTACGCCCGCCCCTACCGGTCAGAGACCGAGCGCCGCGACGCCTTCCCCGGCTGGCTGCACACCTACAATCACCACCGCGGACACACCGCGCTGAAGGGCCAACCACCCGCCAGCCGCGTCCCCAACCTCACGGGTCAGTACA
>NZ_JBEXVL010000069.1:0-1258 GCF_040638805.1 Streptomyces sp. NPDC005925 | reverse complement strand
TCTCCACGTCGTTCATCTGGATGATCGTGGTGTCGCTGAACACGAACATGGGTGTGGCGTGGCATCGGTTTTTGGGGTTTCCGAATATTTGGCTGAAGCGGAACGCGGATGGTGCGGTGGCGTTGGGTGGGTTGTTGCCGATGGTGTCGGGTGGGAGGCCGATTGATTTCGGTGATCCGGGTGAGGACGATGTTTTCGGTGTGTCGCAGGTGGAGCAGTTTTCGTGGAAGGGGCTGCTGGATTTTTCGACGTGTACGGAGTGCGGGCGGTGTCAGTCGCAGTGTCCGGCGTGGAACACGGGTAAGCCGTTGTCTCCGAAGTTGCTGATCATGTCTTTGCGTGATCATGCGCATGCGAAGGCGCCGTATCTGCTGGCCGGGGGCGGCAGGACGGCGGAGGGGGAGGAGCGGGCGTCGGCGGAGCAGTTGGCGTCGGTGCCGGCGGTGGCGCTGGCGGAGGCCGGGCGGCCGCTGGTGGGGGGTGTGGAGGACGGCGGGGTCATTGATCCGGATGTTCTGTGGTCGTGCACGACGTGTGGTGCGTGTGTGGAGCAGTGTCCGGTCGATATCGAGCATGTCGATCACATCGTGGACATGCGGCGGTATCAGGTGATGATCGAGTCGGCGTTCCCGTCGGAGGCGGGTGCGATGCTGAAGAATCTGGAGAAGAAGGGCAATCCCTGGGGGCTGGCGAAGAAGCAGCGTCTGGAGTGGACCAGGGAGGTCGGGTTCGAGGTTCCCGTCGTGGGCAGGGACGTCGAGGATCTTTCCGGGGTGGAGTACCTGTACTGGGTGGGGTGTGCGGGTGCTCTGGAGGACCGTGCGAAGAAGACCACGAAGGCTTTCGCGGAACTCCTGCACATGGCGGGGGTGAGTTTCGCGATCATGGGAGGGGACGAGAAGTGCACCGGTGACTCCGCGCGGCGTCTGGGCAACGAGCCCCTCTTCCAGGAACTGGGCATGGACAACGTCGCCGCTCTGAACGCCGCCTTCGGCGAGGAGAGCGACGAGGAGGGCAACGTCACCGGCGCCTCCCGCAGGCCGGCGTCGGCGAAGAAGATCGTCGCGACCTGCCCCCACTGCCTCAACACCCTGGGCAACGAATACCCCCAGCTCGGCGGGGACTACGAAGTCATCCACCACACCCAGCTCCTGCAGCACCTCATCGACGAGGGCAGGCTCGTGCCCGTCACCCCCGTCGAGGGCCTCATCACCTACCACGACCCCTGCTACCTGGGCCGCCACAACAAGATCTACAC
>NZ_JBEXVL010000068.1:0-1262 GCF_040638805.1 Streptomyces sp. NPDC005925 | reverse complement strand
TGCGATGGACTTCGAGATCCGTAAGGACCGGACGAAGCCTCAGGGCAGGAAGAAGCTCACCCGGGAGCGGGAGGCATACTCCCGGCTCATGCAGCAGGGCGTGAGCAACCGGGAAGCGTGCCGGATCGTCGGGATCGACGTGCGGACCGGCCAGAAGTGGCGCAACGGGCGTTACGCATACGGAAACCGGAAGGCGCTGCCACCGATCAACGCGGGGGCAGCGCCTTCCGGGCCGTCCCGGTACCTGCGTGAGGAAGACCGCATCCACATCGCCGACCGGCTGCGGGAGAAGGCGACCGTGCGGGCGATCGCCGCGGAGCTGGGCCGCAGCCCGTCCACGATCAGCCGGGAGATCCGCCGCAACCGCCACCCGGGCAGCGGTGCCTACCGGCCGCACGCCGCGCAGGCCCGCGCCGATGCCCGCCGGCCCCGGCCCAAGACCGGCAAGATCGCCCAGAACTGTGAACTGAGGGGCTTCATCCAGGATCACCTGGGCATACGGTGGAGCCCGGAACAGATCTGCCAGGCTCTTCGGACCCAGTTCCCCCAGCGGCCGGAGATGCACGTGGTCCACGAAACCGTCTACCAGGCCCTCTACGTCCAGGGCCGGGGCGAGCTGCGCCGCGAGCTGGCCCGTGCCTTGCGGACCGGACGTGCCCGGCGCAAGCCGCACCGCCAGGCCCAGCAGCGTCAGCCCAGGTTCGCGACCCCCATGGTCATGATCAGCGAACGCCCCGCCGAAGCCGGGGACCGCGCGGTCCCCGGCCACTGGGAAGGCGACCTGATCATCGGCAAGGACGGCAAGTCGGCCATCGGCACCCTGGTCGAGCGCGCCACCCGCTACGTCATGCTGCTGCACCTGCCCGGTGACCACGGCGCCGAGAGTGTTCGCGCCGCGCTGGTCACCACGGTCCAGACCCTGCCCTCCCACCTGCGACGGTCCCTGACCTGGGACCAGGGATCGGAGATGGGCAGCCATGGCGCGTTCACCATCGCCACGGATGTCCCCGTCTACTTCTGCGACCCGGCCAGCCCCTGGCAGCGCGGCTCGAACGAGAACACCAACGGCCTGCTGCGGCAGTACTTCCCCAAAGGCACCGACCTCGCCGTCCACACCCGCGAGCACCTCGACGCCGTCGCCTCCGAGCTGAACGGCCGTCCACGCAAAACGCTCGGCTGGGAAACCCCAGCCGAGCGTCTGTCTAAACTGCTCGCGGCCTGATCAACACGACCACGTGTTGCAACGACCCCTAGAAAGCGCC
>NZ_JBEXVL010000067.1:0-1409 GCF_040638805.1 Streptomyces sp. NPDC005925 | reverse complement strand
GCCAGCGCCTCCCCCTCCGAACCCGCCACCACCACCGCACGCTCACCCAGCACCGCACGACCAGACACCAACACCCCGGCCACACCCGCCAGCGAGGCCCCGTCCGGACTCTCGACCCAAGCAGCGAGCCGACCCGCCTGCCCCGCCAACGACCCCGCACTCCGCGCCGACACCACCAACGGCACCACACCCACGGAAACGGGCGAGGGCGGCGGTTCCTCAGGGGGCGCGTCAACGAGCGCCTCCGTGGGCGCGTCAGCGGCCTCCTCAGCCGGCGCCTCCTCCAGAATCAGATGCGCGTTCGTCCCACTGACGCCGAACGACGACACCCCCGCCCGCCGAGGACGATCACCCCGCACCCACTCCCGCGCCTCCGTCAACAACTCCACCGCACCCACCGACCAGTCCACCTCAGCCGTGGGCTCCTGCACGTGCAGGGTGGCCGGAAGCACCCCGTGGCGCAGCGCCTGCACCATCTTGATCACGCTGCCCACGCCCGCAGCGGCCTGGGTGTGCCCGATGTTCGACTTCAGCGACCCCAGCCACAACGGCCGCCCGGACTCCCGCCCCTGCCCGTACGTCGCCAGCAGCGCCTGCGCCTCGATCGGATCGCCCAGAGCCGTACCGGTCCCGTGGGCCTCCACCACATCGACATCGGACGGGGAAAGCCCTGCCTTGGCCAGAGCACTGCGGATCACCCGCTGCTGCGACGGACCGTTCGGAGCCGTCAGACCGTTCGACGCACCGTCCTGATTCACGGCCGACCCACGGACCACGGCCAGCACCCGGTGCCCACGCTCCCGCGCCACCGAGAGCCGCTCCAGCACCACCACACCCACGCCCTCGGCCAGCCCCATGCCGTCCGCGTCCGAGGAGAACGCCTTGCACCGCCCGTCCCTGGCCAGGCCCCGCTGACGGGAGAACGCCACGAAGTTGCCGGGTGTCGCCATCACCATCACGCCGCCGGCCAGCGCCAAGGAGGACTCGCCCTGCCGCAGTGACTGCGCGGCCAGGTGAATGGCCACCAGCGACGACGAACACGCCGTATCCACCGTGACCGCGGGCCCTTCGAACCCGAGCACGTACGACACCCGGCCCGACGCCACGCTCCCCGCCGCCCCCGTGCCCGCGAAGCCCTCGGACTCCGGCGTCACCACACCGGAACCAGCTCCATAGCCCTGACTGGAAAGGCCCGAGAACACCGCGACATCGGTCCCCTTCAACGAAACCGGATCGACACCGACGTTCTCCAACGCCTCCCAGGAGGTCTCCAGCAGCAACCGCTGCTGCGGGTCCATGGCCAGCGCCTCCCGCGGCGAAATCCCGAAGAACCCCGCGTCGAAAAGCCCCGCCCCCCGCAGGAAACCACCCTCGCTCGTGTACGACGTCCCCGCACTGTCAGGATCCGG
>NZ_JBEXVL010000066.1:0-1423 GCF_040638805.1 Streptomyces sp. NPDC005925 | reverse complement strand
AGGACCTGCTGGCGGAGGTCGCCCTGCCCGAGGCCGCCGGTGCTCACGACGGTCACGGCATCCACCCCGCCCTCCTGGACGCCACCCTCCACCCGCTCCTCGCCGCCCGTTTCCAGGAGGACTCCGAGGACGATCAGGTCTACGTACCGTTCGGGTGGTCCGGGGTGTCCCTGCACGCCGTCGGTGCCACGACCGTTCGTGTACGCCTTCGCCCGGTCGGGGAGAGCGCCGACCAGGGGCTGAGCGTGACGGTCACCGACGCGACCGGCGGTCCCGTCCTGAGCGTCGACTCCCTGCAGACACGGCCCGTGAAGCCCGGCCGGCTCGCAGCCGCCCCACACGAGGACGTGCGCGGTCTGTTCACGGTGGAGTGGTCGCCGCTTTCGGTTTCGCGGCCGGACCTGTCCGACGGTGCCGGCTGGGTGGTGCTCCCGCGTGGTGCCGGTCTGGGTGGGGTGGTGTCGTCGGGTGGTGAGGTGCCGTGGGCGGTGCTTGTTCCCGTGGGGCCGTCCAGGGGTGTGGGGCCGGTGGTTGTGGACCGGGTGTTGTCGTTGGTGCGGGAGTTCTTGGCCGTGCCGGAGTTGGCGGAGTCGCGTCTTGTCCTGGTGACGAGGGGTGCGGTGGTCACCGACGGCGGCCGTGAGGGTGACGGTCGTGGTGAGGTGGATGCGTCCGCGGCCGCGGTGTGGGGTCTGGTGCGCAGTGCCCAGTCGGAGCACCCGGGCCGCTTCGCCCTGCTCGACCTCGACACCGACACAGACACCGAGACCGACACCGACACCGACACCGACATCGATACCGACGACTACGTGGATGTCGACACCGTCCTCGGCGGGCGGCTGCCGCAGTCCGTTCTGCGTCAGGCCGTCCAGGACCTGGACGAGCCTCAACTCGCCCTGCGTGACCGGCAGCTCTACGTACCGCGCCTCGCCCGGGCACGCCGTTCGGCCGAACTCGTCGCGCCGCCCGGTGAGCCGGCGTGGCGCCTGCGGACGGTGAACGGGGGCTCGCTGGACGACCTGGCGGCCGTGGCCTGCCCGGAGGTCCTGGAACCCCTGGCGCCCGGACAGGTGCGTGTGTCGGTGCACGCGGCGGGCGTGAACTTCCGTGACGTCCTGGTCGCGTTGGGCATGGTTCCCGCGTACGGAGCCATGGGCGGCGAAGGCGCCGGTGTCGTGACGGAGATCGGCCCTGACGTCACCCACCTGTCGGTCGGGGACCACGTGATGGGCGTGTTCCAAGGTGCGTTCGGCCCCGTCGCGGTCGCCGAGGCGCGGATGGTGGCGCCGGTTCCGCAGGGCTGGGACATGCGGCAGGCGGCCGGGGTTCCGGCGGCGTTCCTGACGGCTTGGTACGGGTTGGTGGAGCTGGCCGGTCTGCAGGCGGGCGAGCGGGTGCTGATCCATGCCGGTACCGGTGGTGT
>NZ_JBEXVL010000065.1:0-2057 GCF_040638805.1 Streptomyces sp. NPDC005925 | reverse complement strand
CCCCGTACGACACCGACTCCCCACCCGAGACAAGCGCCACAGCCCCCGGCCGCGACCGCACCTGCTCCTCGAAACGGGCCGGCAACACCGGCACCTCCAGAGGCGCCGCACCGCCCGCCCACTCCCCCAGCACCCGGCGGAGCTCCGTCCCGTCGAGCAGATCCAGGTCGGAGAGGGGGACTTCCGGGGCGGTGACGGCGTGTTCCAGGAGGCTTTCCAGCATGCGCACCATGTGCTCGACGGTGTCCCGGTCGTACAGGTCGGAGCTGTAGAGCACGGCCCCGGTCAGGCCGGAGTCCTCGTCGGCGGTGAGCAGGAACTCCAGGTCGAACTTGACCGCTCCGGTGGCCAGTGCCTTCGCCGGTCCGGAGTGCAGGCCGGGGAAGTCCAGGCTCGGGGCCTGTCCCTGCTCCAGGGCCAGACAGACCTGGAACAGGGGGTGCCGGGCCGGTGAACGCGCCGGGTTGACGGCTTCCACGACGAGGTCGAACGGCGCGTCCTGGTGCGCGAACGCGTCCAGATCGGTCGCACGGACCCGGGCCAGCAGGTCCCGGAACGCCGGGTCGCCCGAGGTGTCCGTCCGCAGCACCACCGTGTTGACGAAGAAGCCCACCAGGTCCGTGAGCGCCTCGTCGGGACGGCCCGCGACGGGCGAACCGAGCGGGACGTCCGTACCGGCACCCAGTCGGGTGAGCGTCGCGGCGAGGGCGGCCTGGAGCACCATGAACGGCGTGCACCTCTCGGCACGGGCCAGGGCCGTCACGCGTTTGTACAGGTCGGATCCGAAGTCCAGGTGGACCGCTCCGCCGCGCCGTCCGGCGACCGCGGGCCGGGTCCGGTCCGCGACCAGGCCCAGTTCCTCGGGCAGACCCGCCAGTGCCTCACGCCAGTACGCCAGTTGCCCGTCGAGGACCTCGCCCTCCAGTGCCGGGCGCTGCCAGAGCGCGTAGTCGGCGTACTCCAGCGGCAGCGGCTGCCCGTCGTGCGCCCGGCCGGCCGCACGGGCCGTGTAGGCGGCGGACAGGTCGGCGAACAGCGGCCGCAGCGACTGGCCGTCGGTGGCGATGTGGTGCAGCAGGACCAGCAGTGTGGACCGCCCGTCGCCCTCACGGAGCAGGGTCACCCGCAGCGGGTGTTCGTCGGCCAGGTCGAAGGGGTGGCGGGCCGCGGCGAGCAGTTCGGCCTCCGCGTCCTCGGCCCTCACGTCACGGACCTCGAAGAACACCCCCTCCGCGGCTTCGTCGGCCGGGGTGACGACCTGGTGGGGCTGTCCGTCGGCGGTGGCGAAGCGGGTGCGCAGCGGGGCGTGCCGCCGGACCAGGTCGCCGACGGCGGCCCGCAGTGCCGCCGTGTCCACGTCGCCGCCGGTCAGCCGCACCGCCATGGGCACGTTGTACGCGGTGTCCGGGCCCGTCAGTCCGGCCACCAGCCACAGCTGCTGCTGGGCGTGGGAGAGCGGCAGCCGCTCCGGGCGTACGGCGGCACGGGTCGGCGGCGGCAGCGCCGGGCGGCCGGACGCCTCCGTGATCCGGCGGGCGAGAGTGGCCGGGGTGGGGTGCTGGAAGATGTCGCGGAGGGTGAGGGTCACGCCGAACATGGCCGCGATGCGGTGGGTGAGGCGGGCGGCGAGCAGGGAGTGCCCGCCGTGCTCGAAGAAGCTGTCGTCGATGGACAGCGGTGCGGCCGAGCCGAGGACGTCGCCGACCAGGGTCCGCAGCAGCTCCTCCAGTTCGGTGCGCGGCGCGCGTCCTCCGCTCTCCAGCGGTGCCTCCACCTCCGGCAGCGCCCGCTTGTCGAGCTTCCCGTTGGGGGTGAGCGGCATCCGGTCGAGGACGGCGAAGTGCGTGGGCACCATGTGGTCGGGCAGCCGCTCGCGGGACCAGGCACGCAGCGCGGCGGGGGTCGGGGAGGCGCCGGGTGTGGCCGTCACGTAGGCGGTGAGGTGCTCGGTGGCCAGGACGACGGCCTGGGTGAGGTGGGGGTGGGTGGTGAGGACGGTCTCGATCTCGGTGGGCTCGATACGGAACCCGCGGATCTTGACCTGGCCGTCGGTCCGG
>NZ_JBEXVL010000064.1:0-2195 GCF_040638805.1 Streptomyces sp. NPDC005925 | reverse complement strand
CAGCCAAATATTCGGAAACCCCAAAAACCGATGCCACGCCACACCCATGTTCGTGTTCAGCGACACCACGATCATCCAGATGAACGACGTGGAGACCTTCACGCCGGCGATGAGGAAGACCAGGTTGTGCAGGGTCGATTCGCTCATCCCACCGAACCAGTCGACCAGCGGGTAGGTGATGAAGTACGACGCCTCGTAGTGGTCCACGTGGTGCATGGCGCCCTCGAGGGCGTGCAGCAGCACGATGCAGGTGCCCACGATGACGATGACCGTCTCGACGAAGTACGCCTGGCCGGTCTTCGAGCCCGCGAAGCGGGACTTGCGGCCGGGGCCCGAGGGCCGGTTCAGCTGGCGGACGACGATCAGGGTCACGATGCCCAGTGCCGTCGTCGTGCCGAGGAACTCGACCATCATGTTGTAGGGCGGGAAGTGGCCCAGGAAGGGCAGCACCCAGTCCGGTTCGAAGAGCTGGCCGGTGGCGTTGACGATGGTCAGCAGCAGCGTGTAGAAGCCCACCGCCACGAACCAGTGCGCGAAGCCGATGACGCCCCAGCGGTTCATCCGGGTGTGGATCACGAACTCCCTGGCCAGCGTGACACTGCGCTGGTAGGGGTTGTTGGTCCGCAAGCCTTCGGGAACGGGCTGGCCGAGCCGTATGAAGCGATAGATCTGCGCCGTGGCCCTGCAGAACAGCGCGATGCCGACCACGATGAGGACCAGCGACACGATGATCGCGGCGAGTTGCATGAGGGGGCTCCTCGAACCGAAGCTTAATTACTAAGCGGTAACTTAATTCAGTTCGTCTGAGACTACCCACTTATTGCGTCACGTCGCAGCCGCGGGCGCGGTGATCTGCGCCGCTGAGGCTTGCCTCGGCCACCCTCAAGGCCCGCCTCCCGCACATCAGTTCGCGTGGATAGGACGCCCTCGGCCCACGCGGTCGGCGGCGAGCGGGACCGCGGCGAGCATCTGATGCTCCGCCAGGAGCGGGGTCTCCGGGGCCGCCATCAGGATCGACTGCTGCAGCCGCCGCAGCCGCGCGGAGGGCTCCAGACCCAGGTCCCGTACGAGGGTGCCGCGCAGCCGGTGGTAGACGTCGAGCGCCTCGCCACGCCGGCCCGAGCGGTGCAACGCCAGCATGAATTGGGCGTGCAGGTTCTCGTGGGCCCGGTAACGCCTGGTCAGCACGGTCAGCTCCGCCAGCAGTTCGCGGTGACGACCGAGTCTCAGGTCGGCTTCTATGCGCTGATCGAGCGCGCACAGCCGGCTCTCCTCGAGCCGCTGGGCCTCCATCTCCAGCTGCCCGCCGGTGTGTACGTCGGCGAAGGCCGCGCCGCTCCACAGGCCGAGCGCCTCCCGCAGCAGACGCGAAGCACCCTGGAAGTCGCCCGCGTCCATCGCGCGATAGCCCATGCCCGCGAGCCGCTCGAACTCGCGGACGTCACTGGTGCCGCCGCCGGAGACGAGCATGTAACCGCCGGGCGAGGTGACCAGGACGTCCTTGGCGCTGCGCCGCGGGGCCGCGGTGGGATCGGCGGGTGCGTCCCGCTCCAGCGCGAGCGTGATGAGGTCGCGCAGTTGAAGGACGTAGGTCTGCAGGGTGGTGCGCGCGCTGCGCGGCGGCTGTCCCGCCCACAGCTCCTCGATGAGGGCGGAGACCGGTACCACCTGGTCGGCGTGCAACGCCAGAAGGGCGAGCACCTGCCGGGGCTTCGGTGCGGTGGGGGCGACGGACACCCCGTTCTCCCTGACGTCCAATACACCCAGTATGTCGATCTGCACGCCGCTGCCCCCTAGGTGAGTGTGCTGATATCCGGCACCTCCCGAGTACAAAACAGGCCGGACGGTTTGTCAATAGCAAACCAGTTGCGCTGTTTTAATGGACAGTACAGGGGCGCGCGTCCAACTTCTCTTCACATACGGGCTGACGTGCAGAGGTCCGGGCCCGGGACCTCGACACCAAGAACGCCCGCGCAGGAGCCCTTGAGCTCCTGCGCGGGCGTCTGCCCGGCAAACGGGCGGCCATGCCTGCACGGCGGATGAGCTGACGTAAGTAACAGACCTTTCGCGCGGTTTGGCCTTGATGCCGCCCAAGTGCCTGTGCTACTGGGGTGGGTTGCCGTGTTTGCGGCTGGGCAGGTCGGCGTGTTTGGTCTGGAGCATGGTGAGGGAGCGGATGAGGACTTCGCGGGTTT
>NZ_JBEXVL010000063.1:0-2872 GCF_040638805.1 Streptomyces sp. NPDC005925 | reverse complement strand
CGACGACGGTCCAGGTGTCGCCGCCGGTGAGGAGGGCTTGGAGGTCGCCCTTGCCGTGCTGCTCGACGGCCTTGTCGAGCTGGTCGGCCATCAGCGTGTCGTAGACGGGCCGCTGGACGGAGCGGAAGACACCGATCGGGGTGTGGTGCAGGGTGTCCGGGTCGGCCAGCCGGGACAGGGCGAACGCCGTGGTCGGCGACGCCGCGTGCGCGTCGTGGACCAGGACGTCGGCCTCGTTGTCCGGGGTGACGGTGACGACTTCCAGGTCACCGGTGTGCCGGTTGCGGACGACGCCCTTGGACTGCCCCGCACCGAAACGCACCGGCTGCCCGTGCTCCAGACGGATCACGGCCTCCTCCGCCTGCTGCCTGTCCTTCAGCACGTCGAAGGCACCGTCGTTGAAAATGTTGCAGTTCTGGTAGATCTCCACCAGGGCCGTGCCC
This sequence comes from Streptomyces sp. NPDC005925, assembly GCF_040638805.1. NCBI lineage: Bacteria > Bacillati > Actinomycetota > Actinomycetes > Kitasatosporales > Streptomycetaceae > Streptomyces > Streptomyces sp. NPDC005925. Next base: position 2,429 of record NZ_JBEXVL010000063.1, on the reverse strand, counting down.
GGATGCTCCGCCGCCCGGCGCAGGACCTCGGTGAGGTGTTTGCGGTCGGAGTCGACGGTGCGTGCCACGAACGATGCTTCCGCGCCCACGGCCAGTGACACGGGGTTGAAGGGGGCGTCCAGTGAGCCCATGGGTGTCGATTTCGTGATCTTGCCGACTTCGGAGGTGGGGCTGTACTGGCCCTTGGTCAGGCCGTAGATCCGGTTGTTGAACAGCAGGATTTTCAGGTTGACGTTGCGGCGCAGGGCGTGGATGAGGTGGTTGCCGCCGATGGAGAGGGCGTCGCCGTCGCCGGTGACGACCCATACGCTCAGGTCGCGGCGTGATGCGGCCAGGCCTGTGGCGATGGCCGGGGCGCGGCCGTGGATGGAGTGCATTCCGTAGGTGTTCATGTAGTACGGGAAGCGGGAGGAGCAGCCGATGCCGGAGACGAAGACGATGTTTTCCCTGGCTACGCCCAGTTCCGGCATGAATCCCTGGACGGCTGCCAGGATCGCGTAGTCGCCGCATCCCGGGCACCAGCGCACTTCCTGGTCGGACTTGAAGTCCTTCATGGTCTGCTTGCCCTCGGCTCGTGGGACGAGCTGGAGGAGTTCGTTGGTGTCAGCCATCGATGGCCTCCTTGAGGGCGGTGGCGAGTTGCTCGGCCTTGAACGGCATGCCGTTGACCTGGTTGTAGGAGTGGGCGTCGATGAGGTATTTCGCCCGGATCAGGGTGGCGAGCTGGCCGAGGTTCATCTCGGGGATCACGACTTTGTCGTAGCGCTTGAGGACGTCGCCGAGGTTTTTGGGGAAGGGGTTGATGTGGCGCAGGTGGGCCTGGGCGATGGTGTCGCCGGCGGTGCGCAGTCGTCGTACGGCGGCGGTGATGGGGCCGTAGGTGGAGCCCCAGCCCAGGACGAGGGTGCGGGCGTGGCCGGTGGGGTCGTCGACGTCGATGTCGGGGATGGTGATGCCGTCGATTTTGGCCTGGCGGGTGCGGACCATGAGGTCGTGGTTGGCGGGTGAGTAGGAGATGTTGCCGGTGCCGTTTTCTTTTTCGATGCCGCCGATGCGGTGTTCCAGGCCCGGTGTGCCCGGCAGGGCCCAGGGGCGGGCCAGGGTCTGCGGGTCGCGTTTGTAGGGCCAGAACACTTCGGTGCCGTCGTCCGTTACGTGGTTGGGGCCCTTGGCGAAGTGCACCTGGAGGTCGGGGAGTTCGGTGACGTCGGGGACCCGCCAGGGCTCGGAGCCGTTGGCGAGGTAGCCGTCGGACAGCAGGAACACCGGTGTGCGGTACGTCAGCGCGATGCGTGCCGCTTCCATCGCCGCGCCGAAGCAGTCCGCCGGGGTGCGCGGGGCCACGACCGGTACCGGCGCCTCACCGTTGCGGCCGTACATCGCCTGCAGCAGGTCCGCCTGCTCCGTCTTCGTGGGCAGCCCCGTCGACGGACCGCCGCGCTGGATGTCCACGATCAGCAGCGGCAGCTCCAGCGACACCGCCAGGCCCACCGTCTCCGACTTCAGCGCCACACCCGGACCCGACGTCGTCGTCACCGCCAGCGAACCCCCGAACGCCGCACCCAGCGCCGCGCCGATCCCCGCGATCTCGTCCTCGGCCTGGAACGTGCGCACACCGAAATTCTTGTGCCGGGACAGCTCATGGAGAATGTCCGAGGCCGGCGTGATCGGATACGACCCCAGGAACAACGGCAGATCCGCCTGACGCGCCGCCGCGACCAGACCGTACGCCAGGGCCAGACCACCCGAAATGTTGCGGTACACGCCCGGCTCGAACGCCGCCGCCGCCGGAGCCACCTCGTAGGAGACCGCGAAATCCTCCGTCGTCTCCCCGAAATTCCAGCCCGCCCGGAACGCCGCGATGTTCGCCGCCGCAATGTCCGGCTTCCGGCCGAACTTCACCCGCAGGAACTTCTCCGTACCCTCCGTCGGACGGTTGTACATCCACGACAGCAGACCCAGCGCGAACATGTTCTTGCTGCGCTCCGCCTCCTTCCGTGACAGCCCGAACTCCTTCAGCGCCTCCACCGTCAGCGTCGTCAACGGCACCGGATGCACGCTGTAACCGTCCAGTGAACCGTCCTCCAGCGGGGAGGCGGCGTAGCCGACCTTCTGCATCGCCCGCTTCGTGAACTCGTCCGTGTTGACGATGATCTCCGCGCCCCGCGGCAGGTCGGCGATGTTCGCCTTCAGTGCCGCCGGGTTCATCGCCACCAGCACATTCGGCGCGTCACCCGGGGTCAGGATGTCGTGATCGGCGAAGTGCAGCTGGAAACTGGAAACACCCGGCAGCGTCCCGGCGGGCGCCCGGATCTCCGCCGGGAAGTTCGGCAGCGTCGACAAATCATTCCCGAACGACGCCGTCTCCGACGTGAAACGGTCACCGGTGAGCTGCATACCATCGCCCGAATCCCCCGCGAAGCGGATGA
>NZ_JBEXVL010000062.1:0-3388 GCF_040638805.1 Streptomyces sp. NPDC005925 | reverse complement strand
AACGCTCGGCTGGGAAACCCCAGCCGAGCGTCTGTCTAAACTGCTCGCGGCCTGATCAACACGACCACGTGTTGCAACGACCCCTAGAAAGCGCCACCGAGAGGTGCGCCCCCTTTCGTGCGTGGCGGCACGGGTCAGGCGGCCGGCTGGCCCAGCCACCCGGGCAGCGCGTCGAAGTCGTCCCTGGCCAGCGCCAGCAGCATCGCGTCGGCCGGCGTGGGCTCGAACGGCGCCCGCAGCAACGGCATCGCCGCCTGCTCCGGCGTCCGGTTCGCCTTGCGGTGGTTGTCCTCCGCGCACGAGGCCACCGTGTTCAGCCAGGTGTCCTGACCACCGTGCGACCGCGGCACCACGTGGTCCACGGTCGTCGCCCGCCGGCCGCAGTACGCGCACCTGTGCCGGTCCCGCACCAGAACACCCCGCCTCGACCACGGAGCCCGTCTTCGGAACGGCACCCGTACGTATTGGCAGAGCCGTATGACCCGTGGCGCCGGTATGTCGACCGCGGCTCCGCGCATCCGCAGCACGGGGTGGGCCTGCTCGACGACGGCCTTGTCCTGGAGCACGAGAACGACGGCTCGGTTCAGCGTCACCGTCGACAACGGCTCGAAGCTCGCGTTGAGTACCAGTGTGTCCCGCATACCAGCCCACCTCCCGTGTGCACCGGCCCACCCCCTGGCGGGCTGGGATCAACTCTGGCCGGGCACGCCGAGATGGACAACGCAATATCTGCTGCCCCACGAGACGGGGGCCCCGCGGCCCCCCCGGCAACAAAAAAATGCCCGCCCCTGATCACTTCCAAGACCAGGAGCGGGCAAACGTTCCGTGAACGCCCGGATTGGGTCAGCCTTCGGCGAGCACCTCGTACTCGCCGATCAGCTGTGCCCGCCCGATCGCGTGGAAGCGCAGGTTGAAGCCCACGACGGCGGGCGTCGCGTCCGCGTCCGGACCGAGCTTCTCCTGGTCCACGGCGTACACCGTGAACACGTACCGGTGCGGACCGTCCCCGGGCGGCGGCGCGGCACCGCCGAAGTCCTTCGTCCCGTAGTCGTTGCGTGCCTGGACCGCACCCTCCGGCAGGCCCTCGAACGTGCCGCTGCCCGCCCCCGCGGGCAACTCCGTCACGGAGGCCGGGATGTCGAACACGACCCAGTGCCAGAACCCGCTGCCCGTCGGGGCGTCCGGGTCGTAGCAGGTCACGGCGAAGCTCTTGGTCTCGGGCGGGAAGCCCTCCCACCGCAGGTGCGGTGAGGTGTTGCCGGCCGCGTGGACCTGAGCGTCCTTGAGGGTCGCGCCCTCCGAGACATCCTCACTCGTCACCGCGAACGACGGCACGGGCGGATGGAAGTCGTGGGGGAGCGGCCGCCTCTTGAGCTCGGTCACCTCGGTACCTCCTGATCGGTTCCTTCAGTCGGTGTCGAGCCTAGAACCAGTTGCGCTTGCTGCCGACCTCCGACAGCCACTGGTTGAGGTACGCCGCCCAGTCGGTCCCCTGGTAGTCGTTCAGGCCGACCTGGAACGAGCGGAACGTGTCGCTGCCCTCGCTGAACAGACCCGGCTTCTTGTCCATCTCCAGCACGACGTCCATCGCGTTCTGGTCGGCCACGAAGCTCAGCTCGACCTGGTTCAGCCCGTGGTACTGCTGCGGCGGGAAGAACTCGATCTCCTGGTAGAACGGCAGCTTCTGCCGCGTACCGCGGATGTGCCCGCGCTCCATGTCCGCGTTCTTGAAGCGGAAGCCCAGCTGGATGAAGGCGTCCAGGATCGCCTTCTGCGCGGGCAGCGGGTGCACGCTGATCGCGTCGAGGTCGCCGGAGTCCACGGCGCGGGCGATCTCCAGCTCCGTGGTCACACCGATGTTCATCCCGCGCAGCGGCTGACCGTCGATCGTCGTGATCGGCGTCTCCCACGGGATCTCCAGGCCGAACTGCACCGCGTGCACCGCGTTCGCCTGCAGCTCGAAGGCCCCGCCGAGCCGCTGCTTCGTGAACTCGATGTTCTGCTTGTACTCCTCGTCGCCGCTCTCGACCTCGACCTTGGCCTGCAGCCCGACGGACAGCCCTTCGATCTGCTGGTTCACGGACCCGCCCTGGATCCGCACCTCACCCTGGACGACACCGCCCGGAACGACGTTCACCTCGTTCAGCACCGTCTCGACGGAAGCCCCGCCGGCCCCCAGGCTCGCGAGCAGCTTCTTGAACGCCATGTCTCTCCCTCTCCAGACGGGCCCCGGGGCCCGGCACCTTTTCGTGAACCGAGGATCCTCTGCTTCGTACAAACGCGATCCGACGGCGTCCGGTTCCGGCCTCGCCCTCGTGAGGCCGAAGCCCGTCGGCCACCCTGTGGCCCGACCCGCCTCCAGTACCCTCGGAGGGCATGATCGCGAGCCCCGACCGTACGCCCCTGCCCCGAGGATTCTTCGACCGCCCCGTCCTCGACGTGGCCCCCGATCTCCTGGGCCGCGTCCTGGTGCGCAGCACCCCGGACGGTCCGATCGCCCTCCGCCTGACAGAGGTCGAGGCGTACGACGGCCCGAACGACCCGGGCTCCCACGCCTACCGCGGCCGCACGCCCCGCAACGCCGTCATGTTCGGCCCGCCCGGACACGTCTACGTCTACTTCACCTACGGCATGTGGCACTGCATGAACCTGGTGTGCGGACCCGAGGGCAGGGCCAGCGGGGTTCTGCTCCGTGCCGGCGAGGTCACCGAGGGCGTCGAGTGGGCTCGTAAACGTCGAATCTCGGCCCGACATGACAAGGAACTGGCCAAAGGCCCGGCTCGCCTGGCCATGGCCCTGGACGTCGACCGAGCCCTCGACGGCACGGACGCGTGCGCCGCCGGGGACACCCCACTGCGCATCCTGACCGGCACACCTGCGCCGTCCGACCAGGTACGCAACGGCCCGCGAACCGGTGTGGCCGGCGACGGCGGTATCCACCCCTGGCGGTACTGGATCGCCGACGACGCGACGGTGAGCCCCTACCGGGCCCACGCGCCGAGGCGCCGCCGAAGTTGACCCGTACCCATGAGGTGCGTAATGTAGTCCGAGCCGCTGAACCGGGTACGGCAATCGCCAGCAGCCGGAGCGGCCAACCCACTACTTGACGATCACCCCTTCGCGGGGTCGAGTTCGGCGTGTCCCTATGCCTGAATTCAAAGCCCGCGGACTCGATTATGAGTTGAGCGGAGGATCGGTTAACGTAGTGAATGTCGAAAGGCCGACGAGCGAAAGCGAGAAGGTCAACGATATCCCGCCGACAGGGAATCGGATCGCAGGAAAGGATCTGATAAAGTCGGAAACGCAAGACCGGAGGGAAGCGCCCGGAGGAAAGCCCGAGAGGGTGAGTACAAAGGAAGCGTCCGTTCCTTGAGAACTCAACAGCGTG
>NZ_JBEXVL010000061.1:0-4127 GCF_040638805.1 Streptomyces sp. NPDC005925 | reverse complement strand
AGTACATGGACCCCGACGGCAACCTCCTGGACGGGCGGGGCAACGCCGTGCAGCAGGCGGCCGACGGCCCCGGCGACATCGTCGACCGGCCCGGCGCCACGTCCGGGGCACCGGGTGCGGACATCCCGCGGGTGGACTCCCCGGTGCGGGAGCCCGCCCTGGTGGGCGCGGGCGCCCACACCGCCGACACCGCGGCACACCCCGTCCGCCTCGGCAGCGACCTCGGCGACGACCTCGGCCGCGCCGGCGACGACCTCGGCACACCGGGCGGCCACGTCGAGGGACCGGGCGGCAGGGCCGACCACCTGCCAGGCGGCAGCGCCCACGAGCACGGACCGGGCCCGTCAGCGAGCCATGAGCCCACGGGCGGCGACGGTGGCCACAGCACCGGCGGTCATTCCGAAGTGCCAAGTGGCCACGCGGAAGGTGCCGGCGGGATGCCGGAGTCCCCGGGCGACGGACCCGGGCGACCGCCGTCGGACGGTTACGAGGGCGCGGATCTCGGTGGCGACGGACTCGACGACCCCGGTGCCGGATTGGCGGACCCGGCCCGCGCCAATGAGCCGTTGCCGGAATTGACCCCCACGGAGCGGGCGGAACACTGGCAGCACCTCGAAAACGTGGAAGGGCGCAGCCCCGACGAGTTCGATCACCTGCAGCGTGACCCGGACAAGAACGGTGGTATTTCGGAGCCCTCGAAGGACGAGGCGCGCGTGGGACTGGACCTCCGGGAACAGGGCCGGCTGCCCGCGGACATTCAGCGGCCCGCCGTGCGGGACAATGGTGAATTCTATTCGCCCAGCGCCGACCGATACTATGACATCAAGGGCGTGCACTCCGACTGGCCGCCATTCAATAATGTCCGCGACAAGTCGCAGCCATTCCGTGGTGCATACGACCCGGCGAACAATGAGCGGTGGGCAGGAAAGCTGCGCGACCAGATCGCCGGCAAGGGGAGGATCGTCATCCTCGACGTCAGGAACGCGAACCAGGCAGCGATCGACGACATCAAGTCCATTGTGGAAAAGAACGGCTGGGAAAAAGATGTCATCTGGTACCCGTAAGGACTGGTCGCCCGCGAGTTTTCCGTCGGACGCGGAAGCGGCGCAGCGTCTGCGGGAGTGGCTTGACGGTGAGGGCGGTCTCGACGCCGTCGGCCTCGACCTGAGCGGGGCCGATCTCACGGGCGGAGATTTCGCCGAGTCGTGGTTCACCGACGCCAGGATGGTGGGCACGAAGCTTGCCGGGGCAGACCTGTATCGCGCGGATGCGCAGGGCGCCGATCTCACGGGAGCCGACTTCACCGGGTGTTCCCTCGTACGCGCCACTCTCGACGACGCCGTCCTGCGGAACGCCGTGCTGGACGGCGCGGATCTGGTGAAGGCCTCGCTCTACGAGGTGGATGCCTCGGGGGCGAGCTGCCGCGGTACCCAGTTCATGGGGGCACTGCTCCAGAAGGTGAACTTCTGTGGCGTCGACCTGCGGGAAGCCGTGTTCAAGGAGAACTCGTTCCAGGTCGTCCTGGATGAGGAAACCACAATGGACGGGGCGACCGGGACAGTGCTGGGTCCTGCGGTCCTGGTGGACGGGTCGGGGTCCCACGAGCTGGCCGGAGCCGGACTCGAGGAATGGATCCGTGCCAGGGGCGGAAGAGTACGGGTCGTCAGCCCGCACGAGTGACACCGGGACCTCCAGAGGTTTCGGGGGGAGAGCGGACTTCTGCTTCCGGGGCGAGCCGCACCCGGAGGTGTACCGCCAGAACGCGCCCCGGCCCGCCGCCGCACCGCGCGAGCTGGAAGCCGTACCGGGAACGGAAGCCGAACCGGGTGAGGCGACGGGTAGCGGGCGGGCCGTGGGGCACGGCGTCGCCGAGCCGGTGGTGACCGACGGGAGAGGGCCTGACTTCACCACCGGCTCTGAACCGGCGACCGGCTCCGGACTGCGGCACTTACGAGAGCCGGAAGACCCGTGCCGGAGCGGACGTCACACGACGTCGGCGATACGGTCCACCTGGTCCGGGTCGAGGCCGTAGCAGTACAGCATGACCTCGTCGGCGCCGAGGTCGGTGAAGGCGGTGATCGCCTCGCGGATCTGCGTCGGCGTGGTGAGCATTCCGGCGACCATGCGGTCGGCCATGCCGGTGAAGGCGTAGTACGCGCGCATCGCGGACCGCGCGTCGTCGGTCACATGCTGCGGGCCCAGCGCGACGTTGACCTGCGCGACGAGACGGGGTCCGCCGTCGCGGCCGTATTCCTTCCAGAATCCGCGGACGGTGTCGAAGAGCCCGCCGGCCCAGGAGGGCGCCGCGGCGGCGAGGAAGCCGTCGCCCCAGCGGGCGACGCGTTCGAGCGCGACGGGCTTGAAGCCGCCGAAGAGCACTTCGGGGCCGCCCGGCCGGGCGGGCGCGGGCCCGATCGTGCCCGCGCCGGGACCGTACGGCTCGCCGGACCACAGCCGGCGCATCACTGCCATCTGCTCGTCCATGCGGCGGCCACGCGTGCTCCTGTCGATGCCCGCTGCCACGTGGTCGTCGTCCCGGCCGCCGATGCCCAGGCCCAGGGTCAGACGGCCACCGGTCATCCGGTCCAGAGTCGCCGCCTGCTTGGCCAGCAGCGCGGTGTCGCGCAGCGGCGCCAGCAGCACCTCGGTCTGGACGCGGATCCGGGACGTGGCGCCCGCCAGGACGGCGAGGGCGACCAGGGGCTCGGGATTGTCGTAGACGAGCCGGTCGAGCAGACCGAGCGTGCTGAACGGTCCGGCGTCGGCACGCCGGGCCCAGGTCCGCAGGGTGGCGGGATCGCCGATGGGCAGACCGATACCGATGTTCATGAGGAGGCCTCCGGAAAAAGGGTCGACAGAGTTGCTGCCGCCCCTCCGGCACCTCGAAGAGGTGGGACGCTCCCACCCTGCGGCGTACTTCTGGGGAACGTCTCGTGAAGTGCGACCACCCTAGGCCGGGCCGGGTTCGCCTGGCCATCGAATTTCGCGGACGGAGGCCGCCCGCCGCCGCATGCGCAACCGCTCGCGTCGTCTGCCGGTCGGGGCGCCGCGGACGTCCTCGACCGGCATGGGGTCCCCGTGGGTCAGTAGACGCGCGGTCCGGCGTCCGTCGCGTGTACCGCGCTCGTCCAGCCCTGGGGCTTCTCGCCCTTGTCCACGACCTCGCACGCGTACGTGGACTTCGCGTTGAGGGGAGCGAGCACGGCCTTCGGGATGTCGTTGCACAGGGCGTGGTCGATGGAGCCCTCGAAGTTGCCGAACAGCAGCTTGGCCACACCGGCCCTGGTGATGATGCCGGTGCTGGGCTTCGCGTCGTACTGGACGTAGTCCGACGACCAGGCGGCGTCGTCGCCGAAGGTCACCGTCCACTCGATCTTCAGACCCTCGTACGTGCTCGTGCACGTCGTCTTCTTGCCCTTGGCGGGCTTGACGTCACCGGGGCACTGGGCCGTCGTCCTCCCCTCGGCCTGGGCCATCTTGAGCGTGCCGACGATCAGCTCGTGCTCCAACTGCTCCGTGAACGGGGCGTCGTCGGCCGGGGCGGACGGCTCCAGGTCCGGGTCCATGTCCGGCTGGTCCAGCCGCTGGGGGAGTACGGTCCGCGCCGGGTCCGGCTTGGTGCCGGCGTCGTCCGAGCCCGCCTCCGTACCCCCGCAGGCCGTGGCCAGCAGGCATGTGAAACCAACAGCCGCAACGATCTTCATACGCATGCCCGCCACTCTAGACACCCGCCCAGAGCCGCCGGGCTGCGAGAGTTCCGGCCGCGGGCCGGCCGGTTCGGTCTCCCGCGAGGACGAGGACGCCGTCCCGGCGGATCAGCGCCGGTCCGGTGGCGGCACTGGGCAGGGACATGACCAGGTGTACCCGGACCGTCACCCAGAGGCGACCCTTCGCCCCGCGAATGTGGTGCTTCTGTGAGCGACTCGGGCCCGGATTGCACAGGGGGCCGCCGGGTTGATAGACGTGGCTGACATTGTCATGTGATGACGAGTGATCGGTCGCCTCCGCGGCCCGAGGGGGAGCGAGTTCGGTATGAAGTTCGACATGGGTGCGCAGACGCTGTCCACGCTGCAGCGTGACTCGCGTGGTGCGAGTGACGACTTGGGTGGTCTGGTGCGTCAGTTGGT
>NZ_JBEXVL010000060.1:3536-4757 GCF_040638805.1 Streptomyces sp. NPDC005925 | reverse complement strand
AACACAGTGGACGCGAGCAACTGAGGACAAGCCCTCGGCCTATTAGTACCGGTCAACTCCACACGTTACCGTGCTTCCATATCCGGCCTATCAACCCAGTCGTCTACTGGGAGCCTTAACCCCTCAAAGGGGGTGGGAGTCCTTATCTCGAAGCAGGCTTCCCGCTTAGATGCTTTCAGCGGTTATCCCTCCCGAACGTAGCCAACCAGCCATGCCCTTGGCAGAACAACTGGCACACCAGAGGTTCGTCCGTCCCGGTCCTCTCGTACTAGGGACAGCCCTTCTCAAGACTCCTACGCGCACAGCGGATAGGGACCGAACTGTCTCACGACGTTCTAAACCCAGCTCGCGTACCGCTTTAATGGGCGAACAGCCCAACCCTTGGGACCGACTCCAGCCCCAGGATGCGACGAGCCGACATCGAGGTGCCAAACCATCCCGTCGATATGGACTCTTGGGGAAGATCAGCCTGTTATCCCCGGGGTACCTTTTATCCGTTGAGCGACGGCGCTTCCACAAGCCACCGCCGGATCACTAGTCCCGACTTTCGTCCCTGCTCGACCCGTCGGTCTCACAGTCAAGCTCCCTTGTGCACTTACACTCAACACCTGATTACCAACCAGGCTGAGGGAACCTTTGGGCGCCTCCGTTACCCTTTAGGAGGCAACCGCCCCAGTTAAACTACCCATCAGACACTGTCCCTGATCCGGATCACGGACCCAGGTTAGACATCCAGCACGACCAGACTGGTATTTCAACGACGACTCACCGCGAACTGGCGTCCGCGTTTCAAAGTCTCCCAGCTATCCTACACAAGCCGAACCGAACACCAATATCAAACTGTAGTAAAGGTCCCGGGGTCTTTCCGTCCTGCTGCGCGAAACGAGCATCTTTACTCGTAGTGCAATTTCACCGGGCCTATGGTTGAGACAGTCGAGAAGTCGTTACGCCATTCGTGCAGGTCGGAACTTACCCGACAAGGAATTTCGCTACCTTAGGATGGTTATAGTTACCACCGCCGTTTACTGGCGCTTAAGTTCTCAGCTTCGCCACCCCGAAGAATGACTAACCGGTCCCCTTAACGTTCCAGCACCGGGCAGGCGTCAGTCCGTATACATCGCCTTACGGCTTCGCACGGACCTGTGTTTTTAGTAAACAGTCGCTTCTCGCTGGTCTCTGCGGCCACACCCAGCTCGAGCAGCACGTGCTCTCACCAGACAT
>NZ_JBEXVL010000060.1:1965-3441 GCF_040638805.1 Streptomyces sp. NPDC005925 | reverse complement strand
GGCTTCACCCGGCACACGACGCTCCCCTACCCATCCCAGCGGGCGTTGGCCCTCATGCTGAAATGACACGACTTCGGCGGTACGCTTGAGCCCCGCTACATTGTCGGCGCGGAATCACTTGACCAGTGAGCTATTACGCACTCTTTCAAGGGTGGCTGCTTCTAAGCCAACCTCCTGGTTGTCTCTGCGACTCCACATCCTTTCCCACTTAGCGTACGCTTAGGGGCCTTAGTCGATGCTCTGGGCTGTTTCCCTCTCGACCATGGAGCTTATCCCCCACAGTCTCACTGCCGCGCTCTCACTTACCGGCATTCGGAGTTTGGCTAAGGTCAGTAACCCGGTAGGGCCCATCGCCTATCCAGTGCTCTACCTCCGGCAAGAAACACACGACGCTGCACCTAAATGCATTTCGGGGAGAACCAGCTATCACGGAGTTTGATTGGCCTTTCACCCCTAACCACAGGTCATCCCCCAGGTTTTCAACCCTGGTGGGTTCGGTCCTCCACGAAGTCTTACCTCCGCTTCAACCTGCCCATGGCTAGATCACTCCGCTTCGGGTCTTGAGCATGCTACTGAACGCCCTATTCGGACTCGCTTTCGCTACGGCTACCCCACCCGGGTTAACCTCGCAACACACCGCAAACTCGCAGGCTCATTCTTCAAAAGGCACGCAGTCACGAGACAAAGAGCAAGCTCTCCGTCCGACGCTCCCACGGCTTGTAGGCACACGGTTTCAGGTACTATTTCACTCCGCTCCCGCGGTACTTTTCACCATTCCCTCACGGTACTATCCGCTATCGGTCACCAGGGAATATTTAGGCTTAACGGGTGGTCCCGCCAGATTCACACGGGATTTCTCGGGCCCCGTGCTACTTGGGTGTCTCTCAAACGAGCCGCTAATGTTTCAGCTACGGGGGTCTTACCCTCTACGCCGGACCTTTCGCATGTCCTTCGCCTACATCAACGGTTTCTGACTCGTCTCACGGCCGGCAGACCATGAAAGAGAGATCCCACAACCCCGTATACGCAACCCCTGCCGGGTCTCACACGCATACGGTTTGGCCTCATCCAGTTTCGCTCGCCACTACTCCCGGAATCACGGTTGTTTTCTCTTCCTGCGGGTACTGAGATGTTTCACTTCCCCGCGTTCCCTCCACTTGCCCTATGTGTTCAGACAAGGGTGACAGCCCATGACGACTGCCGGGTTTCCCCATTCGGACACCCCCGGATCAAAGCCTGGTTGACGACTCCCCGGGGCCTATCGTGGCCTCCCACGTCCTTCATCGGTTCCTGGTGCCAAGGCATCCACCGTGCGCCCTTAAAAACTTGGCCACAGATGCTCGCGTCCACTGTGCAGTTCTCAAACAACGACCAACCACCCATCACCCCGAACCACACGGTCCGAGAACACTGGGGCCGGCACTGAAAGCAAAGCCTCACGGCCATACCCTCAGACACCCAACAGCGCGCCCGACC
>NZ_JBEXVL010000059.1:0-5617 GCF_040638805.1 Streptomyces sp. NPDC005925 | reverse complement strand
ACATCCGGACGCACCCCCACCGACTCCCACAACCGAGCCAGCCCAACCTCCAACGCAAACAAACCCGCCTGCGCCCACACCGTGTGATCCAACCGCCCCCGCGGCCCCCCGAACACCACCTCCCGCAAAGAACCACCCAACTCCCCGTCCAACAACCCACACACCTCATCAAACGCACCCGCAAACACCGGGAACCGCTCATACAACCCGGCCCCCATCCCCACCACCTGACTGCCCTGACCACTGAACAACCAGACCATGTCCCCACCCGCACGAACCGGACCGGAAGACGGACCCACCAACGCCGGATGCAGCTCCCCCGCCGCCAACGCCTCCAGACCCGCCACCAGCTCAGCCCGCTCCGCACCCACCACCACAGCCCGGCACTCATGCACCCCACGAGCCCGGACAAGCGACCAGCCGACGTCGACCGAGCGTGCCGACGGGAGGTGCGCGGTGGCGTGGTCGGCCAGTTTGCGGGCCTGGGCGCGCAGCGCGTCGTGGCCGCGGGCCGAGACCACCCACGGCACCACCAGGCCGTCGCACGCTTCGGGGGTCGCGGGGGTTTCCGCCGCCTCGTGCGCCGCGTCGTCCGGAGCCCCGTCCGCCGCGTCCGTGTCCGACGGGGCGGGGGCCTGCTCCACGATCAGGTGGGCGTTGGTGCCGCTGATGCCGAAGGAGGAGATGCCCGCCCGGCGCGGGCGGTCGGTCCGCGGCCAGGGCACGGGGTCGGTGAGCAGCCGCACTCCCCCGCCCTCCCAGTCCACGTGCGGCGTGGGCCGGTCGATGTGCAGGGACGCGGGCAGTTCGCCGTGGCGCATCGCCATCACCATCTTGATGACACCCGCCACACCCGCGGCTGCCTGCGTGTGCCCGATGTTCGACTTGACCGAGCCCAGCCACAGCGGCCGGTCCTCCGGCCGGTCCTTCCCGTACGTCGCGAGGAGCGCGTTGCTCTCCATCGGGTCGCCGAGGGTGGTGCCGGTTCCGTGGGCCTCGACGGCGTCGACGGCGTCCGGGGTGACGCGGGCGTTGGCCAGGGCCTGGCGGATCACCCGTTCCTGGGCGACGTCGTTGGGCGCGGTCAGTCCGTTGCTCGCGCCGTCCTGGTTGACGGCGGAGCCTCGGACGACGCCCAGCACCCGGTGCCCGTTGCGGCGCGCGTCGGAGAGACGCTCCAGAAGGACCAGGCCGACGCCCTCGGAGAAGCCGGTGCCGTCGGCGGCCGCCGCGAACGGCTTGCACCGGCCGTCCGGGGCGAGGCCGCGCTGGCGGGAGAACTCCACGAACGCCGTGGGCGTGGACAGCACGGTCACGCCTCCCGCCAGGGCCAGCGAGCAGTCGCCCTGCCGCAGCGCCTGGCAGGCCAGGTGGATCGCGACCAGGGAGGCCGAGCAGGCCGTGTCGAGCGTCACCGCCGGGCCCTGGAGGCCGAAGGTGTAGGCGATGCGGCCGGATATGACACTGGAGAGGGTGCCGGTGGTGGCATATCCCTCCACCTCGGGCGGTACGCGCCCTCCGGACATGTGGTCCTGGCTGGACACTCCCGCGTACACGCCGGTGAGGGTGCCCTCGAGCGTGGACGGGTCGATGCCCGCCCGTTCGAACAGCTCCCAGGACACTTCGAGGAGTACGCGCTGCTGCGGGTCGGCGGCGAGCGCCTCGCGCGGGTTGACGCCGAAGAAATCGGCGTCGAAGCGGGCGGCGTCCCGCAGGAACCCGGCCTCCCGTACGTACGTCGTGCCGGGGTGGTCCGGGTCCGGGTGGTACAGGCCGCCCAGGTCCCAGCCGCGGTCGGTGGGGAACTCCTCGATGGCGTCGCCGCCCGAGGCGACCAGGTCCCACAGCTGCTCCGGTGACGACACGCCGCCGGGGTACCGGCAGGCCATCGCGACGATGGCCACCGGTTCCCGCTGCCGCTCCTCCACGTCGCGAAGGCGCTGACGGGTCTGGCCGAGATCCGCCGTCACGCGCTTCAGGTAGTGGCGAAGCTTGTCCTCCGTACTGGGAGTGCCCTTCGCGTCCGGAGTGTCCTTCGTACCCGGCATGTCTTCTCCACTCCTGATCAGGAAGGCAGTTCTCGGTCGATCAGCTCGAAGAGCTCGTCGTCCGACGCGGACTCCAGGTCTTCGTTCTCGACGGCGCCGACGCCGGCACCGCCCCCACCGGCCGCGCCTCCCGCCGTGTCGTCGAGGCGCCACAGCAGGTTCTGCAGACGGGCCACCAGACGGCCTCGGGTGTCCTCGTCGTGCGCCTGTCCCGTGATCACCGTCTCCAGCTTGTCCAGCTCGCCGAAGAGCGGTGCCGACGGGTCGGCCCCGGCGGGGCACAGCCGCGTGCGCAGTTCGTCGGCGATGGCGGACGGGGTGGGGTGCCGGAAGATGAACGTGGCGGGCAGCCGAAGGCCGGTGGAGGCCGAGAGACGGTTGCGCAGTTCGACCGCGGTGAGCGAGTCGAAGCCGAGGTCCTGGAAGCGGGCGTCGGTCCGTACGGCGTCGGTGCCGGTGTGCCCGAGGACCGCCGCGGCGTGGGTCCGGACCAGGTCGAGCAGGGTGCGGTGCTGTTCGTCCGCGGTCAGTGCGGACAGCTTCCCGGCCCAGTCGATGTCCTGCCGGGCGGTGGCGGCCGTCGGCCGTGCGGAGCCCTGGCCACCGGCGAAGGCACGGAGGAGGGCGGGCAGCGCCGCGGCGGGTTTGCCCGCCAGGACACGGGTGTTCAGGTCGACGGCGACCAGGTGGGGGCGGCCGTGGCGGTGCGCGGCGTCGAGCAGGGCCAGCCCGTGCCGGTCGCTCATCGCCTTGACTCCGATTCGGCTCATCCGCGCCACGTCGGTGTCGCTGAGACCGCCCGTCATCCCGCCCTCGGCCGAGACCTGCCAAAGACCCCATCCGACGGACAGTCCCGCCTGTCCCCCGGCCCTGCGGTGCTGCATCAGCGCGTCGCAGTAGGCGTTCGCGGCGGCGTAGTTGGCCTGGCCCGGGCTGCCCAGGGTGGCAGCCGCCGACGAGAACACCACGAACAGGCCCAGCCTCATCCCCCGCGTCGCCTCGTGCAGGTTCGCCGCGGCAGCCGCCTTCGCCGCCCACACCCGCGCCAGCCCCTCCGACGTCTGCGCGGTGACCACGGCGTCCTCCAGCACACCCGCCGCATGCACCACACCGGTCAACGGATGCGAGGGATCCGTCCTGCCGACCAGCTCCCTCACCGCGTCCCGATCACCGACATCGGCAGCGACAACGGTGACCTCGGCACCCAGCCCGGCCAGCCTGTCGACCAGCTCCCCACTGCCCGCGGCCTCCGCACCGCGACGGCTCGCCAGCAGCAGATGCCGCACACCCCACTCCCGTACCAGGTGCTCCGCCACCACCCGCCCCAGCGCGCCAGTACCACCGGTGATCAGCACCGTGCCCTCGGGATCGAGGGCAGGCGGGATCTCCAGCACCAGCTTGCCGGTGTGCTTCGCCTGACTCATGAACCGGAACGCCTCCAGCGCCCTGTCCAGCGGCCAGGAACGTACGGGCAGAGGGGCAAGGTCACCGGTGGCGAACCTCTCGCCCAGCTCACGCATCATGACCGCGATGCGGTCGGGGCCGGCGTCGCCGACCAGGTCGTAGACGGTGTACGTGACCCCCGGACACGTGGCGGCCACCTCCCCCGGCACGCGCAGATCCGTCTTGCCCATCTCCAGGAAGCGGCCTCCCGGGCCCAGCAGCCGCAGGGAGGCGTCGATGAACTCGCCCGTGAGGCTGTTCAGTACGACGTCCACGCCCCGTCCACCCGTGGCCCGCCGGATCTCGTCCTCGAACGCGAGATCCCGCGAAGAGGCACGGTGCGCCGCGTCGACGCCCATCTCCTCCAGCACACCGTGCTTGGCCGGGCTCGCGGTGGCGAACACCTCCGCACCCAGATGACGCGCGATCCGCACCGCCGCCATGCCCACACCACCGGTACCGGCATGGATCAGCACCCGCTCGCCCGCCTTCACACCGGCCAGCTCCACCAACCCGTACCAAGCCGTCAGATAGGCGACCGGCATACCGGCTGCCTGGCGCATGTCCCATCCCCGCGGGACCGGCGCCACCATCCGCGTGTCCGCGACGGCCATCGGGCCGAAAGACCCGTGCAGTACGCCCATGACACGGTCGCCGACCGACAGGTGGGTGACGTCCGGGCCGACCTCCGTCACGACGCCGGCACCCTCCCCACCGAGCCCGATCTGGCCCGGCACCATGCCGAGGCTGACCAGGACGTCACGGAAGTTGATGCCCGCGGCGTGGACGCCGATGCGGACCTGACCGGGTTCGAGAGGCCGCAGGAGCTCGGGGCAGGCGACCGGCGCCACGCTCTCCAGGGTCTCGGCACTTCCCTTGTCCAGCCGCCAGGCGCGCTCGGCGGGCGCCGGGAAGAGCGCGCCTCCGGTCGCGCGAACCAGTCGCGGGACCAGCAGATCGCCCTGACGCAGGGCGAGTTGGGGCTCGTCCAGGTCCTGGACGGCCTGACGCAGTACGGCCTGCGGCAGCCGCCCGCCGAGGACGGTGTCGACATCCGCGTCGTCGTCGTCGGTGTCGGTGTCGGTGTCGGTCTCGTTGTCGGTGTCGTTGTCTGTGTCGGTGTCGAGGTCGAGCAGGGCGAAGCGGCCCGGGTGCTCCGACTGGGCACTGCGCACCAGACCCCACACCGCGGCCGCGGACGCATCCACCTCACCATGACCGTCACCCTCACGGCCGCCGTCGGTGACCACCGCACCCCTCGTCACCAGGACAAGACGCGACTCCGCCAGCTCCGGCACGGCCAAGAACTCCCGCACCAACGACAACACCCGGTCCACAACCACCGGCCCCGCACCCACCGACGGCCTCACGGGAGCAAGCACCGCCCACGGCACCTCACCACCCGACGACACCACCCCACCCAGACCGGCACCACGCGGGAGCACCACCCAGCCGGCACCGTCGGACAGATCCGGCCGCGAAACCGCAAGCGGCGACCACTCCACCGCGAACAGGCCCTCGTCGCGTGCCTGCGCGGAATGCAACTGCTTGAGGTCGGCGGGGCGCAGCGTCACGGAACCCACGCTCAGGACGTCGGCCCCGGCCGCGTCGGTGACCAGTACCCGCACCTCCCGCTCCGTCTCGTCGTACGCGCCCGGCGTCAGGCGCACGCGTACGGTTCCGGCACCCCCGGCCCACAGGGTGACCTGGTTCCAGGTGAAGGGCAGCCAGATCTTGCCGTCGTCCTGCGGCTGTCCGGGCCAGTCGAGCAGCAGGGCCGGGTGGAGGGTGGCGTCCAGGAGGGCGGGGTGGATGCCGTGACCGTCGTGAGCACCGGCGGCCTCGGGCAGGGCGACCTCCGCCAGCAGGTCCTGGCCGTCCCGCCACACCGCGCGCAGCCCCCGGAACGCCGGACCGTACGCATAGCCCGCCTCGGCGACCCGCTCGTAGAAGCCGGTCAGGTCCACCGGCACCGCGCCCGTCCCGGGCCACGCCCCGGCCGCTCCGCCGGCCGCACTGGGGGTGACTTCCGGGGTGAGGGTGCCGGAGGCGTGGCACACCCACGGGTCGTCCCCGCCCGCGCCGTCCGTGTCGGGGCGGGTGAAGACCTGCACACCACGACGCCC
>NZ_JBEXVL010000058.1:0-5982 GCF_040638805.1 Streptomyces sp. NPDC005925 | reverse complement strand
GCCCCACCCCACTTAGCCGGCCCCCCCCCCCGCCGGCGGCCGCCGCCGCCGCCCCCCCGGGGGCGCGCCCGCGGGGGCCCCCCCCCCCCCCGCCTCTCCTCGTGTCCGGCGAGGGCGTCAGCCCGTGGGGACCTTGTCCGTGCCCTCCTCGGCCGCGGCCCGGCGCCCGCCCCGCAGCCGCTCCTTGCCGAAGGCGACCGCGAGCACGACCGCCGCGACCAGCAGCGACAGCAGCACCGTCTTACGGCCGTCGTGCTCGGTGTCGGTCAGCATGTAGCCGAGGACGAACACGATCAGCGCGGCCGTCGCCCAGGTCAAGTACGGGTACAGCCACATCCGCACGACCAGCTTCTCCGGCGCCTCCGCCTGGATGATCCTCCGCATCCGCAGCTGCGAGAAGCAGATCACCAGCCACACGAACAGTGCGACCGCGCCGGAGGAGTTGACGAGGAACAGGAACACCGAGTCCGGGAACTCGTAGTTGAAGAACACCGCGACGAAACCGAACACGACCGACGCGATGATCGCCGTACGCGGCACCCCCCGGCCGGTGGTGCGGGCGAACGCCTGCGGGGCGTCACCGCGCTCACCCAGCGAGAACGCCATGCGGGAAGCGGTGTAGAGGCCGGAGTTGAGGCAGGACAGCACCGACGTGAGCACGATGAAGTTCATGATCTGGCCGGCGTGCGCGATGCCGAGCGTGTCGAGGGCCGCCACGTAGGAGCCCTTGTCGGCGAGCGACGGGTCGTCCCACGGCAGCAGGGTCACGACGACGAAGATCGAACCCAGGTAGAACACGGCGATACGCCAGATGATGCTGTTGGTCGACTTGGCCACCGCCCGCTGCGGGTCCTCCGACTCTCCCGCCGCCAGCGTCGCGATCTCGCTCCCCATGAAGGAGAACACGACCAGCAGCACACCGGTGAGGATGGAACCCGGACCGTTCGGCAGGAAGCCACTGTGGTCCGTCAGGTTGGACAGGCCGGCCTGCTCGGAGTCGACGCCCGGCAGCACACCGAACACGGCGAGCCCGCCGACCAGGATGAACACACTGATCGCGACGACCTTGATCCCGGCGAACCAGAACTCGAACTCGCCGTAGGAACCCACGGACACCAGGTTCGTGGCGGTCAGCACCAACATCACGATGAGCGCCCACGCCCACTGCGGTACGGCCGGCACCCAGCCCTCCAGGATCACGGCACCCGCGGTCGCCTCGACCGCGAGCACCACGACCCAGAAGAACCAGTACAGCCAGCCGATGGAGAAACCGGCCCAGCGGCCGAGCGCCCGGTCGGCGTGCGCGGAGAACGACCCGGAGGTCGGGTTGGCGGCCGACATCTCGCCGAGCATCCGCATCACCAGCACCACGAGCGTGCCGACGAGGGCGTACGACAGGAGAATGCCGGGCCCGGCGGTGGCGATACCGGAGCTGGACCCGACGAACAGTCCGGCGCCGATGACACCGCCGATGGCGATCATCGAAAGGTGGCGGTTCTTGAGCCCGGCCTGGAGACCGGTCCCGGAATCGCCGGGACCGTCTCCGGCCTTGTGAGGGGTCGGCTGCGACGTCATGGGGGGAGTTTTCCTTTGCGCCGGTCGGACAGGATGCCGTACGGGCGGCGTACGGGCCGATCCAGTGAAACGGAGGCTATCGAATTCAGGAACCTATGAATCCATATTGTTACTTGAGGTTTTCCTGAGCTTTTACTGAATTGCGCACTGATTGCCGTGGACACACCCGGCGCTGCTTCCCCTGTGCGGCCGTGTCACACTCGTCGCATGCGCGTGTATCTCGGTTCCGACCATGCCGGCTACGAACTCAAGAACCACCTCGTCCAGTGGCTCCGGGCGGCCGGTCACGAGCCCGTCGACTGCGGGCCGCACATCTACGACGCCCAGGACGACTACCCGCCGTTCTGCCTCCGCGCCGCGGAGAGGACGGCCGCCGACCCGGACGCGCTCGGCGTCGTCATCGGCGGCTCCGGCAACGGCGAGCAGATCGCCGCGAACAAGGTCAAGGGTGTCCGGGCCGCCCTCGCCTGGAGCGCGGAGACCGCCGAACTCGGCCGCCAGCACAACAACGCCAACGTCATCGCGGTCGGCGCGCGCATGCACTCCCTGGACGAGGCGACGAAGTTCGTCGAGACCTTCCTCGCCACCCCGTTCTCGGACGACGCGCGCCACATCCGCCGCATCGACATGCTGACCACGTACGAGACGACCGGCGACCTCCCGCCGATCCCGCCCCACCACCCGCAGCGGTAGCGGCCCGGTAACCGGAACAGTCCCCGTCCCGGCCGGAGCGCCGGGGCGGGCCACGGGCGGAAGAAGGAGAGTCACCCGTGCCGGAAGGGCACACCATTCACCGGCTGGCCCAGGACTACGCCGCCGCGTTCGCCGGAGCGCCCGCCCGCGTCACCAGCCCCCAGGGCAAGTGCAGCGACACCGCCGCCCTCCTCGACGGCACCGTCCTGCACACCGCCGACGCCCACGGCAAGCACCTCTTCCTCGGCTTCCGCGACCCCGGGCACACCGACTGGATCCACATCCACCTCGGCCTGTTCGGCAAGGTCACCTTCGGCCCGGCCCCCGCGCCGCCCCCCACGGACACCGTCCGCCTGCGCCTGGCGAACGGCACGACCTACGTCGACCTGCGCGGTCCCACCACCTGCGCGCTGATCACCGACGCCGAGAAGGCCGCGATACACGCCCGCCTCGGCCCCGACCCGCTGCGCGCGGACGCCGACCCGGCCGCCGCGTACCGGCGCGTCTCCCGCAGCCGCACGACCATCGCCGCGCTGCTCATGGACCAGAAGGTCATCGCCGGCGTCGGCAACGTCTACCGGGCCGAGGTCCTCTTCCGGCACGGCATCGACCCCTACCGCGCGGGCAGGGACATCACGCCGGCCGAGTGGGACGCCGTCTGGGCCGACCTCGTCGCGCTCATGCGGGAGGGGGTCCGCAACAACCGCATCGACACCGTCCGCCCCGAACACGCC
The DNA here is from genome assembly GCF_040638805.1 of Streptomyces sp. NPDC005925. Classification (NCBI taxonomy): domain Bacteria; kingdom Bacillati; phylum Actinomycetota; class Actinomycetes; order Kitasatosporales; family Streptomycetaceae; genus Streptomyces; species Streptomyces sp. NPDC005925. The sequence goes on along the minus strand of NZ_JBEXVL010000058.1, from coordinate 2,980 downwards.
CCGGAGGCGATGGGCCGCCCGCCCCGCGTCGACGACCACGGCGGCGAGGTGTACGTGTACCGCCGGGCCACCCGGCCCTGCCACATCTGTGGCGGCGAGATCCGCACCGCCGGTCTCGCCGCCCGCAACCTGTTCTGGTGCCCGGGCTGCCAGCGGACGTGAGCCGCAGACGTCGCGCGTGTCAGAACCCGTGCGACAGCCAGGGCGCCACGGTGGAACCGAACCCGACGGCCGCCTCCGCCAGCGCCCCCCGCCGCAACTCCCGCACCCGCCCGGCCGCACCCAGCGCCGCCAGACTCACACCACCGAGATAGGCGGCCCCCAGCTCCCTGACGGTCAGGGCGAGTTCGGCGGCGTCCCGCGTCCGCACGCAGGACGCTCCCCTCGCGTCCCCGGTGAGCCGCCAACGCCCCGCGTTCCACGCGCAGAAGTTGTCCTCCACCTCGAACACCACGTCCACCGGCGCCTGGTACGTCCGCGCCTCCAGCGCCGCCCCCACGTCCACCAGACGTACGTACATCTGGTCCCGCGTCCGGGGCCGGCAGCGTCGGATGTCGGACACCAGGTACTGCCAGGTGTCGTCGACCGGCCGGCTGGAGGTGACCAGCGTCGTCGTCAGGTCGACACCGAACAGGAAACGCCACAGTGCCGCGTCCGCCGCCGGATCCAGCGCGTCCAGATCCTGCAGCCGCACCGTGCCGTTGTGCCCGGACTCCTCGTAGGCCGGCCGCACCCGGAACCGCGCGTACCCGACGACCCGACCGTCCCGCTCGGCCACCACGCACTGCAGCGGCGACGCCCCGTCCCGGTCCCCCTCCGGATCCAGCAGCGCCAGCCGCTCCCAGCCCGGCATCCGGGCCGTCATCCCCGGCCGCCGCTTCACCAGCTCCGCGTACACCGCCTCGCACGCGTCGAGCACCTCACCCGGCGCCGCGTACCGCAGCCGCACGTCGTCGGTGCCGGGCGGCACGGACAGCGCCGTACGGCTCGTGTCCATCTCGGCGCTGCGCTGGAACGTCGCCGCCGCGTACCCGAACCGGCCGTAGATCGCCGGCTCGGACGCCGTCAGCACCGCCAGCGGTTCGCCCCAGGAGTGGACGTCGTCCAGCTGACGCCGCATCATCGAGGTCAGCACCCCGCGCCTGCGGTGCGTCGCGGCCACACTGACCATCGTCACGCCCGCCGTCGGCACCGAGGCGCCGCCGGGCACCGTCACACGGAAACGGAACGCCCCCGTCGTACCGACACATTCAGCCCCGTCCCACACGCCCAACGACCGGTCGAGCTCCGTCAGCGCTTCCAACAGCCGGCGCTCCTCGGCCGCCTCCGGAACCCCACCGAACGCACGCATCAGAATGCCGAACCATTTATCCCATTCGTCCTGCCGCAGCACCCGCAGGTCGGTGTCCGTACCCATGCACCATGCGTACCAGGGCGATGCCGCACGAGCCAGGCGTTTTCCGCCAGGGGCGACGCGGCGGCCCCGAGTGCAGTTCACTGTGAATCGGCCCTCGGACGGGGGACAACCAGGACCTCCCGTGCCGAGCGACTGGTCCGATCGATAGGGTCCCGAACTAATGGCAGCAGGACGGGAGCGGCACGCCGCCGCCAACGCCTTCACGGCCCGGTGCAAGAAGCAATGGCACCGGGTCCGCACAGGACTGCGCAGAAGCGCCGTCGACTACTTCCGGGGCGACGGCTCCGACTGGGTCGCGCTCGTCGGACTCCTCCTCACCATTCCCATGATCACGACGGCCACACTCGCCGACTCCGTCTGGATCGCGCCGTCCGCGCTGGTCCTGCCGATCGTCGCGGGCGGCCTCGTGCTGCGCCCCGCCAGCCTCCTCGGCCTGTACGCGGCAGCCGCCACCGCCCTGATCCTGGAGTCCGTGCAGCTCGGCCCGTACAACGAAGGTCCCTCCCGGGTCACCCCCGGCGTCGTCCTGGTCGTCGCCGCCTGCGGCTTCTTCGGGCTGCTCCTCGCCCAGTTCCGCAGCCGGGTCGGCGTGCCCTGGCGGCGCGGCGGCACCATGCTGTTCGACCTCCGCGAACGCATCCGCGTCCAGAGCGCACTGCCCCAACTGCCCGACGGCTGGCACCGCGAGATGGCGCTGCGCCCGGCCGGCGGACAGTCCTTCTCGGGCGACTTCGTCGTCGCGGCCCGCACCAACGGCGGCCGGACCCTCGAAGTCGTCCTCACCGACGTGTCCGGCAAGGGCATGGACGCGGGCTCCCGCGCCCTGCTGCTGTCCGGCGCGTTCGGCGGCCTCCTCGGCTCGCTGCCCCCGCACGCCTTCCTCCCGGCCGCCAACGGCTATCTCCTGCGGCAGAACTGGGACGAGGGCTTCGCGACCTCCATCCACCTCGTCCTGGACCTCGACTCCGGCGACTACGAGCTGTACTCCGCGGGTCACCCGCCGGGCCTCCAGCTCAGCGCCGGCAACGGCCGCTGGGAGGAGAAGGCCGCGGAAGGACCGCTCCTCGGCGTCTACGACGGCGCCCAGTTCGACTCCGTGAAGGGCAGCCTGGGCCCCGGCGACGTCCTGATGCTGTTCACCGACGGCCTCGTGGAGACCTCCGAACGCGACATCGTCGAAGGCATCGACCGCCTCACCGGCGAGGCCGACCGCTATGTCGCGGGCGGCTTCCACGGCGCCGCCTGGCACCTCATCGAGGCGGTCGCCAAGGACGTCAACGACGACCGGGCACTGCTCCTCATCAGCCGCGAGGGCCCACCGACAGCGACCCACTGAACGGGTACGTCACCGGATTGTCATGCTTCTGTCCCTACTGCCGCCGACCGATTGCACGAGCGTTCGACGGGTTGGTAGAGATGGGTTACGTACAATTTGGCCACGGAACCCAACGGGGGAGGCGAGCTCTCAATGAAGTTCGACATGGGTGCGCAGACGCTGTCCACGCTGCAGCGTGACTCGCGTGGTGCGAGTGACGACTTGGGTGGTCTGGTGCGTCAGTTGGT
>NZ_JBEXVL010000057.1:0-7758 GCF_040638805.1 Streptomyces sp. NPDC005925 | reverse complement strand
GAGGGCCTTTCTGTTGCTGGTGCAGATGTCGCAATCCACACCAGGCCAGAAGGCCCTCACCCATTTCAAGATCGGTCAGCCGTGAGCCCTGTCACGGTCCACAACCTCCCGGGACAGAACACCTAGTCGAGGATGCCCAGCGCCGTGTCCGGCCGGCAGTGGGTGCAGGCCGGCACCTGTTGGCGCAGTGCGTCCAGCACCTGCTGCCGGGTGGCCGGGCGGCACCGGCCGCTCCTGGCCGCCGCCCAGCACTCACCGGTGTGCACGGCGTCGATGTTCGCGCGGGTGAGCCCGTGCTGTACCAGCCATTCAGGGGGAGGCGGACGCATCTTCTCGCCCCGGTGCTGTTCTGTCTCGCGTCGCTCTTCCTCGGCGATCCATCGGTCGATCTGGGCGAGCGCCGCCCTCGCCTGCTGGGCCACTACGCGTCGGGTGAAGCGGAGCAGCTCGAGCCGCGACATATCGTTCACGCGTTCGATTATATGTACCGTGGGGCCGGGCCCAGGGGCGGTGCGGTTCTTGCTGTTGGGGGAGCCGTTCGGCTCGTGAGTGAGATTGGCCCCGATAAGTACGCTTATGGCTGCCCGTGTCCCGTACAGGGCGCCGTCGTTGTATGCGGGGACGCAGCCGACCGGCGCGTCCCCGCGCGGCGCTGCGAGCAGTCGTCGTTCCCTCCGCGCTCCTGGGCCGGTTCGACGTGGACTCGCGCTTTCCGACGCCGTACACGGCTAGCGACGCGCGGGGAAAACGACTGGGCTCCGCCCCACGACGGCACCGCAGGTGCTCACCGAGGTGATCGAGGCATGAGAGAGGACGCCGAGAACGGCTGGACATCCGTCTCGCGCCCGCGCACCCTCCTCGGCGGGCTCCACGACGTGGTGCCGCGCGGGCCGGTTGCTGCACGGCGGCGTCCGTGACCGCCGGTGCCTCCCCGGCGCGCCCGGGGCCACCGCCGGTCCTGGCGCTGCTCGCCGCCGCCCACGGTGGGCCGGCCCTGGCGGTCGGCGCCCTCGCGGGCCTGCTCGCGCTCCGCGGTGCCCTGGACCCGATCGACGCCGCCGGGGTCACCGCGGCTGTGCTCACCGGCCAGCTCACGATCGGCTGGGGCAACGACCTGCGTGATCTCGCGCGCGACCGCGCCGTCGGCCGCACCGACAAGCCCTTGGTGACCGAAGCCCTGCCCATCGGCTGGGTGGTGCGCGCCCTGGTAGTGGCCGCACTCGCCTGCCTCGTGCTGTCCGCGCTCGCCGGCTGGCGCAGCGCGCTGGTCAACGTAGTCCTGGTCGTCGGCGCGGGCCACGCCTACAACGTGTGGCTCAAGGCGACCTGGTGGTCGTGGCTGCCGTACGCCAGTGCCTTCGGGACGCTGCCCACGGTCGTCACCCTTGCCGGCCCCTCCCCGGTCTGGGCGCCACCGTGGGCGACCGGTGCCGGCGCCGCCCTCGGTGTCGCGGCGCACCTGCTCAACACGCTGCCCGACCTCGCGGATGACGAACGCACCGGCATCCGCGGCCTGCCGCATCGGATCGGCGAGCGCCGTTCGCGCCTCCTGGCCGTCGTGCTGCTGTCCGCCGCGTCACCGCTGGCCCTCCTGGGCCCCGCCGGGCCCCCTCCGGAATGGAGCTGGGGGGTCCTCGCCCTGGTGGCGGCCCTCGTCGTGCCGGCGTACGCCGCCCATGGCCGTGCGCCCTTCCGGGCCGCGGTGGCCATCGCCCTGCTCGACGTCGTCGCGTTGCTCGTGGCGGCCGGTTGATGGCGCCGGAACCCACCGACCGGGACCTCGCGGGGGTCGACGCCGGACCGGCCGACGCCGCTACCGCCCTGAGCGCATGGCACGCCCACCCAGAGCTGCGCGTGGCCCTCCTGGACCGGGTGGGCTTCCCGGGAAGGCCCGGGGCGACGGGGTGGCCCCGCACGTCCTCGACTCTCGCCGACGCCGACGCCGACGCCGACGCCGACGCCGACGGCGTCAGCGGTCTCCTCGACGACCGGGTCGCGTTCGGCCCCCAGTCCGTCCCGGCCGCGCCGGACCGGGGGCCCAGCGGAGGGCGGCCCGTCCGGCGAGGGCGGTGCCGCGCCCCTTCCTTGCCGCCCGAGTTCCCCGCCACCCGAGCCGTCGACGCGGCGGTCACTGCCGGCGTCCGACTCCTCCTCACACCCGTCCGCCCCATCGGCCGACTCCAGGAGCGAGCAGCATGACCATGCGCATCCTCAGCGTCCGCGGCGTCCTGCCCGACCATCGCCACCGGCAGGAGGAGATCACCGAGTCCTTCGCCACCACTCTGGTGGCGGGCGCGGTCGACCGCGGCGTCGTCGAGCGGTTCCACCGCAACGTATGCGTCGAGACCCGGCACAGCGTGCTCCCGCTGGAGGAGTACGCCCGACTCGGTGACTTCGGCCGGTCGAACGACGTCTTCATCCGAACCGGAGTCGAGCTCGGCGGGCGCGCGGTCGTCGACGCCCTCAAGAACGCCGACCTCACTCCGGCCGACGTCGACTACATCGTCTCGTGCACGGTGACCGGCCTGTCCGTCCCCTCCCTCGAGGCCCGTGTCGCGGCGCAGATCGGGCTCCGCCCCGACGTGGTGCGCCTGCCCCTCGTCGGCCTCGGCTGCGTCGCCGGCGCGGCCGGCATCGCACGCCTGCACGACCTGCTGCGCGGCCGTCCGGACGGAGTCGCCGTGCTGATGTCGGTCGAGCTGTGCTCGCTCACGCTCCAGCGCGGGGACACCTCGGTCGCCAATCTCATGGCGAGCGGCCTGTTCGGCGACGGTGCCGCAGCAGTGGTCGCCGTCGGTCCCGGCCATCCGCTCGCGCAATCCGACGAGCCCGCCCGCCCCGAGGTGCTCGCCTCGCGCAGCCGCCTCTACCCCGACTCGGAACGCACGATGGGCTGGGACGTCGGTTCCCGTGGTTTCACTCTCGTGCTCGACTCCTCGATTCCCGACCTGGTACGCCGGTACGTGGGCGACGACGTACGCGGCTTTCTCGCCGACCACGGGCTGACCGACGACGACATCGGCTGGTACGTCGCGCACCCCGGCGGCCCCAAGGTCATCGAGGCGCTGCAGGACGCCCTCGGGGTCGGGCCGGATGCCCTGGGCGTGACCTGGAACTCGTTGCGGCGCGTCGGCAACCTGTCCTCCTCCTCCGTGCTGCACGTCCTCGCCGACACCCTCGCCGACCGCCCGCCACGGCCCGGCTCACACGGCCTCATGCTCGCCATGGGCCCGGGCTTCTGCTCCGAACTCGTACTCCTGCGCGCCCCGGGAAGCGAAGAATGAACGGTCAGGTCCTGTTCACCGTCCTGGTCCTGGCCGTCGCTCTGGAACGGGTCGCCGAACTGGTCGTGTCCCACCGCAACGCCGCATGGAGCCTCGCGCGGGGCGGCGTGGAGTCCGGGCGGGGGCACTACCCGTTCATGGTGGTACTGCACACGGGGCTGCTGGTCGGCGCGCTCGTCGAGGTGTGGGTGCGCCGACCCGGCGCCGTACCGGTCCTCGCCTGGACCATGCTCGTCCTCCTCGCGGCCTCGCAGGCGCTGCGCTGGTGGTGCATCGCCACCCTGGGCCGGCAGTGGAACACCCGGGTGATCGTCGTGCCCGGCACTCCGCGCGTGACCAGCGGCCCCTACCGCCTGATCCCGCACCCGAACTACGTGGCCGTGGTCGTCGAAGGGCTCGCGCTCCCGCTGATCCACTCGGCCTGGACCACGGCGGTCGCCTTCACCCTGCTGAACGCGTGCCTGCTCGCCACCCGAATCCGCACCGAGGACGCCGCCCTGGCGCGGCCGGCTTGAGGGAGACGCGCATGGACCTGCTCGTCGTGGGCGGCGGGCCCGCGGGTCTCACCACGGCTCTGCACGCGGCCCGTGCGGGGCTCGACGTGAGCGTCTGGGAGCAGCGCGCCGGGACCGTCGACAAGGCGTGCGGCGAGGGTCTCATGCCCGGTGCCGTCGCCGCCCTGGCAGAGCTCGGCGTCTCCCCGTCGGGGCACGACCTGTGGGGCATCCGGTATGTCGCCGGGCCCTGCCGGGCCGAGGCCGCCTTCCGCGCGGGCCCGGGCCGCGGGGTACGCCGCACCGCGCTGCACGGGGCGCTGCGCGAGGCGGTCATGGCTGCCGGCGTGCGGGTCGAACAGCGCGCCGTGCACCATGTCGAGCAGGACGAGTGCGGTGTGGTGGCCGACGGCACCCGCGCCGGCCACCTCGTCGCCGCCGACGGCCTGCACTCGCCGATCCGCCGCGCCCTGGGTCTGCACCGGCCACGTCCGGCTCACCGGCGGCGGCACGGGCTGCGGCGTCACTACGTGCTCGCCCCGTGGACCGACCACGTCGAGGTGCACTGGGCCCGTGCCGGGGAGGCCTACGTGACCCCGGTGGCCGAGAACCTCGTAGGCGTCGCGGTGCTCACCAGCGGCCGCGGATCCTACGACGATCACCTCGCGGCCTTCCCCGAGTTGCAGGAGCGGCTGACCGGGGCCGCAACCGCCGGACCGGTGCGCGGGGCGGGCCCCCTCCGCCAGGACACGACTGCGCGCACCGCCGGTCGTGTCCTGCTCGTCGGCGATGCGGCGGGCTACGTCGACGCGCTGACCGGTGAGGGCATCGCGCTGGCACTCGCGCAGGCGCCGGCCGCGGTGCGGGCAGTCATCGGCGGCGACCTGGCGTCCTACGAGCGGGAGTGGCGGCGACTCACTCGCCGCTACCGCTGGCTGACCCACGCGCTGCTCGGCGCGACGGGACTTCCCCCGGTCCGGGCGGCGCTGGTTCCCGCGGCGCAGCGGCTGCCGCGGTTGTTCCGCGTGACCGTCGACGCGCTGGCTCGCCCGGCCGGGACGTGAGACGAGGGAAGGGGGCACCGGCCGCCTTCGGTAGGTGCACCCGGTGGAGGCCCGGTTGGCACCCAGTGGACTCCGGGCCGGCCGTGACACCGGGCCCGGCGGCACCCCGGGGCAGCCCGCGGGGCTCCCGACGCAGCCGGGGGAGGCCGGGCGTCCTGCGGGTGCGGACGACGCGCACGGTCGGGCCCATCACCGGAATCGCGGTGGCGGACCCGCCCGCGCCGGTGCCCGCACGGGCGTACGGGCGTACGGGCTCAGTAGATGTTGGCCGCCACCTCGGGGCCGTCCCCGCGCCCCGCGTTGATCTGCGCGCGCAGCGAGATCTCGTCGTAGACGCGCACCTCCTTCACGATGCGGCCGTCCTGGACCAGGAACTGCGAGACGCCGAGCACCGTGACCGGCCGCCCGGTGAGGGGGCCGAAGGCCGGGATGCCGCGGTAGCTGCCGTGCATGGTCCACAGGACGGCCACCCGCAGGCCCCCGTACCGGGGGGAGTGGTTCGCCTGGATGTCGCGGACGGCGAACCGCGCGTCGGGGAAGGGTCCGACCATGGTGAGGAGGTCGCTCTGGTAGCGCTCGGGGCGGATGACGGTGTGGTCGCCGATCGTGTGGAGGAACAGGTCGCGGTCCATGAAGTCCTTGACCTTGTTCAGCCGGCGCTGCGTCCACACCTCCTCGATGAACTCGAGCACCATCTCGCACTCGGGGCGGAACTCGTCCGGACGGGTACCGCTGACCCCGGCCCGCAGCACGTCGTGCGGGGGCTCGTCGAGCATGGAGCCGCCGTACCCCTGGAAGACCAGCTCACGGGCCGCCGCGGCGGGGTCCAGGCCGCTCTGCAGGCAGTCGGCCAGATCGTCGCGCACCACCCACTCCTCGACCATCCGGCCGCGCCGGTACAGACAGTTGGCCACCGTGCGCTTGCGGATGCGGACGGGGCGGCCGTCCACGAGGTGCTCGTCGGCGGAGAAGACCAGGTGGGAGCTGAGGAAGGCGTCGTCGCCGCGTGCCTCCCACACCACGTCCTCCGCCTGGCCGATGTGGCCCGGCGTGCTGCCCATGCGGATGGTGCTGCCCTCGATGACACCGTCACGGCCGACGACGGTGCCGAGGCTGGTGTGCACGATCGAGTCGGGCTCGTAGTTGTCGACGATGTAGGCGATGTCGCGGTCGACCCAGATGCGGTCGGTCACCTCGCGGATGAAGTCGTCCGGGTCCTTGTAGGGGAGGTACGCGACGGGGTCCAGAGGCATGGTGCTTCCGTTCCGGTAGGGGGGTGAATTCGTATGCACCTGATGGCCGGGAGAGTAGCCGGGGAGGCTGTCTGCCGGAGCGGCCGACATCAGGTTCCCGCCGTGTCAGCGGGCGAACTTGTCCGCGCCCAGGTGGCTGCGGTACGTCTCCGTCATGAAGGCGCTCACGACGACCAGGGCCAGGAGGGCGCCCATCGCCAGGTAGGCCCAGACGGCGTAGATGGTGTCGAACGTGCTGACCAGCAGCGTCGCGACGAACGGCGTGATGCCCATGAAGATGGAGAACGAGCTGTTGTACGCGATGGCGCTGGCGCTGAACCGGGTCCGGGTGGAGAAGAGTTCGGCCGCGCAGACGGTGACGATGCCCGTGAGGAAGAACTCCGGCACGATGTAGATGAGCTGGCTGGCCACGGCCGCCCCGAAGGTGCCGTGCTCACCGACCCGGAAGGCGAGCGGGACCAGCACGATGCACGCGACGGCTCCGGTGACCAGCATCGGCTTGCGCCCGATCCGGTCGGAGAGCATGCCGGCCAGCGGCAGCGCCGGGATGAGGACGGCGATGGAGATGGCGTTCGAGGCCAGGCCCATCCAGCGCGGCAGGCCGAGCGTGTCGGTCAGGTACTGCGGATAGAACGTGACCCAGGTGTAGGAGAGGATCGCGAGCATCACGGAGATCCCGCAGAAGACCAGGATCGGCCGCCACTGCGAGCGCAGCGCCTCACGGACCGGCGCCTCGACGACGTCCGTACCCTCCCCGGTCGCGCGAACGAACTCCGGGGTCTCCTCGATGTGACGGCGCAGCCACATCCCGACCAGGCTGAGCGGGACCGCCAGCACGAACGGGATGCGCCAGCCGTACGAGTCCAGGGCCTCGCCCGCGAAGACCCAGCTGGTCAGGGCCGCCGTACCGGCGCCCGCGAGGATGCCGACGAAGCAGCTGTTGGAGGCGTACGACGTGTAGTAGGCCCGCCGGTTCGGCTCCGCCCACTCCACGATGAACGCGACGGCCCCGACGTACTCGCCACCCGAGACGGCGCCCTGGACGACCCGGAGCAGCAGGAGCAGGATCGGCGCGCCGACGCCGATCTGCTGGTAGGTGGGCAGCAACCCGATCAGGCCGGTGGCCACGCCCATGACCACGATGGTCCACAGCAGCGTCTTCCTGCGGCCGAGCCGGTCGCCCCAGCGGCCCACGAGGGTGCCGCCGAGCGGGCGGAACAGGCAGGCGACGGCGATGATCGCGTACGTGCCCAGCACCGCCACGGTCCTGTCGCTCTCGGGGAAGAACGCCGGGGCCATGATCGGTGCCATGTAGCCGTACAGGCCGTAGTCGAACTGCTCGACGAAATTGCCGATGCTGCCGGCGCCGATGGCTCGTCGTATCGCCTTCCGGTGGTGCGGGTCGGCCCGGGGCGGGCCGGCTGCCTGGCTGGGGGGCGCTGCGGCGGACATGACTTCTCCGATCGCGCGGGGAGGGGGGACGGGGAATGCATACGTATGAACTGGTCGTGCACACTAAGGATCCGGTCATGGGGGCGTCAAGGGTTCGGCGCGGGAGGACGGAACAGCCTCGGAAGGCGGCGGCCGAGCGCTCGGCCGCCGCGTCGCGGATAGGTAGTGAGTAGTGTTGGGTTATTGTGTGTTGGTGGTTGTGTATTTGTGG
>NZ_JBEXVL010000056.1:0-7833 GCF_040638805.1 Streptomyces sp. NPDC005925 | reverse complement strand
TGGTGGGTGAACGCGGACCGGCGGGTCACCTATCGTCGTCAGCTGGCCGAGCTCGCTCCGAAACTCGGGCTGCGGACGGGACAGGAGTACGGCGAACGGCTGCGCGCGGTGCGCGATTCGCTGCGACGTGGCGAGCCGTACCTGCGGTGGCTGCTCATCCTGGACGGCGCCGACGAACCCGACCAGATCTGGGACCTCCTCCCGACCGGGCCCGGTCACGTGATCATCACCTCCCGCAACCCGGAGTGGAACGAGCACAACAGCAAGCTGCTCGAAATCCCCGTCTACACGCGTGACGAATCCGTCGCCTTCATCCGGCGCCGCGCTCCCCGGCTGACCGAGCCGGATGCGGACCAGTTGGCGGACGCCTTGGAGGACCTGCCGCTGCTTCTGGACCAGACGGCGGGCTGGCTGAACGATTCCGACCTGTCGGTGGAGCAGTACATCGCCCTGCTGGAGGGCGGCATCGACAGCGACGTGGTGAAGGTCTCGGCCGACTTCCCGCTGGCCTTCCAGACCGCCTGGTCGATACTGCTGAACAAGCTCCGTGAGACCGTCCCGGAGTCCGTCGCGCTGCTGCGGCTGTGCACGTTCTTCGCGCCGGGCTTCATCCCCGTGCGCCTGCTGAAGGAGATGCCGGTCGACGAACTGCCCGAGCAACTCGCCGGGCTCCTGAATGACCCGCTGCTGTGGAACAAGGCGATCAACCAGCTGCGCACCTATTCCGTGGTCCGCCTGGAGTCGCACGAGAACTCCGCCGAAGAACCCACCGCCTCCTCCGGCGAGACTCTCTACCTGCACCGCATGGTGCACCAGATCGTGCACAAGGACATGCCGGGCGACGACCGGCGTGAGTTCATCGACGTCGTACGGCGGGCACTTGCCGCAGCCGACCCTCGCAGGCCCACCGACACCAGACTGTGGCCGACCTACGCGGAGATCGTGCCGCACCTGAAGTACGCGGACATCCTCCAGACCAAGGACCCCAAGGTCCAGCGTCTGGTTTTCAACTGCCTGCGCTACATGTACTTCTCCGGTGAGTACCGCGCCGGCATCAAGCTCGGCGAGCGGGCACTGGAGGCCTGGCGCACGTTGTTGGGCCCGACCCATCCGCGGATCTGGGAACTCACGTACCACTACACGAACCTGCTGCGCGCGATCGGTGACTACTCCACCACCGAGGCCCTCAGCCGGGACGCAGCGAACCATCTCAAGGAAGAGCGCGGAGCACAGGACCTGGAACACCTGCGCGCCTCCGCGGGCCTCGCTGCCGACCTTCGTGGCCTCGCCCGCTACGACGAGGCACTGGAGCTGTCCGTGTGGGTGCTGGGCGCCTACCGCGAGCTTCTCGGCGACCAGGACTCGCGGACCCTCAACGCCCAGAACAATCTGGCTGTCTCGCTGCGCCTGCTGGGGCGTCACCTGGAGGCTTTGGAGACGGACCGTCAGACCATGGAGGCGCGACGGCAACTGCTCGGTCGCCGCCACCAGTGGACGCTCAACTCAGAAATCGCGTACGCCACGAATCTGCGGCTGTTGGGCCGTTACGGTGATGCCCAGTCGATCCAGGCCGACAACGTGGAAGAGAACCGCCGCGTGATGGGCCACGACAATCCGCAGACTCTCAAGGCCGAGTACAACCTCGCCCTGTGCCATTACCGGCTGGGCGAGCGTGGCCGAGGCGACAAGCGGGACCAGCTCGGGCCGATGCTCTCCAGCGTTCTGGAGCGCGGCGAACGCGTCCTTGGCGAGGCGCATCCCCTGACACTGATCTTCGCCGCGGCCCAGAGCTGCTACGCCCGCGAACACGGAGACATCGACCAGGCCCGCGAACTCAGCGAGGCCATCGTCGCCCACTACGAGGTGATGCTTCCCGAGGGCCACCCGTACATCGCCGGGTCCCGCGCCAACCAGGCCCTGATCCTCCGCAACGTCGGTGAACGGGAGCACGGCCACATCCTTGCCGAGCAGGCTTTGGCCGAGATGACGCAGGCCGTCGGGGAAAGCCACCCATGGACCCTCGGCTGCGCCATGAACGCGTCGGCGCTGCGCAACCTCGTCGGTGACATCGAGAGTGCCACTGACCTGAGCCGGGACACCGCCATGCGGGCCATCGAGTCGCTGGGGCGCACCCATCCGCTCACCCTGTCGGCTCGCATTGCGTACGCGGCGGACCTGCGCGGTCTGCGTGACCGGCAGCAGGCGGAGAAGGTCGAGCAGGAGGCGTTGACCGACCTTGACGCGACGCTCGGCAACCATCACAGCCACACTGTCTCGGCCCGGGCCCGTAATCGTCCTTACTGGGACTTCGAGCCGCAGACGACCTGAGGCGGCGTATCCCCGCCCCGAAGCGCATAACCCCCCACCCCCCGGGGAATGAACCGTGTCCCTCAACACGCCTGAAACACAGGCGAGTTGAGTCAGGGGGACACGTGGTGATCTTAGTGGGGCCCGTCCCGGACGGCGCGGACGGGCCCATACCGGTCGAGGTCGACGTCGAGGCGGGGCCGGGGACCGGGGCCGTACCCGGCGCCTCCTCCGCCGACGGCCTCGACCTCGTCTACGGGGACGAGGAGACGCGCGACGGGGCGGGGCAGCGTGTCGTCCGGGTCGCCCGCGACGTGTACACCGAGGGACTGGATCTCGCCCGCCGGTGCGCCGCCCAGGCCGTGCGGCGCTTCGGGGAGCTGCCGCAGGGGCTGCGGCCGGACGAGATCGAGATGCAGCTCGCCATCAAGGTCGACGCCGGTGTCGCGGCCCTCGTCAAGAGCGGGGCGGAGGCCCAGCTCCAGCTCACCCTGCGCTGGCGGACCGCACCGGACGCCCCCGTACCCGGCGGCGCCGGCGGGGCGGCCTCGTGAACCGGGCGTCGGACGGAGTGCGCATCCTGCCGTACTCCCGCGTGGTGGCCCAGGACGAGCTGAAGCTGGCGCTGGAGCTGAACCACGTGATGCCCAGCATCGGCGGTGTCCTCATGGCCGGGCCGCGCGGCACCGCCAAGTCCACGCTCGTGCGCGCCTTCGCCCTCATGGCACACGGCGAGCTGCCGGTCACCCTCCCCATCAACGCCACCGACGACCGGGTCCTCGGCGGCTGGGACCTCGACGCGCTGATGCGCGGGGAGACCCGGCCGCAGCCCGGGCTGCTGGAGGACGCGGCGGAGAGGGGGATGCTCTACGTCGACGAGGTCAATCTCCTGGACGACCACCTCGTGGACATCATCCTGGACGTCGTCTCGACCGGTGTGCTGTCCGTGCAGCGCGAAGGGCTGGCCACCGGCAAGTACCTGTCCTTCGGGCTCGTCGGCACCATGAACCCCGAAGAAGGCGGGCTGCGACCGCAGCTGCTCGACCGGTTCGGGCTGATGGTCACCGCCGAGCAGCTGGACGCGGGCGACCGGCACCGGCTGCTGCGTACCGTCCTGGACTTCGAGAAGGAGCTGCACCGGAGCAACTCCCCGTGGCTGGCGGAGGCGGAGCGGGAGGACCTCGCCCACCGCGAGCGGCTCGCCGACGCCCGGCGCCGGGTGCTCGACGTCGACGTACCGGACAGCATCCTGGAACTGTGCGCCGCAGCCGCCGTCCGGACAGAGGCAGTGGGGCAGCGCGGCGAGATCGTCGCCATGCTCGCGGCCCGGGCGTACGCCGCGCTGGCCGGTGCCGACCGGGTGGAGCCCGCGCATCTGCTGCGGGTACTGCCCCTGGCCCTGCGGCACCGGCGCCCGGAAACCGACCACGGCGGCACCTTCGACTGGGGCGCCGAGGACCGGGGCCGCATCGAGGACCTCTTCCCCGAAGGCTGAGCCGATGCCCACCGAACCGTCCGGACCCGCCGCCACCGGCACACCCCAGCAGGACGGCCGTGCCGTCACGGGCACCCACCAGCGGCAGGGCGGCCCGGCCGTCACGGGCACGTCCCGGCAGGACGACCTCTCAGACCGGCTCACGCACGCCCTGGTCTGCGCGGCGGCCGAACCCGCCCTGTCCGGGGTGCTGCTGCTCGACCTGGAGCCCCGGCTCGTGGACCCGGTGGCCCGCCTGTTCACCGGCATCCTCACCGGCACCCGGGACGTCGTGGACGCGCCCCTCGTGCTGGGGGCGTCCGACCGGGACGAGGACCTGTGGACCCGCACCCGGCTCGCACGCGACCCCCACGGCATCACCTTCCGCACGGAGCCCGGTCCCCTCATCGAGGCGTACGGCCGGCCCGGGACGCCGCCCCTGGCCGTGGTGCCCGACCTGGCCCGGCTGAGCGTCGCCGGGATGCGCGCCGCCGTACAGGTCCTCGGCGCCGACGTGGTCGTGGTCGAACGCACCGGGCTGCGCCGAACCCTCCGCCCCCGGACGCGCTGGCTCGCGGCCTGCCGGGCGGCCGACGTGGGGCGGCTCAGCCGCCATCTGCTGGAGCGGTTCGCCGTCCGGCTGTCGGTGGCGGACCTGCGGACGCTGTCGCCGCCCGAAACGCTGCTCGACGGCTTGCCGCCCGCCTGGCGCACCGCCGGGACCGAGGGCGTCCGGCCCGTGCCGGTCGCCGACGAAGCGCTCACCCGCCTGCCGGAGCTGCTCGGACATGACGCGAGTGTGCGCCGGGAACTAGCGCTGCTGCGGATCGCCCGCACCCTCGCCGCGCTGGACGGCGCGTCGTCGGCCACCGCCGGACACTGCGACGCGGCGGCCCGGCTCATCGGTCTGGCCGTGCCGGAGACGCCGCAGGGCCCCGAGCCCGAACCCGCGCAGACCGATCCACCACACGGATCACCGATCCTGCCCCGCACGGTCCCCAACCGCCGCCCCGGCCGGGACGAGCCGCACCGGCACCGAGGCGAGGACCGGACCCTGCTGGAGACCGGCCCGGCGGAAGGCATCGGCACCGCGTCCGGCGGTGGCCCCGGTGCCCCCGGCACCCCCTTCCCGGAGGACGAGGCGCCCGACCCGCACGACTTCGCGCCGCTGCGCGGTCCCGGGCGGCGCGCCAACGGACCCGTCACCGCACGGGGCACGGTCATCGCCACCCGGCGCGCCACCGACCTGCACGACCTCGCCCACGTGCGCACGGTCCGGGAAGCCGCCGTGCACCAGAGAGTGCGGCGCACCGACCGGTTCACGGTCTCGCCGATCGATCTGCACAGCAACGTCCGTGCCGGGGCGCCCGAGCGCGTCCTCGTGCTGCTCCTGGACCACACCTGCCGGGGCCCCGACTGGGACTGGCAGGACGCCCTCACCCCTTTCCTGCAATGGGCGTACGCAGGCCGGGCCGCCATCCACGTGATCGAGGTCGGCGCGGCGGACGCACGGAACGAGCTGCGGGCCGAGTCCTTCGCGGCGCGCGGCGTCCTGGACCCGCGGGTACTCGCCGCGCTGTACCGCCGGCCCGGCCGGGCCACCCCGCTCGCCCACGGCATCGAACTGGCGGCACAGGCCCTGCGCCGGGCTTTCCGGCTGTACGGCACCGGACCGGCGGAAGCCTGGCTCGTGGTCGTCACCGACGGCCGCGGCAACATCCCGCTGCGCGCCGGCCAGACCGGCCGGCTGAGGGGCGAGGTGGCCGCGGCGGGCGTCGAGGACGCCGTCGAGGCTGCCGCCCGGATCGCCGCCATGGACCGGACCCGGCTGCACGTCGCCGTCTCGACCCGGCCCGGGAACCGTACGGCGACCTGCCGTACGTCCTCGCGGAGAGCCTCGGCGCGATGGTCGTGGAGGGGCGCCCCGGTGGGAGATGAGCCGCAGCGCGGGCCGCGCTGGCTGAAGGGAGCCGGCACTGTCGTACGCCGTGCCTCGTCCCTGCCCGGGCTGAAGGAGGTGACGCGCCGCCCTGCCGGCCCTGTGACCCCTCCGCACCTCGCGCACGAGCCACCCGCCCGGCTCGGTGGCACCGACGCCCAGCCCGACGCCCGCCTGGAAGACGGCTTCGCCGTGCTTCACGCACTGCGCAGCGAGGGCGCCGACGGACGGCAGGGCTACCGCCTGCACGGCTGGTGCGGCGACCTGACACTGACCTGCGAGCCCGGCCCCACCCGCCTCGCCGCCCCCGCGGTCCGCCTGGCGGTTCTGCGACAGGAGGGCGGGGAATACCCGTCCGAGGTGCTGCGCGGCATCCAGCTCTGGTCCGGCAACCAGCCCGAACTCGTCGACTGGCTCAACCTGATCCGCGCCCGGCACGGCGACGCCCTGCGCCTCGTCGTGTGGGACGACACCGGCTACGACCTCCCCTGGGAGCTGTTCTGGCTGCCCGACGACCCCGTCCGGGACCTGCGGGGCGGCCCGCTGGGCGCCCTGACCGCCGTGTCCCGCTGGACCACCGTGCATGACGAGGACCAGGAACTGCCCCGCGAGGTCGGCGACTGTCACGGCCGGGTCCTCGGCTACCTCCACCAGGACATGACGGACGACGGCCGGGTCTTCGATCCGTACACGCACCGGCTGCACCGGTGCATGACGCCGTTCCTGCGCGACCTCGACACCCCCGCCGACCGCACCGGCCTGGTCTACCTCGGCTGCCACGGCACGTACGGCGACACCGTGCCGCGCCTCAGCCTGGGCGACCGGACCTGGGCCGAACTGAACGGCGAGCCCATGGCCGTGCTGCACCGCGACCGCTCGCTGGTCTGCCTCAACGCCTGCGACTCCGGCCGCTTCGTGGACAACCGTGCGCAGGGCGAGGAGGCGCTGCGCGGCTTCGCCGAACTGTTCCTGCGCAAAGGGGCGGGCGGCTGCATCGTCACCGCCGGAAAGGTCGGCGACCTCGAGGCCCGCCGGCTCGTACGACGGCTGGTGGGCGAGGTCGCCGAGCACCCGTACCGCCCCGTCCCGCAGACCCTGCGGGACTTCCGGGCGCGGGCCGTGCGGGAGTTCGGGTCACTGGCGGACGTGCCGCGTGTCCGCGACGACGACGGACGGGTCGACACCACCGGCCAGAAACGGGTCCTGCGGCTGCTGTACGCCTTCATGTTCCACTACTACGGGCATCCGCGGACCACGCTGCGGCTCACCACGGCGGACGGACGGACCGCCGAAGACACCGCCGCAGGGGGGTGGGGCCGGTGAACGGTGCCGAGCTGCCCTCGCAGCACCCGCTGCTCATCGAACCCGTCGTGGCCTGGCCCCGGCAGGCCGACGCCGACCGCGACTACCTCGTCACCGTCGACCTGCGCGGCCCCCTGCCCGCCCCGGACGGCACCCCCGCCCCCTGGCCCTACGACGCGGAGGAGTTCACCTTCACCGTCGCCCTGGACGGCTCACCCCACTTCTCCTGCGCCGCCTTCGGCGAACCGAGCGTCGTCCTGCACCGCTTCGGCGGCACCTACGGACCCGCCCGCTTCCGTGTCACGGCGGGCACCGAGCCGGGCCCGGCGTCCCTCTGGCTGACGGTCAGCAACCAGTGGGGCGTGCCGGTCCGCAAGGCGGAACTACGGTCGGACATCCGGGACGGGGCCCGGACCGGGGACCCGACCGGGAACACGACCTGGCCGGAGCCGGTCACGGACACGCCCAGGCCACCCGTCCTGCGGCCCGTCCCGAACGTGTCCCTGACTCGCCTTCCCCGCCCCGCACCGGTATCCGGCCGGCCGACGGTGACGATCAGCTTCGCGGGCTACGACCGGGCGTGGGCCGCCTGGATCGGGGACCGGCTGGAGCTGCGGGGGCTCCGGGTGGTGTACCTGCGATGGGACTCCCCGGCCGGCATTCCGCTGGTGGAGCTGCTGCGCGACCTGAAGCTCGCCGACGGCCGCATCCTCATCGTGGTGAGTGAGTGGTACTTCCAGCTCGGTCCGCGTACGCACGAGGAGTGGAACGCGGCCCTGCGTGAGGTCGTGGCTCCCGACCCGTCCCGGTT
>NZ_JBEXVL010000055.1:0-8241 GCF_040638805.1 Streptomyces sp. NPDC005925 | reverse complement strand
GTGGACGTCGTACTGAACAGCCTCACGGGCGAGTTCATCGACGCCTCCCTGCGGCTGCTGGGCCCGGGAGGCCGCTTCCTGGAGATGGGCAAGACCGATCTTCGGGTTCCGGATGAAGTGGCCGCCACGTGTCCGGGGGTCACGTACACCGTCTACGACCTGGTCGGCGACGCCGGCCCCGACCGTATCGGCCGGATGCTGGACCGGCTCGGTGAGTTGTTCGCCTCAGACCGGCTTAAGCCGCTCCCGGTACGTTCCTGGCCGCTGGACAAGGCACGGGAGGCGTTCCGGTTCATGAGTCAGGCGAAGCACACCGGCAAGCTGGTGCTGGAGATCCCGCCTGCCCTCGATCCCGAGGGCACGGTGCTGATCACTGGTGGTACTGGCGCGCTGGGGCGGGTGGTGGCGGAGCACCTGGTACGGGAGTGGGGTGTGCGGCATCTGCTGCTGGCGAGCCGTCGCGGTGCGCAGGCCGCGGGCAGTGGGGAGCTGGTCGACAGGCTGGCCGGGCTGGGTGCCGAGGTCACCGTCGTCGCTGCCGATGTCGGTGATCGGGACGCGGTGAGGGAGCTGGTCGGCAGGATGGATCCCTCGCATCCGTTGACCGGTGTGGTGCATGCGGCGGGTGTGCTGGAGGACGCCGTGGTCACGGCGCAGACGTCGGAGGGGCTGGCGCGGGTGTGGGCGGCGAAGGCGGCTGCCGCGGCGAACCTGCACGAGGCGACGCGGGGGATGAGGCTCGGCCTGTTCGTGGTGTTCTCCTCGGCGGCTGCCACCCTGGGCAGCCCGGGCCAGGCCAACTACGCCGCCGCGAACGCCTACTGCGACGCGCTGATGCAGCACCGCAGGGCCGGGGGACAGGCGGGACTGTCCGTCGGATGGGGCATGTGGCAGAGCTCGGACCGCACGCCGAACGGCACTTCGGGTGGCGGGACACGCGGCATGGCGGGCGGGCTGAGCCGGACGGACGTGGCGCGGATGAGCCGTATCGGGGTCAAGGCGATGAGCGACCGGCACGGGCTGGCCCTGCTCGACGCCGCGCACCGCCACGGCCGCCCCCACCTGGTCGCCCTCAACCTCGACCTGCGCACCCTCGCCACGCACCCCGTGGGCACCCGGCCGGCCCTCCTGCGCGGCCTGGCCACCCCCACCGCGGGCCGCGCGAGCAGGCCGACCGCGACCGCGGACGCGCAGCCCGCCGACCTGGCGGGCCGACTGGCCGCCCTGTCGCCGTCCGACCGGCACCACACGCTGGTGAGGCTCATCAGGGAGCAGGCCGCCACCGTCCTCGGCCACCACCCCGACGGCCTGGCCGCGAGCAGCACGTTCAAGGAACTCGGCTTCGACTCCCTCACCGCGGTCGAACTGCGCAACAGGCTGTCCGCCGCCACCGGTCTCCGCCTGCCCGCCGGTCTCGTCTTCGACCACCCGGACGCCGACATCCTCGCCGAGTACCTCGGTGCGCAACTCGCCCCCGACGCCGACACCCCGGCCGGGCAGGAGGCCACCGACCCGATCCTCCGCGATCTGGCGAAGCTCGAGAACGCCCTGTCGACCACCCACGTCGAACACCTCGACGCCGACGCGGTCACGGCACGGCTGGAATCGCTCCTGTCGAAATGGAAGGCGGCCGGGGCGTCGGCCGGCTCCGGCAGCACGAAGGAGCAGCTCCAGGACGCCACGACCGACCAGGTCCTCGACTTCATCGACAAAGAACTGGGTGTGTGAAACGACCGTGCACGGCGCGACAACCACGCTGAAGGCTGGGTGAACTCTCATGGCGAGTGAAGAGCAACTGGTCGACTACCTCAAGCGGGTCGCCGCCGAGCTGCACGACACCCGGCAGCGTCTGCGTGAGGTGGAGGACCGCCGACAGGAGCCGGTGGCCGTCGTCGGCATGGCCTGCCGCTTCCCCGGCGGGATCGACACGCCCGAGGGCCTGTGGGAGCTGGTGGCCGCCGGAGACGACGCCATCGAACCCTTCCCCACCGACCGGGGCTGGGACATCGAAGGCCTCTACCACCCGGACCCCGACCACCCGGGGACCTGCTACGTCCGCGAGGGCGGCTTCCTCAGCGGCGCCGACCGGTTCGACTCGGACTTCTTCGGCTTCAGTCCACGCGAAGCCCTGGCCAGCAGCCCGCAGCTGCGGCTGCTCCTGGAAACGTCCTGGGAGGCCCTCGAACGGGCGGGCATCGACCCCACCTCCCTCAAGGGCAGCCCCACCGGCGTCTACGTCGGTGCCGCCACCACCGGCAATCAGACGCAGGGCGACCCCGGGGGCAGGGCCACCGAGGGATACGCGGGCACCGCGCCCAGCGTCCTGTCGGGCAGGGTCTCCTTCACCCTCGGGCTGGAGGGCCCGGCCGTCACCGTCGAAACCGCGTGCTCCTCCTCGCTGGTCGCGATGCACCTGGCCTCGCAGGCGCTGCGGCAGGGCGAGTGCGACCTCGCCCTCGCGGGCGGCGTCACCATCATGTCCACACCCGAGGTGTTCACCGGCTTCTCGCGGCAGCGCGGCCTGGCACCGAACGGCCGTTGCAAGCCGTTCGCGGCGGCGGCCGACGGCACGGGGTGGGGGGAGGGCGCGGGCCTGATCCTCATGGAGCGCCTCTCCGACGCGCGCCGCAACGGTCACAGGGTCCTCGCCGTCCTGCGCGGTTCGGCCATCAACCAGGACGGTGCCAGCAACGGCTTCACCGCGCCCAACGGCCCCTCGCAGCGCCGCGTCATCCGTCAGGCACTGTCCAGCGCCCACCTCTCCACGTCGGAGATCGACGTGGTAGAGGCGCACGGCACCGGCACCAGGCTCGGTGACCCCATCGAGGCCGAAGCCCTCATCGCCACCTACGGCAAGGAACGCGAGGACGACCGTCCCCTGTGGCTCGGTTCGGTCAAGTCGAACATCGGTCACACGCAGGCCGCCGCGGGTGTGGCGGGCGTCATCAAGATGGTGATGGCCCTGCAGAACGACCTGCTGCCCGCCACGCTGAACGTCGACGAGCCGACCCCGCACGTCCAGTGGGACGGCGGCGGAGTGCGCCTGCTGACCGACCCCGTCCCCTGGACGCGCAGCGAACGCCCGCGCCGCGCCGGGGTCTCCTCCTTCGGTATCTCGGGGACGAACGCGCACGTGATCCTGGAGGAGGCGCCGGAGGAGGACCCGCAGACGGGCCCGGTTTCCGTGCCCGCTCCGGTGGCGGGTGGGGTGGTGCCGTGGGTGGTCTCCGGTCGGTCGGGGGACGCGTTGCGGGATCAGGCGCGGCGGCTGGGCGGGTTCGTGGCCGGTGGCCGGGGTGGGGATGCCTCGTCCGTGGAGGTCGGCTGGTCGCTGGCGACGAGCCGGGCGGTGCTCGAGCACCGTGCGGTCGTGGTGGGCGCGGACCGGGATGTGCTGTCGGGTGGTCTCGCGGCTTTGGCGGCGGGTGAGGCGTCGCCGGACGTGGTGTCGGGGGTTGCCGGTGATGTGGGTCCGGGTCCGGTGCTGGTGTTCCCGGGGCAGGGCTCGCAGTGGGTGGGCATGGGCGCCCGGCTCCTCGACGAGTCCCCGGTGTTCGCTGCTCGGATGGCTGAGTGTGAGCGGGCGTTGTCGGCGTATGTGGACTGGTCCCTGGCGGAGGTGCTGCGCGGGGACGGCAGTGAGCTGTCCCGGGTCGAGGTCGTGCAGCCGGTGCTGTGGGCGGTCATGGTCTCGCTGGCCGCGGTGTGGGCGGACTACGGCATCACCCCGGCCGCCGTGGTCGGACACTCACAGGGCGAGATGGCCGCCGCATGCGTCGCGGGCGCCCTGTCGCTGGAGGACGCGGCCCGGATCGTGGCCGTGCGCGGTGACGCGTTGCGGCAGCTGATGGGTCAGGGCGACATGGCCTCCCTCAGCGTGGGTGCCGAGCAGGCCGCCGAGCTGGTCGGGGACCGGCCCGGCGTGTGCGTCGCCGCCGTCAACGGACCCTCCTCCACCGTCATCTCCGGCCCGCCGGAGCATGTGGCCGCCGTGGTCGCGGAGGCGGAGGCACGCGGACTGCGCGCCCGGGTCATCGACGTCGGGTACGCCTCCCACGGACCCCAGATCGACCAGCTCCACGACCTGCTCACCGAACGCCTCGCCGACATCCAGCCGCACGCCACCGACGTGGCGTTCTACTCCACTGTCACCGCCGAGCGGCTGACGGACACGACGACGCTGGACACCGGTTACTGGGTGACGAACCTGCGGCAGCCGGTGCGTTTCGCCGACACGATCGACGCTCTTCTCGCCGACGGCTACCGCCTGTTCGTCGAGGCCAGTCCGCATCCCGTCCTCACCCTCGGCATGGAGGAGACCATCGAGCGGGCGGACGTACCCGCCACGGTGGTCCCCACCCTCCGCCGCGACCACGGTGACGCCACGCAGCTCGCCCGCGCTGCCGCGCAGGCGTTCGTGGCGGGTGCCGAGGTGGACTGGCGGCGCTGGTTCCCCGCCGAGCCCGCCCCCCGTACCGTCGACCTGCCCACCTACGCCTTCCAGCACCGGCACTACTGGCTTCCGGTGGACGGTGTCGGCGACGTGCGGTCCGCGGGGCTGCGGAGGTTGGAGCACACGCTGCTGCCCGCGGCGCTCGGGCTCGCCGACGGCGCGCTCGTGCTGACCGGACGGCTCGCGGCATCCGGCGGAGGCGGCGGTTGGCTCGCCGACCACGCGGTGGCGGGCACGACGCTCGTCCCCGGCGCGGCACTGGTCGAGTGGGCGTTGCAGGCTGCCGACGAGGCGGGTTGCCCCACCCTCGAAGAGCTGACGCTGCAGGCGCCGTTGGTGCTGCCCGGCTCCGGGGGCCTCCAGGTCCAGGTGGTCGTGGGCGCGGCCGACGAGCAGGGCGACCGGCGTGAGATACGCGTCTTCTCCCGCGTCGACTCCGACGAGGAACCGGACGGGGACGAGAACTGGACCTGCCACGCGACCGGCATGCTGAGCCCCGAGTCCGGCGGCGTACCGGACGGGCTGGGCGGTCAGTGGCCCCCGGCGGGCGCCGAGCCGGTCGACATCGGTGACCTCTACGAGCGGGCGGCGTCGGAGGGATATGAGTACGGCCCGTCCTTCCAGGGGCTGCGCGCCGTGTGGCGGGCCGGCCGGGACCTGCTGGCCGAGGTCGAGCTGCCCGAGCAGGCGGGCGAGCAGGAGGGGTTCGGCATCCACCCCGTACTGCTGGACGCCGCCCTGCATCCGGCGCTGCTGCTCGCCCAGGACGCGACCGACGACCCGGAAGGAGACCCGGAAGGTCCCCGCCTGCCGTTCGCGTGGAACGGCGTCTCCCTGTGGGCCACGGGTGCCGCGACCGTGCGGGTGCGGCTGACCCCCTACCGGGAACAGGGGACGGAACACGGGGCGGGGCTGCGTGTGACGGTCGCCGACGCCACCGGAGCGCCGGTGCTGAGCGTCGACTCCTTGGCCCTGCGGCCCGCCGACCCCGAACTGCTGCGCTCGGCGGGCAGGGCAGGCAGCGCCACCAACGGCCTGTTCACCGTGGAGTGGACCACTCTGCCCCCGGCGATGACGGGAACGGGCGCGGAGGAGGACGGCGACGACTGGGTGCTGCTGGGTCAGGACGCACCTGACTGGGCCGGCGCGGACATCCCCCGACACCCGGACCTGGCCGCCCTGCTGGCCGCGCTGGACGAACGGGTTGAACGGGAGGAAGGGGAAGGGCGGGAAGAGCACGGCGAAGGTGAGCGGGTCCCGGCGACCGTCCTCGTCGAGATCACCACCGGCGCAGCCGCCGGGACCACGGACACGGCCGACGGGACCGCCGCCATGGCCGACGGGACCGTCGACACGCGTGGCCGGGCGGTCGCCGAGCGCACCCTGCGGCTGCTGCGGGACTGGCTCGCCGAGCCGCGCCTCGCCGAGGCCCGGCTCGTCCTGGTCACCCACCACGCCGTGGCGGCGCCGACGGACGACGACGACCGGAATCCCCGGGCCGTCGACGTCCCCGCCGCCGCTCTGTGGGGACTGATCCGCGCCGCTCAGGCAGAACACCCGGACCGCTTCGTCCTGTTGGACACCGACACAGGCACGGACCGAGCCACCGTCGCGCGGGCCCTCGCCACGGGGGAGCCGCAACTGGCCGTGCGCGCGGGAGAGACGATGGCCCCCCGCCTCACACGCGCCGCCGCGCCCTCGCGCGACGGCGGTACCGATATCGACACCGCTGCCGCTGCCGGTACTGGCACCGGTGCCGAGGCCGACGTCACGCTCGACCCCGACGGCACCGTCCTCATCGCGGGCGGCACCGGCATGATGGGCGGACTCGTCGCCGAACACCTGGTGCGGGAGTGGGGCGTACGGCGCCTGCTGCTCGTCAGCCGACAGGGCACCGACGCGCCCGACGCCCGTGACCTCACCGACCGGCTGACGGCCCTCGGCGCGGCCGTACGCATCGTCGCGACAGACCTGACGGACGGGCGGGCCACCGCCGGACTCGTCGCCTCGGTCGACCCGGCGCACCCGCTGACCGGTGTGATCCACGCCGCCGGTGTCCTGGACGACGCGGTGGTCACCGCGCAGACCCCCGACCGGCTGGCCCGGGTATGGGCAGCCAAGGCCTCCGTCGCCGCCAACCTGGACGCGGCCACGGCAGACGTGCCGCTGGGCATGTTCGTGATGTTCTCCTCCGCCGCCGGTGTCCTCGGCAACGCCGGCCAGGCCGGTTACGCGGCCGCCAACGCTTTCGTCGACGCCCTGGTCGCCCGCCGTCGCCGCGCCGGCCTGCCGGGTCTGTCCATCGCCTGGGGACTGTGGGCGCGCGGCAGCGCCATGACCAGGCACCTGGACGACGCCGACCTGGCGCGACTGCGCGCGGGCGGGGTGAAGCCACTGCTGGACGACCAGGGCCTCGCACTCCTCGACGCGGCACGGGATGCGGCCGCCCACACCTCACTGGTGGTCGCCGCAGGTATCGACGTACGCGGACTGGCCGCCGACGACGTGCCCGCGATGCTGCGGAACCTGGCGGGGCGGACCCGCCGCAGGGCGGCGACCGGCTCCGCCGTCGACAAGGCCGCGCTGGAGAACCGCCTCGCGGGCCTGGACGAGGCAGAGCGGCGGGCTGTCATCACCGACGTCGTACGCGAGTGTGTGGCCGCGGTGCTCGGTCACCGGTCGGCGGCCGACGTACGCACCGAGGCCAACTTCAAGGACCTCGGCTTCGACTCGCTCACCGCCGTGCAACTGCGCAACCGCCTGTCGGCGGCCAGCGGCCTGCGTCTGCCCGCCACGATGGCCTTCGACCACCCGACTCCCCAGGCCCTCGCGGCGTATCTGGGCACCCGCCTGGGCGGCCCTGCCACGGCACCCGCCGCCCCGGTCGCGCTCCCCGCGACGGTCGACACCGGTGACCCGGTGGCGATCGTGGCCATGGCCTGCAAGTACCCGGGGGGTGTGACGTCGCCGGAGGAGTTGTGGGATCTGGTCGATGGTGGTGTGGATGCGATGGGGGCGTTTCCGGCGGATCGTGGCTGGGATCTGGAGCGTCTTTTCCATCCTGATCCGGATCATCCCGGTACCAGTTACTCGGATGTGGGTGGGTTTCTTCCGGATGCGGGTGATTTCGATGCGGGGTTCTTCGGGATCAATCCGCGTGAGGCGTTGGCGATGGATCCGCAGCAGCGGTTGCTGCTGGAGGCGTCGTGGGAGGTGTTCGAGCGGGCGGGGATCGATCCGACGACGCTCAAGGGCAGCCTGACCGGCACGTACGTCGGCGTGATGTACCACGACTATGCGGCGGGCCTGGCCCAGGACGCCCAGCTGGAGGGCTACTCCATGCTGGCCGGTTCCGGCAGCGTGGTGTCCGGGCGGGTCGCCTACACCCTGGGGCTGGAGGGTCCGGCGGTGACGGTCGACACGGCGTGTTCCTCGTCGCTGGTGTCCATCCATCTGGCGGCGCAGGCGTTGCGGCAGGGCGAGTGCGACCTGGCCCTCGCGGGCGGCGTCACCGTCATGGCCACACCCGAGGTCTTCACCGGCTTCTCGCGCCAACGGGGCATGGCACCCGACGGCCGCTGCAAGCCGTTCGCCTCCGCTGCCGACGGCACCGGCTGGGGCGAGGGCGTCGGCGTCCTCCTTCTGGAGCGTCTGTCGGACGCGCGCCGCAACGGTCATCACGTACTCGGACTCGTGCGGGGTTCGGCGGTGAATCAGGACGGTGCGAGTAATGGTCTGACGGCGCCGAATGGTCCGTCGCAGGAGCGGGTGATTCGTCAGGCGTTGGC
>NZ_JBEXVL010000054.1:0-8580 GCF_040638805.1 Streptomyces sp. NPDC005925 | reverse complement strand
CAGGTCGGCGTAGGCGCCGAAGGTGAGGGCGTTGAGTTTGTCGGGCCGGGCGAGGGTGACGGTGGCGACTCCGTCGGTCCAGAGGGCAGGTCCGCACGGTCTGTCCCGGGAGCCGGGCCGGTCGCCGGGCTACTTGGCGCCGCCCGTCGCTGCCGCCGCGCCCGGTCCGAGGAGGGCCTTGCCCTCCACCGAGCTCTTGCTGATCTGGTAGTACGTCTGGAGCTTGAAGTACTCGCCGCCCGAGTACGACGCCACGTTGTACAGGCCGAGACCCTTGCCGCCGGCGTCGTATGTGATGCCGACGTTCTGCGAGAACTTGTCGATCCGCGGCTCGACGTCGAACCGCGCCGGCAGGTCCCGGAAGTCCGGCAGGAGCGAGGCGAACGTGATCCGGTGGATCTTCGGGGAGTCCCAGCTCAGCGTCGTGTAGATGCCGCCCGACTTCTGGGCGTGCTGGAGCATCTTCTCGCTCGGCTCCGGCAGTCCGATGTCGCGCAGCATCGCGCGGACGGTGTCCGGCTGGTAGCACTTGGGGTCCGCGCCGAGGAAGTAGACGTTGACCGTCCGGCTCGGGTAGTCGATCCCCACCATGCTCAGCTTGTCTTCCAGGCCGTAGCGGGCGTAGAAGTCGAAGTTCTCCGCCAGGCTGCTCGTCATCGACGGGAACTCGGCGAGGTCGGACACCTTCTGCAGATTGGTGACCGGCAGGAACGTCCACGTCTTCTTGAAGCCGCCGACAAGACCGAAGTCCGCGCCGTGGCACAGCACCGGGAAGCGGTCCTCGAGCTCCGCCAGCAGACCGCCCACGGGGTGGTCCGTCTTCTCGATGAGACCCCGCTCGACCGCGCGGGCGTACGGGTCGAAGCCCTGCGGGAACGCCGTGAAGCGGCAGTCGAGGTCACTCGTGTCGCGCGTCGCCACACGGAAAGCGACCACGGCCTCCTCGAGGAATTCCTCATACGCCTTCAGGATCGGCCAGACCTTGTCGCGAGAGGGAGTGATGTCCAGCAGCCCAGCTGTTTCCTCCATGGCGGAGTAAAGATTCTCCAGCTGCTCTGTCCCGGTCATTCGTCGTCCTCCAGTGTCAATCTCAATGTCTATGCGAATCGGGGCAGATCATTGGCACTTCGGATGGGAAGCGAATCGTCCGGACGGGCCGCACCGACACCGTGAAAGGTGTGCCCCCTGCTCGCCGCTCTATGGCAGCATCGGTGTTTGAGGCACGGCCTGTCAAGTTATTGCCTAACGTTTCCCATTGACATTCGTACCGGCCGGGAAATATAGCGGCTTTCCATTGAAGCTCTAGCGCGGGTGGTTATCCTCCGGCAGGTGTAGTACGCGCTGTTTCCGGGCGGAGTTCACGACTGTAGCTCCCTGTTTTGAGAAAAGGACATGACCCATGACGACGTCCGGCCATTCTGCCGAGGCACCGGCCGCCTTCAAGATCGAATTCGACTTCGACAACGGAAACTTCATCCGTGACCTGATCACCACCAACGGCGGCGGCGGCTTCCCCCCGGCGGAGGCCATCGCTCCCGGCGACACGTCCATCTACACCTGGATCACCTACCTGTTCCAGGTGTCGTGGTTCGACGCGCTGGCGCCCTACCACCCCACCGCGGTCGGCGTGTACTCCCGCATCGACCGCCGCCCCGCCGCCGAGTCCGCCACCAACCGGAACAAGAACATCGCCGGCTTCCACGCCTCGTACCAGGTCGTCAAGGTCGCCTTCCCTGAGCGGGCACCGGTCATGAAAATGGCCATGGCCGCGATCGGCCTGAACCCCGACGACGAGTCCGAGGACCCCACCACCCCCGTCGGCATCGGCAACCTCGCCGGCAAGGCCGTGGTCGCCGCCCGCCTCCACGACGGCATGAACCACCTCGGCGACAAGGGCCGCACCTACAACGGCCGGCCCTACGCCGACTACACCGGCTACACCCCCGTCAACACCGCCTACGAGCTGACCGACCCCTCCCGCTGGCAGCCCGCCCTCGGCCCGCACCAGCGCCGCGTCGGCGGCGGACCCGGCGACAAGGGCATCTTCGCCGTCCAGCAGTTCGCCACCCCGCAGCTGCGCCTGGTCAAGCCCGTCACCTTCCGGGACCCCGGCGAGTTCGAGCTGTCCGCGCCCGGCCACAGCGACCACACCGACGCCGAGGCGTACAAGCGCGCCGTGGACGAGGTCCTCGAGGCGTCGGCCGCCTTGACGGACGAGCAGAAGGTCAAGGCGGAGTTCTTCGAGCACTCCCCGGTCTCCCTCACCTGGGCGCCGCGCGCCGCCGCCCTCGCCCACGACCTCGACCTCGACGGCTGGGCCCAGCTGTTCATCACCACCTCCCTGGCGCGCTTCGACAACCTGATCGCCGTCTGGCACCACAAGCACGCCTACGACGCCGTACGCCCCTTCAGCGCCGTCCGGCACGTCTACGGCACCACCCCGGTGACCGCCTGGGGCGGGCCCGGCAAGGGCACCGTCACCGACATCCCCGCCGACGAGTGGTCCAGCTACCTGCCCGAGGGCAACCACCCCGAGTACCCGTCCGCGTTCACCACGCTGTGCTCCGCCCAGGCGCAGGCCGCCCGCCGCTTCCTCGGCGACGACCTCCTCGACTGGACGCACGCCTTCCCGGCCGGGTCGGCGCAGACGGAGCCCGGGACCGTCCCGTCCGGCGACCTCAAGCTCAACTGGGAGACGTGGACCGACTTCGTCGACGACTGCGCCGAGAGCCGGGTCTGGGCGGGCGTCGCCTTCAGGGAGACGACCCAGAAGTCCATCGCCTTCGGCGCGCAGTTCGGCGACCTGGCGCACGACTTCATCCAGCGCCACGTCAACGGCGACGTCGACAGCTGACCGGCTGAGTACGGCCGGCTGCTTGACCGGCCGGTCGGTCGACCGGCCGGGACCGCCAGGACGGGGGCCGAGGCAGCCGCCGCCTCCTGGAGCGCCGCCGGCACGCCGGGCGCCGCCGCTGCTCGTGGGCGGCGGCGCCACCCGGCAGACACACCACGGTCGGGACGACCTCGTACTGTCCACCCCCACCCCGGAGAACCGGACCAGGAGACCACCCGAACCGACGGGAGCCGAAGCCGATGGAGCCGAAGCAGTCGATGCAGCCGATGGGGCCGATGCAGTCGATCGGGCCGGTGGCGCCGGTGCAGCCGTTGAGCGCGACCACGCCCACCCCCGGACGGCACGCGCGCCGCGCCGAACTGGCCTCCCTGGCCTGGACCGAGGCCCTCACCATGGCCGGCCCCCACCCGGACCCCGGCCCCGCCCGCCGGCCGCCCGGCGAGCTGGCCGCCGACGCCCTGCGCGCCCACAGCGCCCTCGTGGCGGGTCTCGGCCGGTACGTCCCCGTCACCTGCCTGGAACCCGGCGCCCGCGGCGTACACGGCGTACGCGGACTCGCCGCCTTCCTCGCCGTGTACGCCGCCCACTACCAGCGGCAGGACGCGCGTGACCTCGGCACGGCCGCCTGAACTCGACTCTCGCTTCCGTCGCGCTCGAAGGTCCCTGGCGCAGCCGGGACGTGCGGACCCGCCGCCCCTAAAGTGGCCGCGCAAGACCTCGCGCCCGCCCCTCCATCCCCCCGTTCGATGGGCGGGCGCGCCGGTCTGCCGCGCCCTCCCGGCGGCGGTCTCGTCCCCGTGCCCCTCACCCCCTCATGTCACTGACGCGGGGGCTGTCTCGTCTCGTGAACGCGGCGAGCACCTCCCCCGACGAGCGGGGCGGGCGCTGTCCGTCGTGGTCAAGGAGGGGCTCGCGTGAGCCGGATCGAAGAGTTCGAGGAGGCACGGCCCCTGCTGTTCTCCCTCGCCCACCGCATCCTGGGCAGCGTCGGCGAAGCCCAGGACGCCGTCGAGGAGACCTGGCTGCGCTACGCATCCGCCCCCGCCCCGCCCGACCGGACCAGGGAATACCTGTCCGCCGAAGTCACCCGGATCTGCGCGGACGTCCTGCGCTCGGCCCGCGTACGACAGGACACCCACGCCGGGCCCTGGCCCTGCGCACCCCTGCCGGACGACCCCGGTCACGACCCGCAGCAGCCCCCGGAACTCGCCGCGACCCTGTCGACCGCGGCCGTCCTGCTCCTGGAACGCCTGTCCCCCCTCGAACGCGCCGTCTTCGTCCTCCAGGAGATCTTCGGCTGCGACAGCGCCCGTATCGCCTCCGCCGTCGGCTGCTCGGAAACCGCCTGCCGCCAGCTCGCCGCCTCCGTGTCCGTCCACAGCGGCGGCAGCGGCAGCGGAGGCAGCAGCGGCGGCCGTGATGGCGGTGGCGGTACGACCCTGCCCTGGCCCGGCCACATCGTCGGCACCGACCACGTGGCCCGGGTCCTGACCGCGATCGTCCCGGCACTGCTCCGCATCGACGTCACCATGCACCCGCAGGACGTCGACGGCGGCCCCGGCGCCGTCTTCCGCGACCGGGGCGGCACCGTGCTGGGCGCCCTGGCACTCGACTTCCTCGACGGACGCATCCACACCGTCCGCTGGGTCGGCGACCCGAAGAACACCGGCCCGAAGAACACCGGCGCGACGGACTTCGACGCGACGAACCTCGGCGACGAGGGCGAGATGGCATGACCGCCCCCACGACGGACGACGACACCCCCGCCACCAACGACGCCGCCCCGGCGGGCGCCCCCACCCCCCATGACGTCCCCGGCCGCGCGACCGGCACGATCCGTGTCCTGCTGGCCGACGGCCAACCCCTGCTGCGCAGCGGCCTGTGCGCACTGCTCGACGCCGAGGACGACATCGACGTGGTCGCCGAGGCCGCCGACGGCCGTCAGGCCCTGGAACTGGCCCGGCGGCACCTCCCGGACATCGTGCTCACCGACATCCGGCTGCCCGTCGTCGACGGCATCGAGACGACCCGGCGCATCGCCGCCGACCCCGCCCTGCCCCGTACCCGCGTCGTCGTCCTGACCGGCGACGGCTCCGACGTACACGTCTTCGAGGCGCTGCGGGCCGGCGCCGCCGGGCTCCTCATTAACGACGTCGCCCCCGCCGACCTCCTGCACGCGCTGCGCGTCGTCGCACGCGGTGACGCCCTGCTCGCCCCCTCCGTCACCCGCAAACTCATCAACCGTCTCGTCGCCCGCCCGCTCTCCGTGCCCACCGCGCCGGGCCTCGGGGAACTGACCGACCGCGAACGCGAGGCCGTCGCCCTGGTCGCGCGCGGGCTGTCCACCCGTCAGATCGCCGACCGCATGGTCATCAGCCCGCTCACCGTGAAGTCCCACATCGACCGCGCCAAGTCCAAGCTGCGCGCCCGCGGACGCGTCCACCTCGTCGGCCTCGCCTACGCGTCCGGCCTGGTCGCCCCGGAAAACCACGCGACGTGAAGGCCCCGAGGACCCTGCGGGAGTACGGCACACAGTGCGGCAGCCCCCGGTGGAACCGGGGGCTGCCGCATCGTTCGCTCAGGCCGTCGCTGTCGCTCAGGCCGTCACCGTCGCTGTCGCCGTCGTCACTCGCCGGCCGGCGTCGCGTCGGCGACCAGGTCGTCCAGCTCCACGTCGAACAGGCCGCCGGAGCGACCGCTCAGCCCGGAGACCAGCTTCACGAAGTCGACCTCCGCGTCGTTCTTCTTCTCCGGGTCGACCACGTCCTGGGCCATGTTGAAGTAGAAGCCCTTGGTCTTCGACCGGTCGTAGAAGCCCTCCACGAACTGCCGGATGTCGTGGAAGAACTCCTGGTACGAGTTGGTGTACCGGTCGAGCGCCTTCTCCTCGATCTGCGGGTGCTCCAGGATCTTGTCGAGGACCTTCGACAGCGAGCTCGCCGCCAGCGTCGCCAGCGCCACACCCGTGGAGAACAGCGGGTCCACGAACGCCGCGGCGTCGCCGACCAGCACCCAGCCGTTCCCGTGGAAACGGTCCTGGGTGTACGACCAGTCACGCGCCGAGCGGTAGCCCGCCGCCTGCGTCGAGTCCTTCAGCAGTTCCTTGAGCTTGGTCGTGGTCTGCATCTCGGACTTGAACAGGTCCTCGAGGGACTTGTCCGAGTCGCTCGCGACCTCCGAGCGCGTCACGTAGCCGACGCTGAAGACGCCCTTGTCGATCGGGATGCCCCAGAACCAGCCGTCGCGGGTGCCCTCGATGAGGATGTTGCTCCACTCGTCGCCCGGCAGGCGGTGGCAGTTGTCGAAGTACGTCCACACCGCGACGTTGCGCAGCTGCTCGTTCCAGTTGACCTCGGTGTACTTACGGCCGATCACCCGCGCCTGACCGGAGGCGTCGACGACCATGCGGGCCCGGGCCTCGTGGGTGCCGTTGAGGCCGCGCAGGGCGTAGCGGACGCCGACGACGCGGCCGTCCTCCTCGATGGTGTCCTTCACCGTCGCGTCCTCCACGACGATGGCACCCAGCTCCCGCGCACGGTCCAGAATCAGCGCGTCCAGGTCGGCACGGCGGGTGTGGAAGGCGTACGGGATACGTCCGCCCGTGGTGAACGAGAAATTCCACGGAACTTCGTTGTTGCCCCAGATCAGGGTGCCGCCGTACTTGCGCTCGAATCCCTTGGCCTCCATGCGCTCCGTGAGACCGAGCTCCTCCATCGGCACCATCACGCCGGGAATCAGGGATTCACCGACGTGATAGCGCGGAAAACGCTCCCGGTCGAGCACGAGAACCCGGTGACCGCGCTTGGCGAGAAGCCCCGCGGTGGTGGCACCGCCGGGGCCGCCACCGACGATGATGACGTCGAATTCGTCAGGAAACCCGAACAGAGTGGA
This sequence comes from Streptomyces sp. NPDC005925, assembly GCF_040638805.1. Taxonomy (NCBI): domain Bacteria; kingdom Bacillati; phylum Actinomycetota; class Actinomycetes; order Kitasatosporales; family Streptomycetaceae; genus Streptomyces; species Streptomyces sp. NPDC005925. The sequence continues at coordinate 1,835 of NZ_JBEXVL010000054.1, read as the reverse complement.
CGACATGCGAGACCTTCCCCAGTTCCGACGTGGTTGGCACTCGCGAGTCGCGTGAAGACTGCTTCTGCTTCCGCTCCCGCAGAGCGCGTTCACGGACCAGAGTGCAGCGGACGGCCGGGCGATGTCATCGCCGATATTGCTCAGCACGAAAGACAGCTGTTCTCTTGCGGGACGGGCGGGCTCATGGAAGGACGGGCGGACTGACGGACGGACTGAGGGAAGAGCCGGGGGAAGAGCCGAGGGAAGGAGAGACGGACGGACTGACTGACTGACTGACCCGCTCGCAAAGCCACCGGCAACGAGAGGAGACAGCATGGCCGAGAACACCGAGGGGACCGCGACCGTGATCGTGATCGGCGGTGGGTACGCCGGCGTCATGGCGGCCAACCGGCTGACACAGCACGCAGGCCTCACCGTGCGGCTGATCAACCCCCGCCCGCACTTCGTGGAACGCATCCGCCTGCACCAGCTGGTGTGCGGCTCGGACGACGCGGTCACGGACTACCCGCAGGTCCTCGCCTCAGACGTCGACCTGGTGGTCGACACCGTGGAACGGATCGACGCGGCCGGCCGCAGCGTGACCCTGGCGAGCGGCGACTCGATCGGCTACGACTACCTGATCTGCGCAGTCGGCAGCCACAGCACCGGCGAAGCCGTCTCCGGGACCGCCGTCTCCGGGACCGCCGCCCCCGGGACCGCCGCCCCCGGACCGGCCGTTCCCGGGGCCGCCGAATTCGCCCACCCGATCGCCACCCTGGAGAGCGCGCGGCGGCTGCGCGATGCACTCGCCGCCGCGCCCGCGACGGCCGCGGTCACCGTCGTCGGCGCCGGACCGACCGGCATCGAAACCGCCGCCGAACTCGCGGAGACGAGCGGCCACGCCGTGACCCTGGTCTGCGGCGAAGTCCTCGGCCCGTACCTGCACCCCTCGGGCCGGCGGTACGTCGCCAAGCACCTGGCCCGCCTCGGCGTGAGCGTCCTTCAGGGCCCCGGCGCCGAGGTGACGGCCGTGAGCCGCGACTCCGTACGACTCGGCGACGGCCGCACCCTGCCCAGCGACGTCACCGTCTGGACCGCGGGGTTCGCCGTACCCGACCTGGCCCGGCGCAGCGCCCTCAGCACCGACGCGGCAGGCCGCATACTCACCGACGAGACCCTGACCAGCGTGGACGACCCGCGCATCATCGCCGCCGGGGACATCTCCGCACCCTCCGGCCTGCCGCTGCGGATGAGCTGCCAGGCCGCCATGTTCCTCGGCGCGCACGCCGCCGACACCGTCCTCAGCCGCATCGCCGGCAACCCGCCCACGCCCCTCGACCAGGGCTTCTTCGGCCAGTGCATCAGCCTCGGCCGACGCGCCGGCATCTTCCAGCTCGCCCACAAGAACGACACCGCCAAAAGGCTCCACATCAGCGGCCGTCCCGGCGCGAAGCTCAAGGAAATCGTGTGCCGGCACATCATCAGGACCGTCGCGGGCGAGGCACGCAAGCCCGGCTCGACCACCTGGCCCAAGGATCCCGGCCGCCGGCAACTGCTCCAGTCCGAGCCCGGCGAGCCCGGGACCCAAGTGCCCCTCTAACGAACCTCGTTAGGCTCCGGCTCCCAACCCATGAGCCCACCCGGCACCGCCTCGACGGCCGGCCGGACTGACAGGAGCTGACACACGTATGTCTGTGGAAACCACTGCGCCGCCGGGAACGGGGGACACCGCCAAGGACGTCCGTCGGCTGGACCGGGTGGTCATCCGCTTCGCGGGGGATTCGGGCGATGGTATGCAGCTCACCGGTGACCGTTTCACGTCGGAGACGGCGTCGTTCGGGAATGATTTGTCGACG
>NZ_JBEXVL010000053.1:0-9374 GCF_040638805.1 Streptomyces sp. NPDC005925 | reverse complement strand
GACCAGTGGGTGGACTGGTCGCTGCTGGAGGTGTTGCGGGGCGAGTGCGATCCGGGGTTGTTGGCTCGGGTTGATGTGGTGCAGCCGGCGAGTTTTGCGGTGATGGTGGGGCTGGCGGCTGTGTGGGGTTCGGTCGGTGTCCGGCCGGATGCGGTGCTGGGGCACTCACAGGGGGAGATCGCAGCGGCGTGCGTCGCGGGTGCGTTGTCGCTGGAGGACGCGGCGCGGGTGGTGGCGCTGCGCAGCCAGGCCATCGCCGCGCGACTCTCCGGGCGTGGCGGTATGGCGTCCGTCGCGCTGAGCGAGGAAGAGACTGTCGGGCGGCTGGAGCCGTGGGCGGGCCGGGTGGAGGTCGCTGCGGTCAATGGTCCGTCGTCGGTGGTGATCGCCGGTGATGCGCAGGCGCTGGACGAGGCGCTGGAGTCGCTGTCCGCCCACGGTGTGCGGGTGCGGCGGGTGGCGGTGGATTACGCCTCTCACACCCGGCATGTGGAGGACATCCGGGACACTCTCGCCGAAGCACTGGCCGGCGTGACGGCGCAGGCGCCGGCGGTGCCGTTCTACTCGACCGTGACGGGTGGCTGGGTGGAGGACGCCGGGGTGCTGGATGCCGGCTACTGGTATAGGAACCTGCGGCAGCAGGTGAGCTTCGGCCCGGCCGTGGAAGACCTTCTCGGCCGCGGACACGGGGTGTTCGTGGAGGTCAGCGCCCATCCGGTGTTGGTCCAGCCGGTCACCGAGATCGTTGACGACAGCGGTGCTGACGCTCTGGTGACCGGGACGTTGCGCCGTGAGGATGGTGGCCTGCGGCGGCTGTTGGCCTCGATGGCGGAGCTGTTCGTCCGAGGGGTCGGTGTGGACTGGGCGGCCATGCTGCCCCCCGGGGCGGTGGCGGCCCGGGTGGACCTGCCGACGTACGCCTTCGACCACCAGCACTACTGGCTTCAGCCCGCCGCGCCGGCCGCTGACGCGGAGTCAATGGGGCTGGCCGGTGCCGATCACCCGATGCTGGGCGCGGTGGTGCGGTTGCCGCAGTCGGGTGGGTTGGTGTTCACGTCGCGGTTGTCGTTGCGGTCGCATCCGTGGCTGGCCGATCACCGGGTTGGCGGTGTGGTGCTGGTTCCGGGTACTGCGTTGGTGGAGTTGGCGGTGCGGGCGGGTGACGAGGCCGGGTGCGGGGCGCTGGAGGAACTCGTGACCGAGGCGCCGGTGGTGCTGCCGGAGCGTGGCGGCGTGCGGTTGCAGGTCTCGGTCGGCGGTGCGGGTGCGGACGGGTCGCGCACGGTGGAGGTGTACTCACTGCGTGAGGACGCTGCCGGTGGGGGTGATGAGGCGTGGACGCGGCACGCTACCGGCCTGCTGTCGGCGGCCACGGTTCCGGCGGGTGGTGACGCGGGCTTCGATTTCGCCGCCTGGCCGCCGTCGGGTGCACGGCCGGTCGAGGTCGGGGACTTTTACGGCGGCCTGTCCGAGCGGGGTTACGGCTATGGTCCGGCGTTCCAGGGTGTGCGGGCGGTGTGGCGGCGCGGGGAGGAGACGTTCGCCGAGGTTGTCCTGCCGGAGGAGCAGCGGGGGGAGGCCGGCAGGTTCGGCGTGCATCCCGCCTTGCTGGATGCGGCTCTGCAGGCCGGGACGATTGGTGCCGGGTCGGACAGGGGGGCCGGGGAGTCCGGTGAGGCCACGTTGGCGTTCGCGTGGAACGGACTGGTGCTGCATGCCGCGGGTGCTTCGGCGTTGCGGGTGAGGGTCGCACCGTCCGGTCCGGACGCGCTGTCGTTTCAGGCGGCGGACGAGACCGGTGGACTGGTTCTGACGCTGGACTCGTTGGTGTCCCGGGCGGTGTCGGCGGAGCAGTCGGGGTCGGCGGGGGCGGCGGACGCGGTCGTCGCCGACTCGCTGTTCCGCGTCGACTGGACCGAACTCCCCACGGTAACGGGGCCCGAACTGTTGCCGTCGTGGGTGGCGGTGGCCACTGCCGGTGAGGTGACGGATCTTGTCGACGACGTTGCCTCGGGCGCCGACGTACCCGCCGTGGCGCTTCTCGAGGCCGTCGGCGGTGATGGCGAAGGCGCCGTCCTGGCCCTGTCCTCGCGGGTGTTGGAGGTCGTGCAGGCGTGGCTGTCCGGGGCCGGGCTGGAGGACTCGCGGCTGGTGGTCGTGACCCGGGGTGCGATGCCCGCCGGCGGTGACGGTGCGGTGACGGACCCCGCCGGGGCGGCCGTGTGGGGCCTGGTCCGTGCGGCCCAGTCCGAGAACCCTGACCGGATCATCCTGCTGGACGCCGATCCCGCTGCCGAAGGAGGCTGCGCAGAACCGGTGCTGGGTGCGGTGCTGGCCAGCGGGGAACCTCAGGTCGCCGTTCGCGGTAGGGCACTGTCGGCCCCCCGTCTCACGCGTGCGACTGGAGAAGTCCCCGGTCGGCGAGACGTGTTCGGGCCGGAAGGGACGGTCCTCGTTTCGGGTGGCGGGGCGTTGGGCGGTCTGGTGGCCCGTCACCTTGTCGCTCGTCACGGGGTGCGGCGTTTGGTGCTGGCGAGTCGGCGGGGTCCGGATGCCGAGGGTGTGGCGGAGTTGGTGGCCGAGCTGACCGGGCTGGGTGCTGCGGTGTCGGTGGTGGCGTGTGATGTGTCCGAGCGTGCGCAGGTGGAGGCGTTGCTGGGGTCGGTGCCGGACGCGTATCCGCTGACCGGTGTGGTGCACACGGCCGGTGTGTTCGATGACGGGCTGATCGGGACGCTGACTTCGGAGCGGTTGGCCAAGGTGTTCGCGCCGAAGGTGGACGCGGTGCGGCACCTGGATGACCTGACGCGAGGCATGGGACTCGGCGCGTTTGTCGTGTTCTCGTCCGTCGCGGGGCTGTCCGGTGGCGCCGGCCAGGGCAACTACGCGGCGGCGAACGCGTACCTGGACGGGCTGATGGCGAGTCGCCGGGCGGCGGGCCTGCCCGGACTGTCGCTGGCCTGGGGCCTGTGGGAAGAGACCCTCGGCATGGCCGGCCACCTCAGCAGCGTCGATCAGGCGCGTGCCGGCCGGAGTGGCGTGCGCGCGATAGCTCCGGTGGAGGGTATGGCGCTGTTCGACGCCGCTGTGGGGTCGGGCGAGGCGTTGTTGGTGCCGGTCAAGCTGGACCTGCGGGCGTTGCGTACTCAGGCCGTGTCCGGCGGTGGGGCCGTTCCGCATGTGTTGCGGGGTCTGGTGCGGGTGGGTCGGCAGTCGGTCCGAGAGGCCGGCGCCGGGGGTGGCGGGTTGGCCCGTCGGCTGGCCGGGCTTGCGGTGGGGGAGCGGGAGGCGTTGCTCTTGGACCTGGTGCGTACGGAGGCTGCGGCTGTGCTGGGGTACGGCGGGCCGGAGGGGGTGCGGGCGGATACGGCGTTCAAGGACGCCGGGTTCGACTCGCTGACGTCGGTGGAGCTGCGCAACCGGATGCGTGAGGCGACCGGCCTGAAACTCCCCGCCACGCTCGTCTTCGACTACCCCACCCCGCAGGCGCTCGCCCGCCACCTGACCGAGGAGTTCGGCGACGTGGTGGCGCCCGTGACGGTGAGTGCGCCGGTCGTGGTAGCCGACGCGAGTGAGCCGCTTGCCATCGTGGGTATGGCGTGCCGGTATCCGGGTGGTGTGTCGTCGCCGGAGGATTTGTGGAGGCTGGTGGTCGACGGGGTTGATGCTGTTTCCGGGTTTCCGGACGATCGGGGCTGGGATCTGGAGGGTTTGTTCGATCCGGATCCTGACAGTGCGGGGACGTCGTACACGAGCGAGGGTGGTTTCCTGCGGGGGGCGGGGCTTTTCGACGCGGGGTTCTTCGGGATTTCGCCCCGTGAGGCGCTGGCCATGGACCCGCAGCAGCGGCTGCTGCTGGAGACCTCCTGGGAGGCGTTGGAGAACGTCGGTGTCGATCCGGCCTCGTTGAAGGGGACCGACGTCGGAGTGTTCTCCGGGGTGTCCAGCCAGGGCTACGGAACCGGTGTGCTGGCACCGGAAGTGGAGGGTTTCGCGGGGACTGGACTGGCGTCGAGTGTGGCGTCGGGCCGGGTGTCGTACGTCTTCGGCTTCGAGGGCCCGGCCGTGTCCGTGGACACGGCGTGTTCGTCGTCGCTGGTGGCGATGCATCTGGCGGCGCAGTCGCTGCGGCAGGGCGAGTGCTCGATGGCGCTGGCGGGCGGTGCGATGGTGATGGCGACACCCGGCGCCTTCCTGGCGTTCTCCCGCCAGCGGGGCCTGGCCGAGGACGGGCGGTGCAAGGCGTTCTCCTCGGGCGCGGACGGCATGGGGCTGGCCGAAGGCGTGGGTGTGGTGGTGCTGGAGCGGCTGTCGGTGGCGCGGGAGCGTGGACATCGGATCCTGGCGGTGCTGCGGGGCAGTGCGGTGAACCAGGACGGTGCCTCCAACGGCCTGACCGCTCCGAACGGCCCGTCGCAGCAGCGGGTGATTCGCCGGGCGTTGGCGAGTGCCGGTCTCTCGCCGTCGGACGTGGATGTGGTGGAGGCCCACGGGACCGGTACGGCCCTGGGTGACCCGATCGAGGCGCAGTCGTTGCTGGCGACGTATGGGCAGGGGCGGGAGTCCGGGCGGCCGTTGTGGCTGGGGTCGTTGAAGTCGAACATCGGGCACACCCAGGCGGCTGCGGGTGTGGCCAGTGTGATCAAGACGGTGCAGGCGTTGCGGCATGGTGTGATGCCGCCCACTTTGCACGTGGATGAGCCCACGCGGCAGGTGGACTGGTCGGTGGGTGCGGTGGAGTTGTTGACCGAGGCGCGGGAGTGGGTGCGGGGTGATCGTCCTCGGCGGGCGGGGGTGTCGTCGTTCGGTGTCAGTGGCACGAACGCGCACCTGATCCTGGAGGAGGCGCCCCCTGAGGAACCGCCGCCCCTGCCTGCCTGCGTGGGTGTGGTGCCGTTGGTGGTGTCGGCGCGGAGTGCGGGGTCGTTGGCGGGGCAGGCGGGTCGGCTCGCGGCTTGGGTCGAGAGTCCGGACGGGGCGTCGCTGGCGGGTGTGGCCGGGGTGTTGGTGTCTGGTCGTGCGGTGCTGGGTGAGCGTGCGGTGGTGTTGGCGGGTTCGGAGGGGGAGGCGCTGGCGGGGCTGGGGGCGTTGGCGCGGGGGGTGAGCGGGCCGAACCTGGTGTCCGGCAGTGCGGCTGGCTCGGATGCGTTGGGCCGGGTTGTGTGGGTGTTTCCGGGTCAGGGTTCGCAGTGGGTGGGGATGGGGCGTGAGTTGCTGGATGCCTCGCCGGTCTTCGCTGAGCGGGTCGGGGAGTGTGCTGCCGCGTTGGGGCGGTGGGTGGACTGGTCGCTGCTGAAGGTGTTGCGGGGCGAGTGCGATTCCGACTTGCTGGACCGTGTTGATGTGGTGCAGCCGGCGAGTTTCGCGGTGATGGTGGGGCTGGCGGCTGTGTGGGGCTCGGTCGGTGTCCGGCCGGATGCGGTGCTGGGGCATTCGCAGGGGGAGATCGCGGCTGCTTGTGTGGCGGGTGCGTTGTCGCTGGAGGACGCGGCGCGGGTGGTGGCGTTGCGCAGTCAGGCGATCGCCGCGCGGCTGTCGGGGCGTGGGGGTATGGCGTCCGTCGCGCTGAGCGAGGAAGAGACTGTCGGGCGGCTGGAGCCGTGGGCGGGCCGGGTGGAGGTCGCCGCGGTCAATGGTCCGTCGTCGGTGGTGATCGCCGGTGATGCGCGGGCCCTCGACGAGGCGCTGGGCGCGCTGTTCGGTGACGGTGTGCGGGTGCGGCGGGTGGCGGTGGATTACGCCTCTCACACCCGGCATGTGGAGGACATCCGGGACACCCTCGCCGAAGCACTGGCCGACGTGACGGCGCAGGTCCCGGCGGTGCCGTTCTACTCGACCGTGACGGGCGGCTGGGTGGAGGACGCCGGGGTGCTGGATGCCGCGTACTGGTATCGCAACCTGCGGCAGCCGGTGCGCTTCGGCCCGGCGGTAGAAGACCTGCTCGATCACGGGCACGGTGTGTTCGTGGAGGTCAGCGCTCACCCGGTGCTGGTCCAGCCGGTCACCGAAGTCGTTGACGACGCTGGCGTTGATGCTGTGGTGACCGGGACGTTGCGCCGGGAGGACGGTGGCCTGCGGCGGCTGTTGACCTCGATGGCGGAGCTGTTCGTCCGAGGGGTCCGTGTGGACTGGGCGGCCATGCTGCCCCCCGGTGCTGGAGCCGCTCGGGTCGAGTTGCCGACGTATGCCTTCGACCACCGGCACTACTGGCTTCAGCCGGCCGAGTCGGGCGCTGACGCGGCCTCGTTGGGGCAGACGGCGGTCGGTCATCCGTTGTTGGGTGCGGTGGTGCGGTTGCCGCAGTCGGGTGGGTTGGTGTTCACGTCGCGGTTGTCGTTGCGGTCGCATCCGTGGCTGGCCGATCACCGGGTTGGCGGTGTGGTGCTGGTTCCGGGTACCGCGTTGGTGGAGTTGGCGGTGCGGGCCGGTGACGAGGCCGGGTGCGGGGCGCTGGAGGAACTCGTGACCGAGGCGCCGGTGGTGCTGCCGGAGCGTGGCGGCGTACGGCTGCAGGTCTCGGTCGGCGGTGCGGGTGAGGACGGGTCGCGCACGGTGGAGGTGTACTCGCTGCGCGAGGACGCTGCCGGTGAGGGCGAGGAGACGTGGACGCGGCACGCCACCGGTCTGCTGTCGGCGGCCACCGCACAGGCGGATGACGCAAGCTTCGATTTCGCCGCCTGGCCGCCACCCGGAGCGCGGCAGCTCGTGGTCGACGCCGGTGACCTGTACGGCGGCCTGTCCGAGCGGGGTTACGGGTACGGTCCGGCGTTCCAGGGCGTAAGGGCGGTGTGGCGGCGCGGCGAGGAGATCTTCGCCGAGGTCGCCCTGCCGGAGGAGCAGCGGGGGGAGGCCGGCAGGTTCGGCATTCATCCCGCACTGCTGGACGCGGCCCTGCAAGCGGGGATGTTCGGGGCTGAGTCGGACGTGGCCGCGGAGGATCCCGGGGAGCCGGTGATGCCGTTCGCGTGGAACGGACTGCTGCTGCACGCGGCGGGGGCCCCGGCACTTCGGGTACGGCTCGTCCCCGGCGGGCCCAGCACCATGTCACTGCAGGCCGCCGACGAGGCCGGCGGCTTGGTACTGACGATGGACTCGCTGGTGTTGCGGGCGGTGGCGGCCCAGCAGTTGGAGACGGAGGCGAATGCGGTCCGCGACGCGCTGTTCGGTGTGGAGTGGAGCGCGCTGCCGCCCCCGCCCCGGGAGGCGGAGCATTCACGGTCGTGGGTGGCGGTGGCCACTGCCGGTGAGGTGACAGATCTGGCCGACGACGTTGCCTCGGGCGCCGATGTACCGGCCGTGGCGCTCCTGGAGGCTGTCGGCGGGGCCGGTGAGGATGCCGTACTGGCATTGGTCTCGCGGGTGTTGGAGGTCGTGCAGGCGTGGCTGGCCGGGGCGGGGCTGGAGGAGTCGCGGCTGGTGGTGGTGACCCGGGGTGCGATGCCCGCCGGCGGTGACGGTGCGGTGACGGACCCCGCCGGGGCGGCCGTGTGGGGTCTGGTCCGTGCGGCCCAGACGGAGCATCCGGGCCGGATCGTCCTGGTGGACGCCGATCCTGCTGCCGTAGATGTCGGCGTGGAGCCGGTCCTGGGCGCGGTGCTCGCCAGTGAGGAACCGCAACTGGCGGTGCGCGGTACGGACCTCCTCCTTCCCCGGCTCGCACACGCCACCCCTCCAGTCCCGGACGCGGCATGCACGAGGTTCGGGCCGGAGGGCACGGTCCTGGTCACGGGCGGTGGGTCGTTGGGTGCGCTGGCGGCCCGGCACCTCGTGGTCCGGTATGGGGTGCGGCATGTGGTGCTGGCGAGTCGGCGTGGTCCGGATGCCGAGGGTGTGGCGGAGTTGGCCGTCGAACTGGCCGAGCACGGGGCCGTTGTGTCGGCGGTGGCCTGTGATCTGTCCGACCGTGACCAGGTGCGGGTTCTGCTGGAGTCGGTGTCGGAGGAGCGTCGGCTGAGCGGTGTGGTGCATACGGCCGGGGTGTTCGATGCGGGTGTGATCGGGGCGTTGACGCGGGAGCGGCTGGGCAGGGTGTTCGCGCCGAAGGTGGACGCGGTGCGGCACCTTGATGAGCTGACCCGTGGCCTGGACCTGGACGCTTTCGTCGTGTACTCGTCCGCGTCGTCCGTGTTCCTGGGCGCCGGGAGTGGTGGTTACGCGGCGGCGAACGCGTACCTGGACGGGTTGATGGCGCGTCGCCGTGCGGCGGGCCTGCCGGGACTGTCGCTGGCCTGGGGTCCGTGGAAGGAAGCCACCGGCATGGCGACCACCATCGATGACGTCACCCGGACCCGGATGAGCCGGCGTGAGGGACGCGGGGGAGTCCTGGCACTGGAGTCCGCAGAGGGCTTGGAACTGTTCGATGCCGCTCTGGGTTCCGGTCGGGCGCTGCTGGTGCCGGTCAAGCTGGACCTGCGGAAGGTCCGTGCCGACGCGACGACCGGCGGCGGAGTGCCACACCTGCTGCGCGGCCTCGTACGGGCGGGCCGGAAGTCGGCACACGCCGTGGTCGCCGGCGACGAACGTCGGCAACTGCCGGACCGGCTGGCCGGGCTGGCAGCGGCGGAGCAGGAGGCACTCCTCCTCGACCTGGTCCGTACGCAGGCCGCGATCGTGCTCGGCCACACCGGGCCGGGCGGGATCCGGGCGGACCTGGCCTTCAAGGAAACCGGGTTCGACTCGCTGACGTCGGTGGAGCTGCGCAACCGGATGCGTGAGGCGACCGGCCTGCCGCTGCCCGCCACACTGGTCTTCGACCACCCGACCCCTCAGGCACTGGCGACCCATCTGCTCAGCGAGCTGGCCGTCGGCGAGGGGTCTCCCGCTGATCCGGTGCTGGCGGGCCTCTCCGGTCTCGAGGCGGCCATCCAGTCCGCGGCGTCCGACGGCGAGGCCCGGGAGCGGATCACCGTACGCCTGCGGCAACTGTTGAGGACTGCCGAGACGCTGGGAACCGCGGCCCCGTCCGACGACGATCTCGAAACCGCCAGCGACGAGGAGCTGTTCGCGCTCGTCGACCGCCACGACTGAGCCGGACCCGGACCGTCCGGGGCGCGGGCCGCCCCCTCGGTGAACCGTCCGTACGGCCCGTCGGCCCGCCCAGAGGGTGCGGGGCGCCCTCCACGGCAATCGCACACATCATTTTCGGGAGCTGAATTCAGTGGCTGACGAGGCACAACTCCGCGACTACCTCAAAAAAGCCATCGCCGATGCCCGCGATGCCCGAAAGCGACTGCGTGAAATCGAGGCCCGGGCGAGTGAGCCGCTGGCCATTGTGGGTACGGCGTGCCGGTATCCGGGTGGTGTGTCGTCGCCGGAGGATTTGTGGAGGCTGGTGGTCGACGGGGTTGATGCTGTTTCCGGGTTTCCGGACGATC
>NZ_JBEXVL010000052.1:0-11739 GCF_040638805.1 Streptomyces sp. NPDC005925 | reverse complement strand
GAGAACCCGTACTGGTCCTTACGGTCCGAACCGTCCCCCGCGACCATCTGCGTCCCGCCCCACAACGCAGTGATCTTGTTGTGACACGTCCGCTCAGCCGCCCAGAAAGCGGCAACCGTCGCCGTGACGTCATCACGCAGCTGATTGTGCTCGTCGACCTTGTCCCCGTCGTACTCCCACTCGTCGTCGTCCTTCACCGACTCGACGAACGCCGCGGCGTCAATCTTGAGCTGCTTGAGCTTCGCGACCAGCGGCTGGACCTCCGTCGCATACGACGACAGGGCCGAGGACACCGTCTCCAGATCGTCCGCGAAACCGTCCGCACGATCCTTCACCGGCTTCGTGGTGGCGAAAAGCCGCTCCGCCTCCGGGGCGTGGTAGTACGCGGACAGGCCCTGGAACCGGGAGTGGACATCGGCACCCGCGTCGCGGAGATTCCCCGCGTCCTTCTTCAGGCCCGCGTAGTCCTTCTCCAACTGCGCCAGATCACCCGTGAACTGCGGGATCTTCTCCGGTGTGAGCACGTTGTCCCCCAAGCCCCGTCTGTCCGTGCCTGCCCGTGTCGGACCAGCCTGTCCGCCCTGTGGCCCTCGTGAGGTCGCGCCGAATCCGAACCGTCATTCTAGGAAAGGGCTGGGGGAAAGCCCCGGGACTGTCACCGAACCACTACAAAGCGGTTCGCCGTACGTCCTGTTCCGCCAGGGCGCGGGCCTCGTGGGCGAGCGTGTCGGCGGCCACCAGGTCGCTCGGCTCGGACGAGGCGAGGAGGCGCCGGGCCTCCGCCAGGCGGGTGCGGGCAGCCCCGTCGACGGCGTCTTCGTGCGCCGCGACGAAATCGTCCACGTCGGACACGGCCTCGCGCGCCACCAGCAGCGCGGCCGACACGAGGGCGGGCCCGGTGCGCCCTGCTCCGAGCGGTACGCAGGCCCGCACGACGCGGCGCAGGGCGTCCACGGGGGCGAGATCCCCGCTCGTGACGCCGTCCCGTACGGCGGCCAGGGTCTCGTCGGCCGCCGGCAGTTCCGCCTGCGCGTCCGCGAGGGCCGCCGGGAGCAGTTCCTCCGCCGCTGTCAGGGCGGCGACGCGTCGTACCACGGACGACACCGGTACGTCCGCCTGCGCGACGGGGCCCTCGGGGGCGTCCGGCGCGCCGCCGGGCGTCGTACGGGTGCGGGCCCGGCGGGTGCGGCGTACGGATCCGTACCCGGCGAGGGCCGCCGTCGCGCCCAGCACGGCGAGCGGGAGGACCAGCTCCTGGCCCGGCGTCTCGTCCTGCTGCTTCTGCCGCTCCTTCTGGCTCTTGCGCGGGGACGCGGCCGGGTGCGCGGGCGCGTTCGTGGCCGTGGCCTCGCCGTCCTTGATCGCAACCGGAACGGCTTCGCCGCTCGTCATCACCGGCAACACCAGCCACACGATTCCGGCCGTACCGCCCAGCACGGCGTGTCCCACCCGCACACCTTTGTGCGCGGAGGAAGCGCGCCGCGCCGGGCCCCGGCTGCAGGAAGGCGTCACAGTGCGGAGCGTATGAGCACCGACGCGGCTTCGCGACCGGGGGCCGGAGTCGTGGTGAGGGCGCCCCGGGCGGGGCGCCGGGGGAGGGGACGGCCGTGGAACCGACCGAACAGGGGGAGCGGGAGACCGATGGGCAGCGACAGGACACCGTGGCCCCGGACGACGCGGGGGCCCCGGACGCGGAGGCCCCCCACGCGGCCACCGGCACCGGTACGGGTACCGATGTCGACAGCGGTACCGGCACCGGCACCGGCGCCGCCGCCACGACCGCTCGGCCCGGTCGCCGCCTGCGCCGGGCGAGGCGAGTCGTCCTGGCCGTGGTCCTCGTCGTCCTCCTCCCGCTCCTCGTCGCGGAGGCCGCGCTGCGGGTGAACTACCTGGGGGATCCGGGTGAGGGCACGTACACCCGGGAGCGTGACGCCATCTGGCTGGGGCACGCCTGGGTCGACGGGCGCAAGAAGGACGCCGACATCGAGGCGCTGGCGCGGCGGCTGAAGGGGACCGGTATCCGGGACCTGTACGTCCACGCGGGGCCGCTGGAGCACGACGGGACGCTGCCCGAGTCGCTGTATCCGCGCGCGAGCCGGCTCGTCGGGGCCGTGCACCGGGAACTGCCCGGTATCCGTGTGCAGGCCTGGCTCGGGGACGTGCTCGCCACCGAGACCCCCGACGGCATGCGCCTTGAGCGGGCCGGGACCCGTGCCGCCGTGCTCGGTTCCACCCGGCAGATCCTGGACGCCGGCTTCGACGGGGTGCACTTCGATCTGGAGCCGTTGCACTCCGGCGACCGGCACTATCTGACCCTTCTCGACGCCCTGCACCGCGAGACCCGCGCCCGGGGCGTCCCGCTCTCCGTCGCCGCGCACCAGATCGACCCGCTGCCGGGGTTCCACTCCTTCTGGGGGACGGTCGCCGGGCACCCGAAGTGGTGGTCGCAGGCGTTCTTCGGTCAGGTGGCGCGCCGCGTCGACCAGATCGCGGTGATGTCGTACGACACGATGCAGCCGCTGCAGGGCACCTACGGCGGTTACGTGGCGCAGCAGACCGCGCTGGCCCTGGAGGCCACCCCGCCCTCGACGGATCTGCTGATGGGGCTGCCCTTCTACCACGAGAACCGCTTCGGTCACTGGGCGCACGCCGAGACCGTGTCCGCCGCCGTACGGGGCGTACGCCTCGGGCTGTCCCGCACCGACCGGGACCGCGCCCGCTTCGGTGTCGCGCTGTACGTCGACTTCGCGGCGACGGAGGAGGACTGGGCGGCGTACCGGGAGGGCTGGGTGCCCGATCCCGGCTCGCTCTAGGCCCCGCTGGCTCTGGGCCCGGCTCGCTCCGGGCGCGGCTTGCTCTGGGCCCGGTGGCTCTGGGCCCGGCTCATCCCTGGGCCGGGCCCAGCTCCGCCCTCTAGGAGGACCGGCGCCGGATCTTCGAGCCCAGCCAGACCAGCGGGTCGTACGCGCGGTCCACGGCCCGTTCCTTCAGGGGGATCAGCGCGTTGTCCGTGATCTTGATGCCTTCGGGGCAGACCTCCGTGCAGCACTTGGTGATGTTGCAGTAGCCGAGGCCGTGTTCGTCCTGGGCCGTCCTCTTGCGGTCCAGCCCGGACTCGGCCGCCGCGTCCAGCGGATGCATGTCCAGCTCGGCCACCCGCATCAGGAACCGCGGGCCCGCGAAGGCCGGCTTGTTCTCCTCGTGGTCGCGCACCACGTGGCAGGTGTCCTGGCACAGGAAACACTCGATGCACTTGCGGAACTCCTGCGAGCGGTCCACGTCCTCCTGCATCATCCGGTACTCGCCCGGGGCGACCCCGGCGGGCGGGACGAACGCCGGAACCTCCCGGGCCTTGTCGTAGTTGAAGCCGACGTCCGTCACCAGATCGCGGATCACCGGGAACGCGCGCAGCGGGGTGATCGTGACCGTCTCGGCCCGGTCGAAGACGGACATGCGCGTCATGCACAGCAGCCGCGGCCGTCCGTTGACCTCCGCCGAGCACGAACCGCACTTGCCCGCCTTGCAGTTCCAGCGGACCGCGAGATCGGGCGCCTGGGTGGCCTGCAGGCGGTGGACGATGTCGAGGACCACCTCGCCCTCGTTCACCTCGACGGAGAAGTCCGCCAGGCCGCCGCCGTCCGTGTCGCCCCGCCACACCCGGAATCGGGCCTCGTAGCCGCTCATACGTCCAGCTCCTCCTCGGCCAGGTACTTGGCCAGCTCCTCCTTCTCGAAGAGGGCCAGCAGATCCGGGCGGACGGGCTCGGTCGTCTCGCGGGTGAGGGAGATCCGGCCGGGGAGCGGGTCCCCCGCCGGCCCGCCGCTCGCCCGGCCGGCCCCCGCGCCCGCCGGCCCGTCCGTGAGCGTGCACAGCAGATTGACCGCGCGCCAGGCGCGGTCCATGGACGGATGGTCCTCGCGGGTGTGCCCGCCGCGGGACTCGGTGCGCTCCAGCGCCGCCCGCGCCACGCACTCGCTGACCAGCAGCATGTTCCGCAGGTCCAGGGCGAGATGCCAGCCCGGGTTGAACTGCCGGTGCCCCTCGACGCCCACGCGCCGGGCCCGTTCGCCCAGCGCCGCCAGCCTCCGCAGCGCGTCCTCCATCTCGCCCTGGCGGCGGATGATGCCGACCAGGTCGTTCATGGTCTGCTGGAGCTCCTGGTGCAGGGTGTACGGGTTCTCCGGTGTGTGTTCCCCGGCCGGTCCCGTCTCCCGGCCCGACTCGGTCCCCCGGTCCGGCGCCGAGAACGGCCGCAGCGCCTCGGCCGCCGCCGCGTCGGTCTCCTCCGCGGCCACCCGGGGGCGGGCGGTCCCGGCCGGGCCCGCCGCGTACGCGGCCGCGTGCCGGCCGGCGCGGCGGCCGAACACCAGCAGGTCGGAGAGCGAGTTGCCGCCGAGGCGGTTCGAGCCGTGCATGCCGCCGGCGACCTCGCCCGCCGCGTACAGCCCCGGCACGCCGCGTGCCTCCGCGGTGTCGGAGTCGACGGCGATGCCGCCCATCACGTAGTGGCAGGTGGGCCCGACCTCCATGGGCTCGGCCGTGATGTCGACGTCGGCCAGCTCCTTGAACTGGTGGTACATCGACGGCAGCCGCCGTTTGATCGTCTCGGCGGGCATCCGCGTGGAGACGTCCAGGAAGACGCCGCCGTGCGGGGAGCCCCGGCCCTCCTTCACCTCGGCGTTGATGGCCCGCGCGACCTCGTCGCGGGGGAGCAGCTCGGGCGGGCGGCGGTGGTGGTCCGGGTCGTCGTACCAGCGGTCGGCCTCGTCCTCGGACTCGGCGTACTTGTCCTTGAAGACGTCCGGGACGTAGCCGAACATGAACCGCTCGCCGTCGGAGTTGCGCAGCACACCGCCGTCGCCGCGCACCGACTCGGTGACGAGGATGCCCTTCACGGACGGCGGCCAGACCATGCCCGTCGGGTGGAACTGCACGAACTCCATGTTCAGCAGGGGAGCCCCGGCCAGCAGGGCCAGCGCGTGCCCGTCGCCCGTGTACTCCCACGAGTTCGACGTCACCTTGAAGGACTTGCCGATGCCGCCCGTCGCGAGGACAACGGCCGGTGCCTCGATGACGAAGAACCGGCCGGACTCCCGCTCGTAGCCGAAGACGCCCGAGACGCGCTCGCCGTCCTTCAGGACGCGGGTGACCGTGCACTCCTGGAAGACCTTCAGCCGGGACTCGTAGTCGCCGGTCTCACGGAAGTCCTCCTGCTGGAGCGCGACGACCTTCTGCTGCAGGGTGCGGATCAGCTCCAGGCCGGTGCGGTCGCCGACGTGGGCGAGGCGCGGGTACTCGTGGCCGCCGAAGTTGCGCTGCGAGATCCGGCCGTCCCTGGTCCGGTCGAACAGGGCTCCCCAGGTCTCCAGCTCCCACACCCGGTCCGGGGCCTCCTGGGCGTGCAACTCGGCCATCCGCCACTGGTTGAGGAACTTCCCGCCGCGCATCGTGTCGCGGAAGTGGACCCGCCAGTTGTCGTGCTCGTTGGTGTTGGCCATGGCCGCCGCGATGCCGCCCTCGGCCATCACGGTGTGCGCCTTGCCGAACAGCGACTTGCAGATCACGGCCGTACGGGCGCCCCGCTCGCGCGCCTCGATCGCGGCGCGCAGCCCGGCGCCGCCCGCCCCGACCACGACGACGTCCCATTCCTGCCGGTCGATCACGGACATCAGAAGAACCTCGGATCGTCGAAGACGCCGGACGCGACGAGATACACGTAGAAGTCGGCGAGCGCCACGCTCACCAGCGACGCCCACGCGAGCTGCATGTGCCGGGCGTTGAGCTTCCCGACCAGCTGCCACATGCGGTAGCGCACCGGATGCCGCGAGAAGTGCTTCAGCTTGCCGCCCACGATGTGCCGGCAGGAGTGGCAGGACAGGGTGTACGCCCAGATCAGCGTGATGTTCACCAGGAACACCAGGGAGCCCAGGCCCATGTGGCCCCACGCGTACGTCTCGTCCCGGAAGGCGAGCACGGTGTCGTAGGTCAGGATTCCGGCGACGGGGATCGCGGCGTAGAAGAAGTACCGGTGGATGTTCTGCAGCACCAGCGGGAAGCGGGTCTCACCCGTGTACGTCGTGTGCGGCTCGGCCACCGCGCAGGCCGGCGGGGACGCCCAGAAGCTCCGGTAGTAGGCCTTGCGGTAGTAGTAGCAGGTCAGCCGGAAGCCGAGCGGGAAGATCAGGATGATGACGGCGGGGGACAGGCCCCACCAGGCGCCGAGGACCTCCCAGTTCGGGCCGCTCCGCATCGGCTCGCAGCTCTCCGCCAGGCACGGCGAGTAGAACGGCGAGACGTACGGCGCGGCGTAGTAGTCGGCGTTCGCGAAGGCCCGCCACGTCGAGTAGACGATGAAGGCCAGCAGACCGGCCGCGGTGACGGCGGGCGCCAGCCACCAGCGGTCGGTCCGCAGGTGCGGGGCGGCGATCGCGGCACGCGCACCGCTGCGCACACCGCCGCGCACGCGGCCGCCTGAGGGTTGGGGGTCTGTGGCGGGAGGTTCCGTCCCAGTGGCCACGTCTCGCCTCCGGTCGGGGTCAGGGAGCGTGCCGGTCGCGGGCACCGAGACCCTCGTCGTCGGAGTCGGTCCACAGCGTCCGGTCGTACGGCGTGTCGGAGATCGTGACGAGGTCCGGCCGCGGGGGTGTGTCCGGGGTGCCCGGGGCGGACGCCGACTCCTGCAGGAGGGCGACGCTCTCGCGCAGGTGCTCGGTGTCGGTCCGGACCCGGCGTATCTCGAGACCGCCACTGCCCAGCTGCTTCTCCAGGCGCCCCACGGACCGCTTCAGGTCGTCGAGGCAGCGCTGGACCGATGTCAGATCGTCATGCACGGACATGACGTGCCCTCACTTCCGCGGGTTTGTTCACCCAAGGCGGCAATGTTCATGCGCCTGAGAGTGTCGCGCGTCACACCGGCCTGTGGGAAGGGACACGCGCGGATTGGCCGAGGCGCGCCGTCGCGGACCGGCCTTCGCCGCGCCCCGCCGGCCGCCCGGGCGCCGTCCGCCGGGTGCCGGTCCTCCGCCCGTGCGCCCCGGCCGCGTTCGGCCGGACGGGTGGCGTTCGGCCGCGGGCCGCCGTGTCGCCGCGCGCCGCGGATGCCTTTTCCCCTTCAGTGGCCGCATACATCTGATGAGCTCCATATACCGCCAAAAGTGATCACACCCGCGGCTTCCCGGAGGTACGCAGAGATGTCCCCCCACGGCGCCCGACTCAGGCCGTCTCGCCCCACCCCCGGTCGCCGCACGGTGCTGCGCCCGGTCGCCCTGCTCACCGCCGGGGCCCTCGCGGTCCCCCTGCTGACCGCCTGCTCCTCCGAGGACCGGCCGGACAGACCACTCGCCCCGCAGGACGTCGCGCCCGCCGCCCGCGACCGGATCGCCGACGGGGGGACCCTGCGCTGGGCGGTCGACTCGGTGCCCGACACCCTGAACACCTTCCAGTCGGACGCCGACTCCACCACCTCGCGGATCGCGCAGGCCGTCCTGCCGTCGATGTACCGGCTGGACGCGAACGGCCGGGCCGAGCGGAACCCCGACTTCCTGGAGTCGGCCGAAATCGTCGGGACCGAGCCGAAGCAGGTCGTGCTCTACAAGCTGAACCAGCAGGCCGTCTGGAGCGACGGCCGCGAGATCGGCGCCCCCGACTTCGTCGCCCAGTGGCGCGCCCTCTCCGGAAAGGACACCGCCTACTGGACCGCCCGCAACGCCGGGTACGAACGCATCGAGAAGATCCAGCGCGGCGCCAACGACCTGGAGGTCAAAGTCACCTTCAACCGGCCCTACGCCGACTGGAAATCGCTGTTCTCGCCGCTGTACCCGAAGGAGGTCATGGGCAACGCGGACGCCTTCAACGACGGGGCCCGCCGCAAACTCAAGGTGACCGCGGGACCCTTCACGGTGAAGCGGGTCGACCGCGCGAAGGACAAGATCACCCTGGTCCGCAATCCGCGCTGGTGGGGCCACCCGGCCAAGCTCACCCGGATCGAGCTGCGCGCCGTACCCCGCAAGGAACGGACCGCCGCGCTGACGGCCGGCACGGTCGACCTGGCCGAGATCGACCCCGCCGCGGCCCGCCGCATCACCGTCGCCGCCCGCCCGAAACCGGCCAGGACGCCGCTGATGGCCGCCGCCGGGACCGGGCTCGCCGGCCCCGCCCTCGCGCCCGCCCCCGACCGGCACGGCTCCCCCGCCGAGGCCCTGCGGTCCTGGGCCGTGGCGCACGGCTCCGACAAGGCGGCCGCCGAGCGGGAGACCAAGGCCCGCAAGGAGCTGCGTGAGGCGGCCGAGAAGCAGGAACGCGTCCGGCGGGCGCTACGCGGCTACGAGGTCCGCAAGTCGCTGGAGCCCGCCTACACACAGCTCGCCCTCAACGGTGCCGACGGCCCCCTCGCCGACGAGCGGGTGCGCCGGGCGGTGGCCCGCGCCCTGAACCGCGAGGACATCGCGCGCGCCGTCCTGAAGCCCCTCGGGCTGCCGGCCGAGCCGGTCGGCAGCCACCTCGCGCTCGTCGGCCAGGACGCCTACGCCGACGGCAGCGGCGCCCTCGGCGGCCAGGACACCGAGGAGGCGCGGGCCCTGCTCGCGGACGCGGGCTGGGTGCGTGGCGGCCCCGTCAGCAAACGGAAGGCCGAGAAGGCCGCCGGAGCCGGGAGCGACAGGCAGGAGAAGGCCGAGAAGGCCGAGAAGGCCGGGAAGGCCGGGAAGGCCGGGAAGGCCGGGAAGGCCGCCGGGGCCGGGAGCGACGGCGCCGAGGAGGCCGGGAAGAAGAACGACACGCTGAAGGGCACCGACGACCGCGGCACCCGCGACGGCGGCCGTGGCGACGACAAGGCCGGCGACCGGTGGCCGCACCATGGCGGCGGCGAGCGCCAGGCCCGGCACAGCAGGTCCGGTGCCTACGCCCCCGAGGGCACCCCCGCCCCCCGGGGCACCCGCGCCCCCGCCCGCGCCGCGGCCGACCGGCTCGCCAAGGACGGCCAGGCACTCACCCTCCGCTTCGTCCTGCCGTCGGGCCCGGGCACCGAGTCCCTGCGGGCCGTGTCCGACCGGATCATCCGGATGCTGGACCGGGTCGGCATCCGCGCGGCCGTGACCAAGGTGCCCGACGAGAACTACTTCAAGGATCACGTCGCGTCCGGCGAGTACGACCTCGCCCTGTACTCCTGGCCCGCCTCCGCCTTCCCCGCCACCGACGCCCGCCCGATCTTCGCCAAGCCGGTCGCGGCGGCCGACGGGTCCCTCAGCGTCGAGCAGAACTACACCCGCGTCGGCACCGACCAGGTCGACCAGCTCTTCGAGCAGGCGGCGGCCACCCTGGACGAGGACGAGGCCCGCTCCCTGATCCGCAAGGCCGACGCCCGCATCTGGGCGGCGGCCGGCTCCATCCCCCTCTACCAGCGTCCCCAGCTCACGGCGGCCCGCCGCAATCTGGCCAACGCGGGAGCCTTCGGCTTCGGGACACCGGTGTACGAGGACATGGGGTTCCTGAAGAAGTGAGAGCCCGGGAGACGACCCCGGCGAAAGCAGCTCGTCCGGCGCTCGGCGGTGAGGCCGTCCGGGCCGGAACGCGGGGCCCCGGGGCGGCTGCCCCCGGCGGGGCCGGCCCGGCGCGCAGGCCCGTGAAGCCGGGCCGGACTCACCCGGCAGGCCCCCGCGGCGGCGGCCCCGTACCATGGGGTGAGGCCGAGGCACGTTCAGCCCGGCAGGGCCCGCGCACCGCTGGCGTTCGCGCAGGGCATTCCTCAGCACTCCGGGAGTACGCCTTATATGGCCACGCGCCACGACATCCGCAATGTCGCCATCGTCGCCCACGTCGACCACGGCAAGACCACCATCGTCGACGGGATGCTCAAGCAGGCGGGCGCGTTCGCCGCCCACCAGCTCGATTCCGTCGACGACCGCATGATGGACTCGAACGACCTGGAGCGTGAGAAGGGCATCACGATCCTCGCCAAGAACACCGCGGTGAAGTATCACCCGAAGGACGGCGGGGACCCGATCACGATCAACATCATCGACACCCCCGGCCACGCCGACTTCGGCGGCGAGGTCGAGCGCGGGCTGTCGATGGTCGACGGCGTCGTGCTGCTCGTGGACGCGTCCGAGGGCCCGCTCCCGCAGACCCGCTTCGTGCTGCGCAAGGCCCTCCAGGCCCGCCTGCCGATCATCCTGTGCATCAACAAGACGGACCGCCCGGACGCCCGTATCGACGAGGTGGTCAACGAGACGTACGACCTCTTCCTCGACCTGGACGCCGACGAGGAGCAGATCGAGTTCCCGATCGTCTACGCCTGCGGCCGTGACGGCATCGCGTCGCTGACGAAGCCGGCCGACGGCACGGTCCCGGGCGACTCCACCAGCCTGGAGCCGTTCTTCTCGACGATCCTGCAGCACATCCCGGCGCCGACGTACGACGACACGGCCCCCCTCCAGGCGCACGTCACGAACCTGGACGCGGACAACTTCCTCGGCCGTATCGCGCTGCTGCGCGTCCACCAGGGCGAGCTGAAGAAGGGCCAGACCGTGGCCTGGATCAAGCGCGACGGTTCCATGACGAACGTGCGCATCTCCGAGCTGATGATGACCGAGGCACTCACCCGCAAGGCCGCCGAGAAGGCCGGCCCGGGTGACATCTGCGCCGTCGCCGGCATTCCGGACATCATGATCGGCGAGACGCTGGCCGACCCGGAGAACCCGGTCCCGCTGCCGCTGATCACGGTGGACGAGCCCGCGATCTCGATGACCATCGGGACGAACACCTCGCCGCTGGTCGGCCGCGGCGGCACCGGCAAGGGCGCCGACGCGAAGGCGGCCGTCAAGGACCGCAAGGTGACCGCCCGCCAGGTCAAGGACCGGCTGGACCGCGAGCTCATCGGCAACGTCTCGCTCCGTGTCCTGGACACCGACCGCCCGGACGCGTGGGAGGTTCAGGGCCGCGGCGAGCTGGCGCTGGCCATCCTGGTCGAGACGATGCGCCGGGAGGGCTTCGAGCTGACCATCGGCAAGCCGCAGGTGGTCACGAAGGACGTGGACGGCAAGGTCTACGAGCCGGTCGAGCGCATGACGATCGACGTGCCCGAGGAGCACATGGGCGCGGTCACGCAGCTGATGGGCGTCCGCAAGGGCCGGATGGACAACATGTCCAACCACGGCTCGGGCTGGGTCCGCATGGAGTTCGTCGTGCCGTCCCGCGGTCTGATCGGCTTCCGTACCGAGTTCCTGACCCAGACCCGCGGCACGGGCATCGGGCACTCCATCCACGAGGGCCACGAGCCGTGGTTCGGCCAGCTGCAGACCCGTAACAACGGCTCGCTGGTCGCCGACCGCTCCGGGGCCGTCACCGCGTTCGCGATGACGAACCTCCAGGAGCGCGGCGTGCTGTTCGTGGAGCCGGGCACCGAGGTGTACGAGGGCATGATCGTCGGCGAGAACTCCCGCTCCGACGACATGGACGTCAACATCACCAAGGAGAAGAAGCTCACCAACATGCGGTCGTCCACGGCCGACGTGGCGGAGTCGATCGTCCCGCCGCGCAAGCTGTCGCTGGAGCAGTCCCTGGAGTTCTGCCGCGACGACGAGTGCGTCGAGGTGACCCCGGAGGCCATCCGCATCCGCAAGGTGAACCTGGACGCCCGCGAGCGCGCCCGCGCCGCGAGCCGCGCCAAGCACGGCTGACACACGCCGGTCGTACGACGACACCGGGCACCCCGCTCGCCGCGGGGTGCCCGGTGTCGTCGTA
>NZ_JBEXVL010000051.1:0-11897 GCF_040638805.1 Streptomyces sp. NPDC005925 | reverse complement strand
CCGCGCCGCGCCGGGGGCGGTGCTCCCGCAGAGGAGGAGCACCGCCCCCGGCCGGAGCACGCCGACGCGGCAGCACGCGGGTGGCACCGGCACCGGTGACGGCGTACGGATCAGCCGCCCGTCGTCCCGGGGACCGGTTCCGTGACGCCGTTCAGGGGGGAGTCCGCATCGGTGCCGTAGGGGCGGGTGAACATCTCCAGGCCGTGCCCTGCGGGGTCCGTGAAGTACACGCCGCGTCCGCCGTCGTTGCGGTTGATGCGGCCCGGGTGACGGCCGTGCGGGTCGGCCTGGACGGGGACCCCGTCCGCGACGAGACGGGCGAGGGCGGCGTCGAACTCGTCCTCGGAGACGAGGAACGCGTAGTGCTGAACGGGTATGTCGATGTCGACGGTCGCGAAGTCCAGCGTGACGCCGTTCGCGGTCGTCACGGGCAGGAACATCCCGGCCGGCTCCCCGACCTCCAGCCCCAGGACGCGGGCCAGGAAACGGGCGGACTCCTCCCGGTCGCGGGAGAGAACGATGGTGTGGTTGAACTCGACTGACACGGTCAATGCCTCCACGGGCATCTCCGCGGCGCCTCCATGCCTCACCCGGACGGTGACCGGCACGCGATGCCGCGCCGGGATCGTAGGCAACGCCGCCCGCGCGTGTCGAGCGGTTTCCGGCCGCACGGGCCACACGGGCCCACACGGGCCGCACGGACCGCACGGACCGCACGGACCGCACGGGCCGCACGGACCACACGGGCCACACGGGCCGCACGGGCCACACGGGCCACACGGGCCACACAGTCTGTACGAGCCGTACGGTCCGTGCCGGTCGTGCGGGTCGTACGGTCCGTGCCGATCGCGCCGGTCGCGCCGGTCATGCCGGTCGCGCCGGTCGTGCGGTCCGCCGTACGGATGGCGATGGACGGGCGGTCGCCCGGGGAAAAACGACTTGCCGGGGCCCGTCCCGCGCGGCTTGCATGACCGCATGGTGTCCTCCGACCGTCTGGCCGCCTTCGCGGCGATGTCGTTCCTGCTGATCGTGATACCGGGCCCGAGCGTGCTGTTCGTGATCGGGCGGGCGCTGGCGCAGGGCCGCCGCGCCGCGCTGACCACGGTCGTCGGGAACACCGTCGGCGCCTACCTGCTCGTCACGGCCGTCGCCCTCGGCGTCGGGTCCGTCGTGGAGCGCTCGGCCGTCGTCTTCACGGCGCTGAAGCTCACCGGCGCCGCCTACCTGGTGTACCTGGGGGTGAAGTCCTGGCGGGACCGGGGCGCACTGCGGGAGGCGTTCGCCGGTACGGTCCCCGCGCCCGTCGGTCGGCGCACCTTCTGGGAGGGCTTCGCGGTCGGGGTGAGCAACCCCAAGACGATCGTGTTCTTCGCGGCCGTGCTGCCGCAGTTCGCCGACCCGGCCCGGGGCCGGGTCGTCGTCCAGATGCTGCTGCTCGGCCTCGTCTTCAACCTCATCGCCGTGACCTGCGACAGCGCGTGGGGGCTGGTCGCGGCAGGTGCCCGGGACTGGTTCGCGAGTTCGCCGGGGCGGCTGGCCGCGGTCGGCGGAACGGGCGGGCTGGCCATGATCGGCCTCGGGGTCACGGTGGCGCTGACCGGCCGCAAGGACTGATTCCCGGGCCCGCCGCACCCCTCCCCCGGTGTCCGGCCCGCACGGTCGGTACTCCGGCGGCCGACCCGGGCCGGGGCGCCGTCGCGCGGGCGGATAGCGTGACGGCCGTGACTCACTTCACCGACGGGACCACCGACGACGCCCCCGGCCGGTACGGCCCTTCCGCCACCACCGAGGCCGCCGCCGCCTCGGTCGGCCGGGTGCGTACCGAGTACTCGCCCGCGTACGACGGCGACCCCGACCCGGGCGAGATCGTCTGGACGTGGGTGCCCTACGAGGAGAACGACGGCCGGGGCAAGGACCGCCCGGTGCTCGTCGTCGCCCGCGAGGCCGCCGGCACCCTGCTCGCCGTCCAGCTGTCCAGCAAGCGGCACGACGGCGACCGGGAGTGGGTGCCGATCGGCAGCGGGCCGTGGGACCGGTCCGGGCGGGACTCGTGGGTGGACGTGGAGCGGGTGCTGCGGCTGCACGACGACGGGATGCGGCGGGAGGCGTGCGCGCTGGACCGCATGCGGTTCGACCTCGTACGGCAGCGGCTGCGGGAGCGGTACGGCTGGAACTGAGCCGGCGCCGGGGCGCCGCGGCTGCCGCGAGCCGACGGCCGGGTACGGATCCCCGCCCGTCTATACGAACACGCGCACGAACGCCTCGCGTACCGCGCCGTCCCGTGTCCGGTCCAGAATGCCGAAGGTGACGTGCGTGAACGCCCCCGCGAAGCGGCCCTCCGCGCGCAGCAGGGCCCGGAACGCCTCCGCGACCTGGCCCGGATCGTTCTGGAAGACGCCGCAGCCCCAGGCGCCGAGGACCAGACGCCGGTAGCCGCAGGCCGCCGCCGTCTCCAGGACACGTTCGGCCCGTGCCGCGAGGGCCGCCGGCAGCTCGCCCGCACGCCGGGGCGCCGTCCGGCGGATCACGCCCGCGTTGGGGGCGGCGGCCGTCAGGAATCCGGCTGCGAACGGCTCGTCCAGCAGGTCTCCGCGGTCGTCGCGGAAGACGGGCACTCCCGGCGAGTGGATGACGCGGTCCGTGTAGAACGGGTCCCGGTGGCCGCGGTGATGGTCGTAGAACTCCCGGGCCCGGAGCAGGCACGTGTACAGCGCGGACGCGCGGCACAGGGCCTCCTCCTGGGCCTGGGCTCCGTTGAGGTAGCCGCCGCCGGGGTTTCGGGCGGAGGCGAAGTTCAGGACGGCCACTCCGGGACCGAGGCGCCGGGCGGCCTCCAGGCTGCTCTCCCCCGTGACCTCGATCCGGCACTCGCCGCGCGGCGCGTCCGGCACCGGTACCGGGCCGGGCCCGTACATCCGGGTGCCCGCCCGCGCCGCCTCGACCGCCGCCGCGATCGGCACGTCGCGCTCACCCGAACGGCCGCCCGGGCGTCCGCCGGTGCGTGCCCCGGTACGTTCCTCGCCAGGTCCGCCGGGCAGACGGTAGCCGCCCGCCGCGACGATCTCCTCGGTCTGCCGTGCGATCTCGCGCAGGCGCGTGCTCATGGCGCCACCCCCGTGGACGCCGTGAGCGCGCCCTGCGCACTCTCCCCCGTCGTGTTCATGACCGAATCCTGAGTGATGCGCGCGATCCCGTGCAACGGGGTTTCCCGGAGGCGAACGGCGCGGAAAGCCCCCGGAAACGGCCGGACGACGCAGGCGGTCGACCCCGGAACGCCCCGGTACTCACCCTTGTGCGACGCGTCGGGAACGCCTTGGGTGGGCGGATGACGCCTGCCCGGGCCGGACAACGAGGCCGGTGGCATGGTGGTACCTCAGGAGGATTCAGACATGTCCGATTCATCTGCGCCGGCCGGTGACGGTACGGAGTCCCGCACGCCCGTCACCGAGGCGGCGGCGGAGGCCCTCGTCCGGGGTATCTGTTTCAAGACCGGACCGCCCCGCAAGATCGGGGTGGAAGTGGAATGGCTCGTCCACGAACTGCGCGGACCGCGACGGCCCGTGGCACCCGGACGGCTCGAAGCGGCCTACGCCGCACTGCGGACCGTGCCCCTGCGGTCCGCGCTCACCGTGGAACCCGGCGGTCAGCTGGAGCTCAGCTCGCCGCCCGCCGGCTCCCTCATGGAGTGCGTCGGCACCGTCTCCGCCGACCTCGGCGCCGTCCGCGCGGTCCTCGGCCGGGACGGGCTCGGACTCGTCGGCATCGGCCACGATCCCTGGCAGCCGCCCCGCAGATTCCTGCACCGGCCGCGCTACGACGCGATGGAGGCCTGCTTCGACCGCGCCGGCCCGGCAGGCCGCGCCATGATGTGCACCTCGGCGTCGGTGCAGGTGTGCCTGGACGCCGGGCACGAGGAGTCCGGTCCCTTCGGCCATGTGCGGCGCTGGTGGCTCGCCCACCAGCTCGGCCCGGTCCTGGTGGCCGCGTTCGCGAACTCCCCGCTGGCGCTCGGCCGCCCCACCGGCTGGCTGTCCACCCGGCAGCTGCGCTGGACGCAGATCGGCACCGGCCGGGCCGGCGGCCCCCGGCTGGACACCGACCCGCGCGCGGCCTGGGCGCGGCACGTCCTCGACGCGCCGGTGATGTGCGTACGCCGGGGCAGCGGTCCCTGGGACGTCCCCGCGGACGGGCTCACCTTCCGCCACTGGACCCGCACGGGGGAGCCGCGGCCACCCACCCTGGAGGATCTCGACTTCCATCTGACGACGCTGTTCCCGCCGGTCAGACCACGCGGCCACCTGGAACTACGCATGATCGACGCGCAGCCGGGCGACGACGGCTGGATCGTGCCGCTCGCCGTGACGGCGGCGCTGTTCGACGACCCGGAGGCCTCCGAGACCGCCTACCGGGCCGTGAAGCCGCTGGCCGAACGCACCCTGTCGATGCCCGCCCCGCACAACCCGCTGTGGCTCGCCGCCGCCCGGTACGGCCTCGCCGACTGCGAGCTGCGCGAGGTCGCCGTCGGCTGCTTCGGGGCGGCGCTGGAGGCCCTGCCCCGGATGGGGGCGACCGAGGAGGTCACCGGAGCAGTCGCCGCGTACCTGGACCGCTGGGTCGCCCGGGGCCGCTGCCCCGCCGACGACCTGCTCGACCTGCTGTTGCCCGCGTCCCGCGACGGCGCCCCCGGGCCGCACGACGACGACGGGAAGAACCGGAAGGACGCCCGCCCATGACCGAGCCCGCGCCCGGCACCGCGACCGCGGCCACGAGGGCGACCGGCGCCGGGACCGCCCCCGGCGCCGAAGCCCTGCGGCAACGCGCCCTCGACGCCCTCCTCGCCGCCCGTGACCGCACCACCCTCCTGACCGGTTGCGTCGACGACCCGGACCTGACCGCGCAGCACTCGCCGCTGATGTCTCCACTGGTGTGGGACCTGGCCCACATCGGCAACCAGGAGGAGCAGTGGCTGCTGCGGGCCGTGGCCGGGCGGGACGCGATGCGGCCCGACATCGACGGTCTGTACGACGCCTTCGAGCACCCGCGCGCCGCGCGTTCCTCGCTGCCGCTGCTGCCGCCCGCCGAGGCCCGTGCGTACGCCTCGGACGTGCGCGGCCGGGTCCTGGACGTGCTGGAGAGCACCGCGTTCCACGGGACCCGGCTCACCGAGGCCGGTTTCGTCTTCGGGATGACCGCGCAGCACGAGCAGCAGCACGGCGAGACCATGCTGATCACCCATCAGCTCCGCACGGGTCCGCAGGCACTGACCGCGCCCGACCCGGACCCGGTGCCGCTGTACACCGGCCCGGCGGAAGTCCTGGTGCCCGGCGGCCCGTTCACCATGGGCACGTCGACCGAGCCGTGGGCGCTGGACAACGAACGCCCCGCGCACCGCCGCCGGGTGCCGTCCTTCTGGATCGACACCACGCCCGTCACGAACGCCGCGTACCAGGAGTTCGTCGAGGACGGCGGCTACGACGAGGCCCGCTGGTGGACGGCCGGGGGCTGGGCGCACATCCGGGCGCACTCCCTCACGGCGCCGCTGTTCTGGCGGCGGGACGGCGGGCAGTGGCTGAGGCGCCGCTTCGGGGTCACCGAGGCCGTACCGCCCGAGGAGCCGGTGCTGCACGTGTGCTGGTACGAGGCCGACGCGTACGCCCGCTGGGCGGGGCGCCGGCTGCCCACCGAGGCCGAGTGGGAGAAGGCCGCCCGGCACGACCCCGCCGGGGACCGTTCGAGGCGCTGTCCGTGGGGCGACGCCGATCCGGAGCCGCGGCACGCGAACCTCGGTCAGCGGCATCTGCGTCCGGCGCCCGCCGGGAGTTACCCGGCGGGCCAGTCGCCGCTCGGTGTGCGGCAGCTGATCGGCGACGTGTGGGAGTGGACGGCGAGCGACTTCCTGCCGTACCCGGGCTTCCGGGCGTTCCCGTACAGGGAGTATTCGGAGGTGTTCTTCGGCCCGGAGTACAAGGTGCTGCGGGGCGGTTCGTTCGCCGTGGACGCGGTGGCCTGCCGGGGGACGTTCCGCAACTGGGACCGTCCGGTCCGCCGGCAGATCTTCGCCGGGTTCCGCACCGCCCGCACCCCCCACCCGGGCGGCACGGACCGCCCGGCCCGCGGCGCCCGCCCGGAGCGTCCCTGATGTGCCGGCACGTGGCCTATACGGGGCCGGCGCTGCCGCTCGGGAGACTTCTCGTGGAGCCGCCGCACGCCTTGTACCGGCAGTCCTGGGCACCGCGCCGGCAGCGGTACGGGACGGTGAACGCCGACGGTTTCGGCGTCGGCTGGTACGCGGACGGCGACCCGGTGCCCGCCCGGTACCGGCGGGCCGGGCCGGTCTGGGCGGACCGGTCCTTCGCCGACCTCGCCCGCGTCGTCAGCAGCGGCGCGCTGCTCGCCGCGGTGCGGGACGCGACGCTGTCCGGTGCCGACGCGGAGGCCGCCGCGGCGCCCTTCGCGGACGGCCCGTGGCTGTTCAGCCACAACGGCGCGGTGCCGGGCTGGCCGGACTCGCTCGCGCCGCTCGTCGCGACGCTGCCCCCGGCCGACGTCCTGTCCCTGGAGGCCCGTAACGACGCGGCGTTCGTGTGGGCGCTGGCGCTGGCGCGGTTGCGGCGCGGCGACGATCCGGGGCGGGCGCTGGCCGGCACGGTCGGGGAGGTCGCGGCCGTGTCCCCGGCGTCCCGGCTGAACCTGCTGCTGACCGACGGCGCCACGATCGCCGCGACCGCCTGGGGCGACACGCTCTGGTACCGCTCGGCGGCCGGCCCGGCCACGGTCGTGGCGTCCGAGCCGCACGACGACGACCCGCGCTGGGTGGAGGTCCCCGACCGCACCCTGCTTCTCGCGAGCCGCGGCCACGTGCGGCTCGCCCCGCTCGGACGGCGGAGCGACGCCGCGGCCCACCGCCCCTCCCCCGCCTCGGCCCGCTCCGCCGCCTCCGCGCCCGATTCCGGTTCCGGTTCCGAATCCGATCCCGATCCCGATCCCGGTTCCGGTTCCGATCCCGGTTCCGGTTCCGGTTCCGGTCGGCCGGGTGGCCTCCCCTCAGCGAAGGAGCCCTGCACGTGAGTCCGTTCCTCCTCACCCGCACGCTGCCCGAGGACGCCACCGGCGCCGCGCTGCGCGCCGACGTCCTGCGGGGCCTGACCGCCACGCCCAAGACGCTGCCGCCGAAGTGGTTCTACGACGCGCGCGGCAGCGAGCTGTTCGAGCGGATCACCGGACTGCCCGAGTACTACCCCACCCGTGCCGAGTGCGAGATCCTGGCCGACCGCTCGGCCGAGATCGCCGCGGCGACCGGCGCACGCACGCTCGTCGAGCTGGGTTCCGGTTCCTCGGAGAAGACACGGCATCTGCTGGACGCCCTCGACGGGCTGCACACGTACGTGCCCGTCGACGTCAGCGGGAGCGCGCTCACCCTGGCCGGACAGGCGCTCGTCGCCGAGCGGCCCGGGCTGCACGTGCACGCGCTGATCGCCGACTTCACGGCCGCCCTGGCGCTGCCCGCGACGCCGGGGCCCCGCCTGGTGGCGTTCCTCGGCGGCACGATCGGCAACCTGCTGCCCGACGAACGCGCCGCGTTCCTGACCTCGGTGCGCGCCCTGCTGTCGCCCGGCGACGCCCTGCTGCTCGGCACGGACCTCGTCAAGGACGAGAAGGTGCTGGTCAGGGCGTACGACGACGCGGCGGGCGTGACGGCGGCGTTCAACAAGAACGTGCTGTCCGTGGTCAACCGCGAGCTGGGCGCCGACTTCCACGCGGACGCCTTCGACCATGTCGCGCTGTGGCACGCCGGGCGGGAGTGGATCGAGATGCGGCTCAGGTCACGCACGGCACAGACCGTGAAGGTGCCCGCGCTGGACCTCGCGGTCGACTTCGCGGCGGGCGAGGAACTGCGCACCGAGGTGTCGGCGAAGTTCCGGCGGGAGGGCGTGCGCGCCGAACTCGCGGCGGCGGGCCTGGACCTGGCCGGCTGGTGGACGGACGGGGCGGACCGCTTCGCGCTGTCACTGAGCACGGCGCACTGACACGGGGCGGGGCGGGGCGGGTCTGGCCCGCCGCCGGAGAGTCGTCAGTCGATCCTGGGGCTGAGGAGCCCGGTGATCCGGCGGGACGCCCGCCGGGCCTCCGCCGCGGGATCGGCGCCGGTGAGCACCTTCGTCATGTACGCCTTCAGGGGGTTGTCCGCCTCGACGTCCGCCCACTCGGGTGTGGTGGGGGTCGCCCTGCCCTGTGCGGCTCCGGCCGCCATGGCGGCGACCCCCGGCTCGCCCGCGACGGCCTTCGCGAGGGTCGTCTTGTTGGGCACGTAGTTCATGGTGCGGGCGAGTTCGGCGTTCCACTGGGCGCCGGCGAGCGCGCCCACGACCTCGACGGCACCGTCACGGTCGTCGGTGTTCGCCGGTACGACGAGGTCGGAGCCGCCGGTGAAGACGGCTCCGGGCTTGCCTGCGGCCTTGCCGGGCACCGGGAAGAAGCCCAGCTCGCCCTCCAGGCCGGGGTTCTGCTCGACGATCGCGCGGGCCAGCCCGGGCACGGCGACGATCTGGGCGACCTCGCCCTTCGCGAACACGCCGGCCTGCGGCGGATGTTCCTCGTCGGCGCCGGCCGGTCCCTCGCCGAGGGCCTGGAGCCGACGGTAGAAGTCCATCCCGCGCAGGGCCGCGGGGCTGTCCAGGGTGCCCTTCCAGGTTCCGTCGCTCTCCACCGCCAGCTCGCCGCCCTCGTCCCAGATGAACCCGGCGAGCGTGTACCAGTCCTGCCCGGCGAGGTAGATGCCCTGCCGCCCGCCGGAGTCGAGCCGCCGCGTGGCGGTGATCCACTCGTCGCGGGTCTTCGGCGGCGCGGTGATGCCGGCCTGTGCGAAGAGGTCCTTGCGGTAGATGACGACGCGGTTGGCGGCGTACCAGGGGATGCCGTAGTGCCGGGAGGACAGCCGGCCGGGGTCGGCGAGACCGGGCAGCCAGTCGCGGTTGCCCCAGTCCCGCATGGACTCCAGGGTGAGGTCGAGCAGCCGGTCCCCCTCCACGTACTGGGGGACCTGCGTGTTGCCGACCTCGATGACGTCCGGCCCGGCCCCGCCGTCGGCGTGGGTGGTGAGGGCGGCGTGCACCTTCTCGCCGATGCCGGTCCACTGCTGGATGCGGATGTCGAGGTCGAGGTCGGGGTGGGTGCGTTCGAAGTCCGCGGTGAAGCGGTCCAGGAAGTCCCGCGAGGCACTGCCCTTCATCAGCCAGACGGTGACGGTGCGCCGCTCGTCCTGCCCGCCGGGCAGCATGCCGCAGCCGCTGAGCAGGGAGGCGGTGACGCAGGCGAGGGCGAGGAGTCGGCGTCGACGTGTCACGAGGGGTCCTGTTCTGTCTTGCGGACAGGGAGGGAAAACCCGACGTGGGGGACGAGCGGGGCGCTCGCACGGGCGTGACCGGGATTTTGGTATGGACCAATGCGCCGGTCAAGAGTCGAGCACCGGGATGTACGACGCCGCGCGCTCCGCCGCAGCCTGGGGCACGGTGGAGTGACGCGCGACACACGCTGTCGGCCGCGCGCCGTCACGTCCCCGCAGGAAACGTCGCGTCACCGTGACAGCCGTCGTGGCACGCGAGAGGCGTCGCCGTGCCACGCCGGCCGTGTCACCCCGAGAGGAGCACCCGCATGTCCCACCACACGTACCGGGTCACGGAAATCGTCGGCACCTCACCCGATGGCATCGACCAGGCCGTCGGCAACGGCATCTCCCGCGCCGCGCGGACACTGCGCAACCTCGACTGGTTCGAGGTGACCCAGATCCGGGGCCAGATCGAGAACGGTGCCATCGCGCACTGGCAGGTGGGCCTCAAGGTGGGTTTCCGCCTGGAGGACTCGGAGGGCTCGTAGGTCCGTGCGGCGCGCGGGCCGGGAAGGGCACCCGGGGCCGCGGGCCCGCGGGGTGCCCACCCGTACGGCCCTGAGGGCTCGTGGAGAAAACTCCTCAGGTTCGCCCTTCGCGCTCCTGCGCCACCTTCAGCTCGCCGGACGGGACCGCCCAGCGCGCCCGTACGACGGAGAAGCCCGCCCGCTCGGCGTCGGCGCAGACCAGCTCGTCGTCGTCCACGAACACCCGGATCTCCCGGGTCCGGGCCAGCCGGCGCAGGACCTCCAGCTTGGTGCGGCGGGCCGGCCGGCGGTCGTCGTCGCGCCGCATGTGGACGCGCCCCTCGGGCAGCCCCTGGGCGGCGAGCCAGTCGAGCGTGTCCCGCCGGCAGCGCTCGGGCCGCCCGGTCAGATAGACGACCTCGCACTCCTCGGCACTCGCGCGCGCCATCGCGATGCCCTGCGGCAGCGGCGGGTCGTGCGGCGCCGCCGCGAAGAAACCGTCCCAGTCGCGCGGCTTGCGCTCCAGGAACCTCTGCCGGTGCGCGGTGTCGGCGAGGGTGTTGTCGAGGTCGAAGACGGCGATGGGGCGCCTGCTGCTGTCGGTCACACCGCCAGCCTAGACAGCGCCGCATCGCGGGGCGGGAAGGCGGCGACGCAACGGTGAGAGGGCGGGATCGTGAGGGCGGGAATGCGGTGCGGCGCCCGGCGTTGGAACCGGTGTGAGTTCCCTGACCGCGACCCGCTTCTCCGTCCTCGACCGTTCCCGCACCCGCGAGGGCCACACCCCCGCCGAGGCGCTGCGCGACACGGTGG
Source organism: Streptomyces sp. NPDC005925 (assembly GCF_040638805.1). Lineage (NCBI taxonomy): Bacteria > Bacillati > Actinomycetota > Actinomycetes > Kitasatosporales > Streptomycetaceae > Streptomyces > Streptomyces sp. NPDC005925. Next base: position 1,232 of record NZ_JBEXVL010000051.1, on the reverse strand, counting down.
CTCTGGCACGGGAGGCGGAGCGGCTCGGCTACCACCGCTTCTGGGTGTCCGAGCACCACGGGGTCCCCGGGGTCGCCGGCTCCGCGCCGACCGTGCTGGCCGCGGCCGTCGCCGCCGCGACCGACACGATCCGGGTCGGCACCGGCGGAGTGATGCTCCCCAACCACCGGCCCCTGGTCGTCGCCGAGCAGTTCGGGGTGCTGGAGTCCCTCTTCCCGGGGCGCGTCGACATGGGGCTCGGCCGCTCGGTCGGCTTCACCGACGGGGTGCGCCGGGCGCTCGGGCGGGGCAAGGCCGACGCGGAGGACTTCGAGACGCAGCTGGCGGAGCTCCTCGGCTGGTTCCGCGGCACCTCCCCGACGGGCGTCCACGCGCGGCCCGCGGAAGGGCTCACCGTGCCGCCGTTCGTGCTGGCCATGGGCGAGGGCGCCGCCGTCGCGGCCCGCGCGGGCCTGCCCATGGTGATCGGCGACCTCAGGAACCGGGAGCGGATGCGGCAGGGCGTCGACCTCTACCGCGCGGCCTTCCGGCCCTCCGTCTGGGCGAACGAGCCGTACGTCGTCGTCTCCGGCACGATCGCGGTCGCGGACACCCCCGAGGAGGCGCGGCGGCTGCTCGTCCCCGAGGCCTGGTCGACGGCGTACTCCCGCACGCGGGGCACGTTCCCGCCGCTGCCTCCCGCCGGCCGGGTCGAGGCGTCGGCCATGACCGCCAGGGAACGCGGCCTGTACGAGGCCGCTCTCGCCGGTCACATCGCGGGCACCGAGGAGCAGGTGGCGCACGACCTGGAGACGGTGCTGAAGGAGACGGGCGCGCAGGAGGTCCTGGTCACCACCAGCACGTACGACCGGGAGGCGCTGCTGGACTCCTACCGGCGGCTCGCCGCCCTCGTACGAGCCTGACCGCCCCGGACGCACCGCGGCCGGGAGGTCCGGGACGGGGCCGCCAGGAGGAGGGGCGGGGGCGTACCGGACGGCGCGGACCGGTGGCGTCGGGGGTTCGAGGCCCGGCCGGGGTGCCCGGCGCGCACCGGGGCGTACTCGGCGATGTGCTTGGCGGGGCCGGGTTCGAGCACCACGCCCGGCCCCGCCCGTCCGCACCGTGTCGGCGGACGTCTGCGGGCGGCGCGCGTCTAGGTGTACTCGGCCATGAGGTTGGTAACTCGCGTCGGTAGTTGATCAGGAAGAGACCTCCGGGCGTAGTGGAGATGCCTGTCTTCACCACAACCGGAG
>NZ_JBEXVL010000050.1:0-14995 GCF_040638805.1 Streptomyces sp. NPDC005925 | reverse complement strand
CGGCCGAGGACGCGCACGTGCGCGTCCTCGGCCGCCTCGACGCCGTCCACGGCGCCCGCTCCTTCGGCGACCTGGTCGCCGAAGGACACCGGTACCTCGACCGGTACCAGGTCGACGGCGTCCTCCTGGACCGCTGCCCCACCGAGGACGACGCGCCCTGCGAGGTGCGCCGCACCGTCACCACACTGCGCGCCATACGCGGCGACGCCCACATCGTCCTCGGCCACGGCACCCACCCGCACCCCGGCTACGCCGAGAACGCCGACCAGATGGTCACCTTTTGCGGCCCGTGGAGCGACTACCGCTGGTCGCAGGCGCCCGAGCGGACCGCCGACCATCCGCCCGAGCGCTTCTGTCACGTCATGCACGGACTGCCGGGACAGCACCTGAACGCGGCGCCGTGCATCGCCCGCCGGCAGGGCGCCGGGACGATCTTCCTCACCGGCCGGGCCCGCTGCCCCGACGGACGTCCCGACGAGTGCGCAGACGCCGAGCCCTTCGCGACCGTGCCCGGCTACTGGGACGACATCGTCTCGCGGATCGGAACGGGTGTCTCGGAATGAAAACGCCCATGGCAGTGTTACGGGGAGAACAACTGTAGTGATTGACCGACCAACGGAGTCCCCGTGTCGCTGCCACCCCTGGTCGAGCCGGCTGCCGAGCTCACCGTAGACGAGGTCCGCAGGTACTCCCGCCACCTGATCATTCCCGACGTGGGGATGGACGGGCAGAAGCGGCTGAAGAACGCCAAGGTGCTCTGCGTGGGCGCCGGCGGCCTGGGCTCGCCGGCGCTGATGTACCTGGCCGCGGCGGGCGTCGGCACGCTCGGCATCGTGGAGTTCGACGAGGTCGACGAGTCGAACCTGCAGCGCCAGATCATCCACAGCCAGGCCGACATCGGCCGCTCCAAGGCCGAGTCCGCCCGCGACTCGGTCAAGGGCATCAACCCGTACGTGGACGTGGTCCTTCACGAGGAGCGGCTCGAGGCCGACAACGTGATGGACATCTTCGGCCAGTACGACCTGATCGTGGACGGCACGGACAACTTCGCGACCCGCTACCTGGTCAACGACGCGTGCGTGCTGCTCAACAAGCCCTACGTCTGGGGTTCGATCTACCGCTTCGACGGCCAGGCCTCCGTGTTCTGGTCCGAGCACGGCCCCTGCTACCGCTGCCTCTACCCGGAGCCCCCGCCCCCCGGCATGGTCCCCTCCTGCGCCGAGGGCGGCGTCCTGGGCGTGCTCTGCGCGTCCATCGGCTCCATCCAGGTCAACGAGGCCATCAAGCTGCTCGCCGGCATCGGTGAGCCGCTGGTCGGCCGCCTGATGATCTACGACGCCCTGGAGATGCAGTACCGCCAGGTCAAGGTCCGCAAGGACCCCGACTGCGCGGTCTGCGGCGAGAACCCCACCGTCACCGAGCTCATCGACTACGAGGCCTTCTGCGGCGTCGTCTCCGAGGAGGCGCAGGCCGCCGCCGCCGACTCCACGATCACTCCCAAGCAGCTCAAGGAGTGGCTCGACGACGGCGAGAGCATCGAGATCATCGACGTGCGTGAGCCGAACGAGTACGAGATCGTCTCCATTCCCGGCGCCCGCCTCGTCCCCAAGAACGAGTTCCTGATGGGCACCGCTCTCGAGGGCCTTCCGCAGGACAAGAAGATCGTCCTGCATTGCAAGACGGGCGTCCGCAGTGCGGAAGTCCTCGCGGTCCTGAAGTCCGCGGGCTTCGCCGACGCCGTGCACGTCGGCGGCGGCGTCATCGGCTGGGTCAACCAGATCGAGCCCCACAAGCCGGTGTACTGACCGGTCTTCCCCGGACCGGCCCCGGCCCTCGGCTCGCCTCGCCGGCCCGGGACAGCAAGGCCCACGGTGGTCCGACCCGTTCGGACGCCGTGGGCCTCTGTCGTCCCGGCGCGGGGGCACGTCAGTGCAGGGTCAAGGGGGTCACGGACTCCACCCGGGTCAGCTTCTCCGGGTTGCGCATGTAGTAGAGGCCGGTGATGAGCCCGCCCTCCAGGTGGACCGTCATGATGCCGTCGAGCTCGCCGTCCAGGTGCGCCACGAGCGCCGTGTTGCCGTTGACCAGGGTGGGCTCGGCCGTGAAGGCGCCCTCCAGTTTGCCGAGGATCCCGAAGAAGAGGCGGGCCACCTTCTCGGCGCCCACGACCGGACGCAGCGCCGCCTGCTTGTGTCCGCCGCCGTCGCTCACCAGGACCACGTCGGGAGCGAGGACGTCGAGGACACCCTGCAGGTCCCCCGTTTCGAGCGCGTGCTGGAACGACAGCAGAGCGGCCCGGGTCTCGCTCGGTGAAACCACCTCGCGCGGGCGCCGGGCGTCGACATGCCGGCGGGCCCGGTGCGCGATCTGACGGACGGCGGCGGTGGTCTTGTCGACCGCCGCCGCGATCTCGTCGTAACCGACGTCGAAGACCTCACGCAGGACGAAGACCGCCCGTTCGGTCGGTGACAGCGTCTCCAGGACGAGCATCAGCGCCAGGGACACGCTCTCGGCGAGCTCGACGTCCTCGGCGACGTCGGGCGCGGTGAGCATCGGCTCGGGCAGCCACGGACCGACATACGCCTCCTTGCGGCGCTGCATGGTCCGCAGCCGGTTGAGTGCCTGCCGGGTGGTGATCCGGACCAGGTAGGCGCGCTGGTCGCGTACCCGGTCCAGGTCGACGTCGACCCACCGCAGCCACGTCTCCTGCAGGACGTCCTCGGCGTCGGCCGCCGATCCGAGCATCTCGTAGGCCACGGTGAAAAGCAGGTTGCGGTGGGCGACGAATGTCTCGGTCGCCGGGTCGGCGACGCGGTCATGGTCCCTCATGTCTCCCCTGCTCTCCTCGCGGCCGGACGGTCGAGCATGCCGGGTCAGGCCGCCCGCTCGGCGGGGGCCTGCGCCGCGCCGCGCTCGGCCGGCGACGGCCGTCGCCCGTCGCCCTTCCTCCAGGTGTACGAGCCGGGCCTGGCCGCCTCGTCAGCCAGCTGCTTGACGGTGTGCTTGCAGACGAACTCCTTGAGTTTCGCGCCCAGGCGGCCGCCGACATGAAGACCCTTCGCGGTGTCGTCCTTGTGGGCGAACTGGAAGATGCCGGCCCGGCGCCCCAGGCTGATGCACTGGCCCGCGAAGCCCAGGCCGACCCGTGCGGGCTCCCGGCCCGTGATCCGGCTGAGCACCGTGTCCGCGGCCTGCGCGCCGAGTGGACCCGCTGCCTGGCAGCTCATCCGGAACGGCAGGTCCGACGGCGCCGCCGAGTCCCCGGCCGCCACGATGCGCGCGTCGTCCACGCTCGTCAGCGTCTCGTCCGTGAGCAGGCGGCCCACGGCGTCGGTGCTCAGCCCGCTGCGCCGCGCCAGATCCGGCACGCCGAACCCGGCGGTCCAGATGGTCACCCCGCTCGGCAGCTCGCGCCCGTCGCCGAGCCGCACGGAGTCGCGTGTCACCGCCGTCACCCGGGTGTCCGGGCCCTCGATCACGCTCACCCCGAGCTCGGCCAGGCGTCCGGCGACCGAGCGTCGGCCGCGCGGGTGCAGATACGGGCCGAGCACCCCGCCGCACACCAGGGTCACCCCGCGACCGTCCTCCGCCAGCTCGGCGGCGGTCTCGATGCCCGTCGGACCGGCTCCGACGACCGTCACCGGGGTGGTCGCGGTCGCCGTGGCGAGGACCGACCGGAGCCGCTCCGCCTCCTCCAGGCCGGTGAGGGGGTGGGCGAACTCGGCTGCTCCCGGCACCCCCGGGTCGTCGCTGCCGCTGCCCACCGCGTAGACCAGGTAGTCGTAGTCGACCTGGCCGCCGCTCGTCAGCGCCACCGTGCGCCCGGCCGCGTCGATCCGTGTCACGGTGTCGACCACCAGCCGGACACCCCCGGCCAGGACATCCCGGAAGTCCGCGACCGCGTCGTCGGAGCCGCCGACCAACTGGTGGAGACGGATCCGCTCGACGAAGGACGGACGCGGGTTGATCAGGGTCACGGTCACGTTGTCGCGCTGCGTCAGCCGGTTGGCCGCCATCACGCCGGCGTATCCGCCGCCGATCACGATCACGTCGGTGTTCTCCATGGTGGTGTCTCCTTCGTTTCACGGACTCGACCTCAAGACACCGCGGGAACGACCGCTGTGACAGTGGGTGAGGCAGATCACTCCCTTCCCCGAGCAGCTCGCCGCGTCACCACGAGCCGTCGGCGGACTTCCCCGGGGGCCGGTTCGCTGCCGGGCCGTGAGCGCGGGACGTCCGGGAGGTCCGGGACGCCCGGCGTGCCCGGAGCGTCCGCGGCGGTCCCGATGGCCCCGCCCCTGGTTCCTCCGCTGCTCATCCCTGGTCCCTCCGCCGCTCAGCTGCAGACCTTGCCGTCCCGCGGCACCGCGCCGTTCAGCAGATAGGCGTCGACCGTGGAGTCGACACATGCGCTGCCGCTGCCGTAGGCGCCGTGGCCCGTGCCCTTCCAGGTGAGGAGCACGCCGGTGTCCTCGCCGAGCTCGTCCGCCATGCGACGGGCGCCCTCGTACGGTGTCGCCGGGTCGCCCGTGTTGCCGACGACCAGGACCGGTGCCGCGCCGGGCGCGCTCACCTCCGGGTTGTCGTACTGGCCCGGCACCGGCCAGTCGTGGCACCAGCCGGCCGTGTCCCAGGCCAGGAAGTCGCCGAAGACGGGGGAGAGGCGCTCGAAGCGCGGCAGCAGCCGTCTCGCTTCCTCGGCCGTCGGCCGCTGCCTGTCGTCCAAGCACGATATGACCCGCTGGGCGTGCGTCGTCGTGCCGTAGTGCCCCGACGCGTCGCGGCCGTTGTAACGGTCGGCGAGCGCCAGCAGCTCGGAGCCGTCACCCTCATGCGCGGCCTCCAGGGCGCCGGTCAGCTGCGGCCAGAAGCTGTCGCTGTACATCGCCAGGGCTATGCCCGTCACCGCGAGGGTCTGCGTCAGCCTCCGGCCGGGCGTGGACGTCCTCATGGGCCGTGCGTCGAGCCGGTCCAGCAGCGCCGCGATCTCGCGCGTGCCCTGCCCGGCGTCCCGGCCGGTGGACTGAAGGTAGCCGCGCAGCGCGCGCTGGAAGCCCCGGGTCTGGTTCCCGGCGTGGCCCACCGTGCCGGCGGTCGGGTCGACCACGGCGTCGAGGACCAGGCGCCCCACCCGCCGGGGGAACAGGTGGGCGTAGACGCCGCCGAGCTCGGTGCCGTAGGAGATGCCGAAGTAGTGCAGCGTGTCGTCTCCGAGGACCTGGCGCATCAGGTCCAGGTCGCGGGCGGTGTCGGTGGTCGAGGCGTGCCTCATCAGCCGGCCGGCGGACTTCTCGCAGCCGCTGCCGAAGCGGGCCGCGTCACCGAGGTACGCCCGCTCCTCCGCCGGGGAGTCCGGGGTGGCGTCCAGTGACTCGGCGGCCCGTATCTCCCTGTCGTCGCGACAGCGGACCCCTGCGCCGGCGGCCACGCCCCGCGGGTCCCAGCTCACCAGGTCGTACCGGTCGTGGAGAGTGGCGACGGTGTCGCCGTACCCCGGGAGCGCGGACACACCCGAGCCGCCCGGGCCGCCGAAGTTGAACAGCAGGGAGCCCAGGCGCTCGTCCCCGCGCGCCGGGGAACGGATCAGGGCGAGGCCGATCGTCTCGCCGTCCGGCTCCGACCAGTCCAGCGGCGCCCTGAGCGTCGCGCACTGCCAGTCACCGCCCGGGGCGGGGGAGTCCGCGGTCGCCCCGCAGCGTCCCCAGTCGAGCCGCTGCTCCGTCAGGGGGTGGTCGCCCTCGTCGGGCGAGCCGCCGCACCCCGCCGTCAGCAGTGCCGCGGCCGCCACCAGCGCCGTCCACCGTGCGAAACGCCCCATGCCGGATCCCCCTTGGCAGGCCTCCCGCACCGTGCAGCGGATGGCTTTCCCGACATCGTAGACGGACTGCCCGAACCCTGCCGCAGTCTGTGGACAACCCTCTGACCTGCTGATTCGCTGGTTCCCGGGAGTGGTTTCAGGAGCAGACGGTGCCCGCCTTCGGCACCTTCCCGTCCAGCAGGTAGGCGTTCACGGCGCCCTGCACGCATGTGTTCTTGCTGTCGTACGCGCCGTGTCCCTGACCCTTGTACGTCAGCTCGACCCCCACCCCCTTGCCGAGTGCCTGCGCCATCCTCCGGGCGCCCTCGTACGGTGTGGCCGGGTCGCCGGTGTTGCCGATCACCAGGATCGGTGCCGAGCCGGGCGCGCTCACGTCGGGCCGGTCCGCGGCGCCCGGCACGGGCCAGCCGGCGCAGCTGACCATGCCCCAGGCCAGATAGTCGCCGAACACCCCGGAGGCGGCCCGGAACCCGGGCAGCTCGCGCGTCACGTGCATCGGGCTGTAGCGGGGCTTGTCGTCGGCGCAACTGATGGCGACGTTCGCCGCGTTGATGTTGCTGTACTCGCCGTTCTCGTCGCGTCCGTTCAACATGTCGGACAGCAGCATCAGCACCTGGCCGTCCCCGTCGTAAGCCAGAAGGAGACCCTCGGTCAGGTACTCCCAGAAGTTCTTCGAGTACAGCGCCTGTGCGATGCCGCTGGTCGCGGCCGTCTGCGTCAGCTCACGCGGGAAGACGCCCCGCAGGGGCTTGCGGTCGAGGTCCTTCAGCAGCGTTTTGATGCGGTTCTCGACGTCCTTCACGGTGTCGCCGACGGGGCAGTCCTCGACCCTGGACACGCAGTCCTCGGCGTAGTTGTCGAGGGCGAGCTGAAAGCCCTTGGCCTGCCCGAGCGAGCCCTGTTCGGGCGTCTGCGTCGGGTCGACCACGGCGTCGAAGACGGCCCGGCCCACCTTCTTCGGGAACAGGTGGGCGTAGACGCCGCCGAGTTCGGTGCCGTAGGAGAATCCGAAGTAGTGCAGCGTGTCGTCTCCGAGGACCTGGCGCATCAGGTCCAGGTCGCGGGCCGCGTCGGTGGTCCGTACGTGCGGCAGCAACTTCTTGGAGTTCTTCTCGCAGGCTTCGTTGAACTCCTTCGTGTCGTCCAGCAGTGCGTTGCGCTCGGCGCTGTCGTCCGGCGTGGCGTCCTGCTGGTAGTACGCGTCGAGCTGCTGGTCGTTCTGACACCGCACGGGCGTGCTGCGGCCCACGCCACGCGGGTCGAAACCGACCAGGTCGTAGCGGGTGCGCAGCTTCGCGTAGTCCGCGCCGAAGGCGGGCAGGCCGGCGACGCCCGAGACGCCGGGACCGCCGAAGTTGAAGAACAGCGAGCCGATCCGTCTGTCGCTGTCGCCGCTGGCCTTCGCCCTGATCAGCGCGAGGTCGATCGTGTCGCCCTTCGGCCTGTCCCAGTCCAGGGGCGCCTTCATGGTGGCGCACTGCCACGTGCCGCCGCCCGGCAGTGGTGAGGGGCTGTCCCCTCCGCCCTGTTCCCGCGACGGTGCGGGACAGTCCTTCCAGCCGAGTTCCTGGCGCGGGAGATCCGCACCGCCGCCGTCCTCGCCCGCGCACCCCGCTGCCAGGGCGGGAAGCAGCACGGCGGTGGCGGCCAGGGCAGCGGTGCGTATCCGCGACGGCTTCGGCATGATGCCATCCTGCGCTCGCCCCGGTCGCGGCGCTCGGGGCGCGGGCCGGACGAGGTAAAGCGGAGCCCGGGGTGCCGGCTGTCGGCGGCGCCCACGCACTGCCGGGAGGACGCGGCAGGGACGAGCCGCAGGGCCGCCCGTGGCGCTACAGCGCCCCCTTGCGCGTGAGCTGCGTGAACGCCAGCCAGCCCGGCAGTACCGGCAGCCACAGCGTCAGCAGCCGGAACAGCAGGACGGCCGGCGCCGCGACCTCCTTGGGCAGCCCCACCGCGATCAGACCCACCGTGAGGGTCGCCTCCACGGCGCCGACACCGCCCGGCGTGGGGGCCGCCGAGCCGAGCGCGTTGCCCGCGAGGAACACGACGGCGACGCTGGCGATGCTGATGGAGGTCGTCTCGTCGCCGAAGGCGCGGATCGAGGCGTCCAGGCACATCACGAAGCAGGCGGTCAGCAGCAGCATGCCGCCGATGCCGGTGACCAGCTTCTGCGGCCGCTGCAGCACGTCCAGCATGCGCGGCACGACACCGGCGAACAGTGACCGCACGCGCGTGACGACGAACTTCCGCAGGAACGGCACCGACGTCACGACGAGCACCAGCACGGCCACCGTCAGCAGGCCGCCGATCACCGTGCGGGAGGGCGACAGGGACGGCGTCTTCTCGGTGCCGGTGAGGTAGCCGAAGGCCAGCAGCATCAGGATGTGGCAGCCGAGCCCGAACAGCTGTGAGGCGCCCACGCTCGCCACCGCCAGCCCGGGCCGCACACCCGAGCGCTGCAGGAACCGCGTGTTGAGGGCCACGCCGCCGACCGCCGCCGGTGCGACGATCTTCACGAACGACCCGGCCACCTGCGCCGCGACCGTCCGCAGGAACGGCACCCGCTCCGGCACGAACCCCAGCAGCGCCATGGCCGCCGCGAAGTAACTGGCGGCCGAGAACAGCACCGCCGCAGCCACCCAGCCCCACTCGGCGTGTGCGATGAGCGGCCCGAACTCGATGTGCGTCAGCTGCGTCAGCAGGAAGTACGCGCCGATGGCGCCCGCGATGAAACTGATCAGCGTGCGTGGACGCACCCGCTCCAGCCGGGCCGGCTCCACCGGTGCCTGCGGCCTGATCCGCAGCACCTCGTAGCGGATCTGGGTGAGCAGATCCTCCTCGCGCGCCTCGTCCAGGGCCTCGTCGATGGCCCGTTTCTCGGCCCGCGCCTCGGCCCGCTCGGTCTTCTTGTCGGGTTTGTCCCGCACGGGACGCGCGGTCTCGCCGGCCGCCGCCAGACGGGCCTCCTTGGCCTGCCGGGACGCCTCGAGCACCGCCTCGCGCTCACGCTGGGCCCGCTCCCGGGCGAGCCTGCGCAGCGTCGCGCGCGTGGAGCGGCTCAGCGCGATGGGCTGAAGCATCGGCAGGCAGTTCGCGACGGCGTCGGGGCCGAGGACGCCCACCGCCGAGGCCACGGCGCGCTCGGCGCCCACCCGCAGTCCGAGCGTCACCAGCAGCTGGGAGATGTCCATGCGCAGCAGCAGGTCACCGGCCGCGATCTCACCGATCCGCAGATCGGTGAGGATCACCCTGCGGGAACGATCCACCAGGATGGCGTCGCCGACCAGCCTGCGGTGCGCGATGCGCCGGGACTGCAGTGCCCGCACCTGGTCCCAGGAGTCGCGCAGCAGATCGTCGGTGATCTCCTCGTCCGGCACCGAGTCGAGGGAGCGCCCGCCGGAGTGCTCGTAGACCAGCATCACCGCGTCGGGGCCGAGCTCGGAGGTCGCGATCAGCTTGGGCGCGTTGGCACCGGCCGCGATGGCGGCGTACGCCAGGAGCGCCTCCTGCTCCAGGGCCTGACGCAGCGACTGCAGGCTGCTGCGGGTGGCGAAGCCGCGCAGCGTGAGGTTGCGCCAGGCGCGGTAGAAGAAGCCCTGCGCCTGCTGCTCCCGGTCGACGACCGTGACGTCCAGGGGCGGGCCGTCCTCGAGGGTGACGAAGTAGCGCCGCCCCCGGTCGCTCTCCGCCGCGTCCGGGGCCTCCTCGCGGGAGGTGCTCACCGGGCGGAAGCCGACGGTCCGCAAACCCGCCATCAGGGTGCGGCCGGTGGGGCGCACATTGGGCGAGCCGACGGCGTACAGCGTGCCGTAGGCCACGCCCCAGCCGATCAGCACCGTCAGGATGATCGAGAACGGCGTCGTGTAGCCGGTGACGAGCATCGAGAAGGCGTCCAGCATCAGCACGATCCACAGCACCGAACGCCAGCGCGGGCGGCGCGACATGCCGACGGCCGTCATGTACGCGATCACGGGTGCCAGGTAGCCGTGCACCGGGTCGGTGAGGGCGGTGATGTCGCCGGGGGAGGGCTGGGTCAGTGCCTCCTGGATGGAGTCCGGTGCGGCCTTGGCCACCCACAGGTCCATGGCGAGGGTCACGCCGTGCGCGAGGACGGCGGCGAGCACACCGTCGGCGATGCGCAGTCCGTCACGTTTGATCAGCCGTTCGACCGCGAAGGCCACCGGCACCAGCAGGATCGCGATGCTGGACGCCAGCCCCGCGATCTTGATGAACAGGTCGGGCGCCTGCCCGGTGCCCTTGTTGATGTCCTGTTCGAGACCGGAGGTCGTGCCGTGCGCGAACGCGGCGATCGCCAGCAGGACCACCACGGCGAGGACGCCGACCAGCAGCCGCATCAGGTCCGAAGGGCGGTGCACGCGCGCGGGGAGCAGCGGTTCGTCGCCCTCGACCTCGTCGATGTGGGCGTTGTCGTGAGCCTCGCCGGAGCGCCGCCGGCCGGCCCCGGCCCCGGCGCCGCCGGCTCCTCCGGCGCCCGCGGGACGGGACGAGGCGCCATCGGCGCCCCCGGGGCGCGACGGGGCGTCATCGTCGTCGCGGGCCGGCGGAGCGGCATCCGTGTCGTCGGGGTCCTCGGGGCGCGACGAAGCGGCAGAGGTGCCCTCCGGGTCCTCGGGGTCCCCGGGGCCCCCGGGGTGCGCACCCTGCTGCTTCATCGGCTCTTCTTGGTCTCGTATCACCGGTCACCGCCCGCACGATGGTGGCATGCCGCACCGACACACGGGGGCATCAGGGTGCACATGCGGGGGCGGACAGTCTGCCCGAAGCAGCGCCCGCGAGTGAGGGATCCGCCGGGGCTCCAGCGCGTCGCGTTGTCGGTGGGGTGGGGCAGGATGGGACGGATGAGCGAGGAGAGCCTTCCCGGCGACGCCGTACCGGCACCCGCCGCCGCGCTGCCCGAGTACGCCGAGCGTGTGCTGGATGTCACCGACCTGATTCCGCCGGGTCGCGTCATGACGTACGGAGATGTCGCCGAGTGGCTGGAGGAGGGCGGGCCCCGTCAGGTGGGCCGGGTGATGTCCCTCTACGGCAGCGCCGTGCCGTGGTGGCGCGTCGTCCGCGCGGACGGGCGGCTGCTGCCGGGCCACGAACTGGAGGCGCTCGGCCACTACCGGGCGGAGGGCACACCGTTGAAGGGGGCGGGCCGGGCCGCCGAGGACCATGTGCCGCGCGTGGACCTGAAGCGGGCGCGATGGGACGGCGACGGGCACCCGGTCGAGCACGCGGAGCGGCACACCGGACGGTTTCCGCCGTCCGGCGAGTCCGGGGGCGGCCCGTGATCCGTGTGGGGGAAACCGGGCACGTCCGTGGCATGACGTACGTTCTTGGGACGAGGGGCGGGAACGGAACGAGCGCCGCCCGGGCCGGACGGAGCGTCCCCCGGGCCGGACGGGACGAAGCAGAAGCCCTGCGTCCGTGCCGTCCGGCGGCGTAGCGTCGGCCGCGCGCGCCCCCGAGACCCCGCCACCACCACTGTGTACGCGGTGGTGTGCCCACCAGCAGACCCACCAGGACCGGCGAACCACGTGAGCTCCTCTTCCTCCACCAGGCGCCTGTCGCACCCCCCGGCGCGACAGGGGACCCGTGGCGCCTACCGACTGGTGCGTACCCCGCCGGCCCCGTCGCATCCCCCTCGTCTTGACGCCGCACAGCGCTCCGTGGTTGACCACGTGACCGGACCGTTGCTCGTCCTCGCCGGACCCGGCACCGGCAAGACCACCACGCTCGTCGAGTCCGTCGCCGCGCGGATCGCCCGCGGCACCGACCCCGAGCGGATCCTGGTGCTGACCTTCAGCCGCAAGGCCGCCGTCGAACTGCGCGACCGCATGGCACTGCGCATCGGGGCGGCTCGCGCCCCGCGGGCGACCACCTTCCACTCGTTCAGCTACGCGCTGGTGCGCGCCCACCAGGACAGCGACCTGTTCGTCGAGCCGCTGCGGCTGCTGTCCGGCCCCGAGCAGGACGTCACCGTGCGTGAGCTGCTCGCGGGGCAGACGGACCTGGAGCGGCTCGGCCTCGCGCACGTGCGCTGGCCCGACGAGCTCCGCGCCTGCCTGACCACCCGCGGCTTCGCCGACGAGGTCCGCGCGGTCCTCGCCCGCAGCCGCGAACTGGGCCTGGACCCCGCCTCCCTGGACGCCTTCGCCCGCCGCATCGGCCGCCCCGACTGGCGGGCCGCCGCCGCCTTCCTCGCCGAGTACCTCGACGTGCTCGACCTGCAGGGCGTCCTCGACTACGCCGAACTCGTGCACCGCGCGGTGCTCCTCGCCCGCCGCCCCGGGACCGCCCGGCGGCTCGCCGCCCAGTACGACGCCGTGTACGTCGACGAGTACCAGGACACCGACCCGGCCCAGGTGCGGCTGCTGCGCGCCCTCGCCGGCGGTGGCCGCACGCTGGTCGCCCTCGGCGATCCCGACCAGTCGATCTACGCGTTCCGGGGCGCCGACATGAACGGCATCCTGGACTTCCCGCACGCCTTCCCGCGCGCCGACGGCCGCCCCGCCCGCGTGGAGGTGCTGCGGACCTCCCGCCGCTCCGGTGCCGCGCTGCTCGCCGCGACCCGCCTGCTGACCCGGCGAATGCCGCTGCCCCGGCTGCCCGCCGACAAGGTGCGCGCCCACCGCGAGCTCACACCCGTACGGGACGGCGGGCGCGTCGAGGTGTACACGTACCCGACGGCCGGCACCGAGCTGGACAACGTCGCCGACATCCTGCGCCGGGCACACCTGGAGGACGGCGTCCCCTGGGGCGACATGGCCGTCCTGGTGCGCGCGGGCTCCCGCACCATCCCGGCGGTCCGCCGCGCGCTCACCTCGGCCGGGGTCCCGCTGGACATCGACGGCGACGACCTGCCACTGCGGCACGAACCGGCGGTGGCACCGCTGCTGACGGCACTGCGGGCGGTGGCCGCGGCGGAGGCGGCGCGGGTCGCCGACGCGGAGACGCGGACCGGGCGCGACGCGGAGGCCGGGCTGCACGTACCGCAAGACGTACGGGAGGAAGCCGGCGTCGGCGGCGCCGCACCGGACACCGGCCCGCCGGCGGGGGACACGGGAACCTCCTGGCTCGACACCGGGACCGCCCTCACCCTGCTCACGTCCCCGCTGGCCGGAATGGACGCCGCCGATCTGCGCCGCCTCGGGCGTGCCCTGCGCGACGAGGAGCGGGCCGGCGGCAACCCGTTGCCGCCGCCGTCGGACGACCTGCTCGCACGCGCCCTGGCCGAGCCGGAACGCCTGGCCGTGCACGACCCCGCGTACGCGCGCGGGGCCCAGCGGCTCGGCGCGCTGCTCCGCACGGCCCGCGAGCGCCTGGCGGGCGGCGGCACCGCCGAGGAGGCGCTGTGGGACCTGTGGGAGGGCACACCCTGGCCCGGGCGCCTGGAGCGCGCCGCCCGCCGCGGCGGCGCCGCGGGCCGCAACGCCGACCGCGACCTGGACGCCGTGTGCGCGCTGTTCGCGAAGGCCGCGCGGGCGGAGGAGCGCACCGGCGGACGCGGCACGCTGAACTTCCTTGAGGAGATCGACGCCGAGGACATCGCCGCCGACACCCTGACGCGGCGTGCCGTGCGCCCCGACGCCGTACGCCTGATGACCGCGCACCGCTCCAAGGGCCTGGAGTGGCGGCTCGTCGTCGTCGCCGGCGTCCAGGAGGGACTGTGGCCGGACCTGCGGCGCCGCGGCTCCCTGCTGGAGGCCGACCGCATCGGCCGTGACGGACTCGCCGAACCGCTCACCCCCGGCGCGCTGCTCGCCGAGGAGCGCCGCCTGTTCTACGTCGCCGCCACGCGCGCGCGGGAGCGCCTCGTCGTCACCGCCGTGCAGGCACCCGCCGACGACGGCGACCAGCCCTCCCGTTTCCTGACCGAGCTGGGCGTGGAACCCAGGGACGTCACCGGACGACCGCGCCGCCCGCTGTCCGTCGCCGCGCTCGTCGCCGAGCTGCGCGCGACGACCGTCGACCCGCGCGTGTCCGACCACCTCCGGGAGGCCGCCGCCCGCAGACTCGCCCGCCTCGCCGCCCTCGCCGACGAGGACGGCCGCCCGCTGGTGCCCGCCGCGCATCCCGACCGCTGGTGGGGGATGCTCGATCCGACCGACTGCAAGGTGCCGCTGCGCGACCGGGACCGGCCCGTCGTGCTCTCCGGCAGCGCCCTGGACCAACTCGCCAACACCTGCTCCCTGCAGTGGTTCCTGGGCCGCGAGGTGAAGGCCGACGCGCCCGCGACCGCCGCGCAGGGCTTCGGCAACGTCGTCCACGTCCTCGCCGACGAGGTCGCCTCCGGGCGCACCCCGGCCGACCTCGACGTCCTCATGGAGCGCCTGGACTCCGTGTGGAACGCGCTCGCCTTCGACGCGCCCTGGAAGTCCGCGCAGGAGAAGGACCACGCGCGCGCGGCGCTCGAACGCTTCCTGAAATGGCACGTCATGGACCGCGCGGGCCGCACCCCGGTGGCCAGTGAACACGACTTCGACGTCACGCTGGGGGCGGGCGACTACGAGGTCCGCATCCGCGGCCAGATGGACCGGGTCGAGGCCGACGGCGAGGGCCGCGCGTACGTCGTCGACTTCAAGACCGGCAAGCAGGCGCCCACCGCCGCCGAGACGGCCCGCCACCCGCAGCTCGCCGTGTACCAGCTCGCGGTGCGCGAGGGAGCCGTGGACGAGGTCTTCGACGGGGCGCGCCCCGAACCGGGCGGCGCCGAACTCGTGCAGCTGCGGCAGGGCGCTGCCGAGCGCGACGGCGGTGAGACCCTCCCCAAGGTGCAGGCGCAGCAGCCCCTGGAGGGCGAGTGGGCCGGCGAGTTGCTCGCCACGGCCGCCGGCAAGGTCCTCGACGAGCGGTTCACACCGAGCGCGGGCCAGCACTGCACGCACTGCGCGTTCCGGGCGTCGTGCAGCGCACGGCCCGAGGGGCGGCACGTGGTGGAGTGAGCGCACCGGTGTGATCGGCCGCACCACCCGCGCCGGCCGGCGGTTCTCCCGGGCCCGGAGGCCGATCGGTCCTCCGTTGTCGGTGCCCGCGGCTAGCTGTACTCGGCCATGAGGTTGGTAACTCGCGTCGGTAGTTGATCAGGAAGAGACCTCCGGGCGTAGTGGAGATGCCTGTCTTCACCACAACCGGAGGTCTTGATGGCCCACGCTAATGCCCGGCTGACCT
>NZ_JBEXVL010000049.1:0-16885 GCF_040638805.1 Streptomyces sp. NPDC005925 | reverse complement strand
CATGGCTGACCTTCTACAACACTCAACGCCGACACACCGCGCTCGCAGGCCAACCCCCGATCAGCCGCCTGTCACCAACGCCATGACCGAGTACATCTAGGACCTCGCCACCCTGCGGGTCGCGCGCAGCCATTCCTTGTTCATGCTCGTGATGGACGTGAGCGGGATGCCCTTCGGGCAGGCGGTGGCGCACTCTCCGGTGAGGGTGCAGCCGCCGAAGCCCTCGTCGTCCATCTGCGCGACCATGTCCAGCACGCGGGTCTCCCGCTCCGGCGCGCCCTGCGGCAGTACGGCCAGGTGGTTGACCTTCGCGGAGGTGAACAGCATCGCCGCGCCGTTGGGGCAGGCCGCGACGCAGGCGCCGCAGCCGATGCACTCGGCGTGTTCGAAGGCGAGGTCGGCGTCCGGCTTGGGCACGGGCGTGGCGTGGGCCTCGGGTGCGGAGCCGGTGGGGGCGGTGACGTAGCCGCCGGACTGGATGATGCGGTCGAGGGCGGAGCGGTCCACGACCAGGTCCTTCACGACCGGGAAGGCGGCGGCCCGCCACGGTTCGACGTCGATGGTGTCGCCGTCCTCGAAGGACCGCATGTGCAGCTGGCAGGTGGTGGTGCGCTCCGGGCCGTGCGCGTCGCCGTTGATGACGAGCGAGCATGCGCCGCAGATGCCCTCGCGGCAGTCGTGGTCGAAGGCGACCGGATCCTCGCCCTTGAGGATGAGTTCCTCGTTGAGGGTGTCGAGCATCTCCAGGAAGGACATGTCCGGGGCGATGCCGTCCAGCTCGTACGTGGACATGGTGCCGTCGGCGTGGGCGTTCTTCTGCCGCCAGACGCGCAGGGTGAGCTTCATGTGTAACTCCGCCGGGTGGGGTGGACGTACTCGAAGACCAGGTTCTCCTTGTGCAGGGTCGGTGCCTCGCCCGTGCCCGTGAACTCCCAGGCCGCGGCGTACGCGAACTCGTCGTCCTTGCGGGCGGCCTCACCGTCGGGGGTCTGGGACTCCTCGCGGAAGTGGCCGCCGCAGGACTCGGTGCGGTGCAGCGCGTCGAGGCACATCAGCTCGGCGAGTTCCAGGTAGTCGACGACGCGGTTGGCCTTCTCCAGGGACTGGTTGAACTCCTCGCCGGTGCCCGGGACCTTGATCCGCCGCCAGAACTCCTCGCGGATCTGCGGTATGCGCTCCAGTGCCTTGCGCAGCCCCGCCTCGCTGCGGGCCATGCCGCACAGCTCCCACATCAGCTCGCCGAGTTCGCGGTGGAAGGAGTCGGGGGTGCGGTCGCCGTCGACGACCAGCAGCAGGTTCAGCCGGTCCATCGTGTCGGCGAGCGCCTCCCGGACCGCGGGGTGGTCGTCGTCGACCACGGCCTCGGAGGGGTTGCGGGCCAGATAGTCGTTGACGGTGGCCGGGAGGACGAAGTAGCCGTCGGCGAGGCCCTGCATGAGGGCGGACGCGCCGAGGCGGTTGGCACCGTGGTCGGAGAAGTTGGCCTCGCCGATCGCGAAGAGGCCGGGGATCGTGGTCTGGAGGTCGTAGTCGACCCACAGTCCGCCCATCGTGTAGTGCACGGCGGGGTAGATCCGCATGGGCACCTCGTACGGATCCTCGTCGGTGATCCGCTGGTACATGTCGAAGAGGTTGCCGTACCTGGCCTCCACCGCCTTGCGGCCCATGCGCCGGACGGCGTCGGCGAAGTCCAGGTACACGCCCTGGCCCCCCGGTCCCACCCCCCTGCCCTCGTCGCACACGTTCTTGGCGGCACGGGAGGCGATGTCGCGCGGGACGAGGTTGCCGAAGGACGGGTAGACGCGTTCCAGGTAGTAGTCCCGCTCGTCCTCGGGGATCTCGTGCGGCGGGCGGGTGTCGCCCTTGGCCTTCGGGACCCAGATCCGGCCGTCGTTGCGCAGCGACTCGCTCATCAGCGTCAGCTTGGACTGGTGATCGCCGGTGCGCGGGATGCACGTGGGGTGGATCTGTGTGAAGCACGGGTTGGCGAACAGCGCGCCGCGCCGGTGCGCCCGCCAGATCGCGGTCGCGTTGGAGTTCATGGCGTTGGTCGACAGGTAGAAGACGTTGCCGTAGCCGCCGGTGGCGAGGACGACGGCGTCCGCGTAGTACGTCGAGATCCGCCCGGTGACGAGATCACGGGCCACGATGCCGCGCGCCCGCCCGTCGACCACGAGCAGGTCGAGCATTTCGGTACGCGGGTGCATCTCCACGTTCCCGGCGGCGATCTGCCTGCTCAGGGCCTGGTAGGCGCCGAGCAGGAGCTGCTGGCCCGTCTGGCCGCGGGCGTAGAACGTGCGCGAGACCTGGACGCCGCCGAAGGAGCGGGTGTCGAGCAGGCCGCCGTACTCGCGGGCGAACGGCACGCCCTGCGCCACGCACTGGTCGATGATCTCGACGGAGATCTGTGCGAGACGGTGCACGTTGGACTCGCGGGCGCGGAAGTCGCCGCCCTTGACGGTGTCGTAGAAGAGGCGGTGGATCGAGTCGCCGTCGTTGCGGTAGTTCTTCGCGGCGTTGATGCCGCCCTGCGCGGCGATCGAGTGGGCGCGGCGCGGGGAGTCCTGGTAGCAGAACTGGACGACGCGGTAGCCCTGCTCGGCGAGCGTGGCGCCCGCCGAGCCGCCGGCCAGGCCGGTGCCGACGACGATGACGGTGTGCCCCCGCCGGTTGGCCGGGTTGACCAGCCCGGCCTCGAAGCGGCGCTTGTCCCAGCGCTCGTGGACCGGCCCGTCCGGTGCCTTGGTGTCGGCGACGGGCTCACCGGTCGCGTAGGTGGCGTAGTCGGTCATGTGGTTCACGTGGTCGTTCATGTCAGTTCACCACTCCGGTCATGACGGCCACGGGTACGGCGACGAAGCCGGCCGTGAGCAGCAGCGCGAGGATGTCGGCGGTGGCCCTGAGGGCGCGGTCGCGTGTGCGGCTGCCGACGCCGAGGCTCTGGGCGGCGCTCCAGAAGCCGTGCCGGACGTGCAGGCCGAGGGCGAGCATCGCGACGATGTAGACGACGTTGCCGTACCAGGTGGAGAAGGTGTCCACGACGTTCTGGTAGGGCTTGCCGGACTCGAAGCCGCCGGAGTGCACGGTGCCGGTGGTCAGGTCCAGCAGGTGCCAGACGACGTACAGGCCGAGGATGATCCCGCCCCAGCGCATGGTGCGCGTCGCGTAGCTCGACCGGGGTCTGCCGTGCGCGTACTTGCGGGGCCGGGCCCGGATGTCGCGGCGGCTGAGCTGGTACGCGGACACGCCGTGCGCGATCACCGCGACGATCAGGGCGACGCGGATCAGCCACAGCGTCCAGCCGTGGTGCATGAAGGGCTCGCCCATGGTGCGCAGCCAGTGCGCGTAGTGGTTGAACTCGCCGGGCCCGAAGAAGATCTTCAGGTTGCCGATCATGTGGACGACCAGGTAGGACAGCATGATCAGGCCGCTGACCGCCATCACTGCCTTCTTGCCGACGGTCGAGTCCCACACGGTGCGTGCCATGGACGGCCGTCGGTCCGTCCGCGTTGCCAGAGCCATGGACAAGACGCTAGGCGGCCACCCCCTCATCGGTCCAAGACATGGTCCGGCTCGTTTCCATAGGGCACGTCTATGGAAAGCGCCTATGCTCGGCCGGGTGCAGTTCCATCAGCTCCAGTACTTCGTGGCCGTCGCCGAGACCCGGCACTTCACCCGGGCCGCCGATCTCGTCCACGTCGCCCAGCCGTCACTGTCGCAGCAGATCAAGGCGCTGGAGCGGGAGCTCGGCGCGGACCTGTTCCTGCGGGCCCGCGGCAACATCGCCCTGACCGACGCCGGTGAGGCGCTGCTGCCGCTGGCCCGGCGCATCCTCGCCGACGCGGACACGGCCCGGCACGAGGTGCTGGAGCTGGTGCAGCTGCGGCGCGGCCGGGTCAGGCTGGGCGCCACCCCGAGCCTGTGCACGGGCCTGCTCCCGGACGTGCTGCGTGGTTTCCACGACCGCTATCCCGGCGTGCGGCTGCTGATCGAGGAGGGCGGCTCGCACGACCTGGTACGGGAACTGGCGCGCGGCGCGCTCGATCTGGCCCTGGTGGTACTGCCGCTGCCCACGCCGTCGCCCGCGCTGACGACGGTGGAGCTGCTGCGCGAGGACCTGGTCGTGGTGTCGTCCCCGGAGGCGGCACCGCCGGGCGGGGGGCGACGGACGGTGCGGATCGCCGACCTGGAGAGGGAGCGGCTCGTGATGTTCCGGCACGGCTATGACCTGCGGGAACTGACCGTGGCGGCGTGCCGCGCGGAGGGCTTCGAGCCGGACTTCGCGGTCGAGGGCGGCGAGATGGACGCGGTACTGGGGTTCGTGCGTGCCGGGCTCGGGGTGGCCGTCGTACCGCGCATGGTGGCGACACGGGCCGGGCACGGACTGCGGGTCACGGCGCTGGCCCGGCCGGGACTGCACCGTACGATCGCGTTGGCGCACCGTAGCGATGTGGCTCCGCCCCGGGCCGCGCGGGAGTTGCAGCGGTTGCTGCTCGCCCGGTGAGCGGCGTCTCCCCCACATCGTCCGGATCACTCGAAAGCGCCGGGGTCGTCCGGCGCTTTTCGGGTCGCGGGTGCGTCGTGGTGGTGCGTGCGGCGCGGGTGTGCCGCGCCCCTTCGGGGAGCCCCTGGTGGGGGCTCGCCCTCAGGTGGTGGCGTCCACCAGGGCCAGTTCGTGGAGGCGTTCCGGGGGGCCCGGCCTGGCGTAGTACCAGCCCTGGGCCGTGTCGCAGCCCAGTATGCGGAGTTGTTCGGCCTGGGCCGCGGTCTCCACGCCCTCGACCGTGACCGCGAGGTCCAGGCTGTGCGCGAGGGAGACGATGCCCTCGACGATCTTCAGGTCGACCGGGTCGGCCGGGAACTGCTGCATGCTCTGCGTGAACGAGCGGTCCAGCTTGAGGACGCTCACCGGCAGGCGGCGCAGGTTCGCGAGATTGGAGTAGCCCGTGCCGAAGTCGTCCAGCGCGATGTCGACACCCATCTCGGCGAGTCGGCGCAGCGGCTTCAGCAGGTCGTCGTCCGCGCCGATCAGCGCCGACTCCGTGACCTCCAGGCACAGCACGTCGGGTTCGACGCCGGCGCGCTCCAGGATGTCGATGGTGTCCTGGACGAGACCGGGATGCGCCAGCTGGCAGGGCGAGAGGTTGACGTTGATACGCATCTGTCCCGCGTCGGCGTGCTTCTC
This sequence comes from Streptomyces sp. NPDC005925, assembly GCF_040638805.1. Classification (NCBI taxonomy): domain Bacteria; kingdom Bacillati; phylum Actinomycetota; class Actinomycetes; order Kitasatosporales; family Streptomycetaceae; genus Streptomyces; species Streptomyces sp. NPDC005925. The sequence continues at coordinate 11,700 of NZ_JBEXVL010000049.1, read as the reverse complement.
CCGCCAGGTGCGGGCCTGCCGCACCGACTGCTCCAGCACCCAGCGCCCGAGCGGCACGATGAGGCCGGTGTCCTCGGCGAGCGGAATGAACCGGTCCGGGCCCAGCACGCCGTGCTGCGGGTGCAGCCAGCGCACCAGCGACTCCGCGCCGCGCACACTGCCGTCGCAGAGGCGCACCAGCGGCTGGTACTCGATGAAGAACTCGCCGCGCTCCAGGGCGGCGGGCAGCGCGGTGGTGAGGCCGTGCCGGGTGATGGCGCGGGCGTCCGCCTCCGGGTCGGCGAGCTCGCAGCGGTTGCCGCCCGCCGCCTTGGCCCGGTACATGGTGATGTCGGCGCTGCGCAGGACCTCCGCCGGGCTGCGCTCACCGGCCGGGCCCTCGACTATGCCGATGCTGACGCGCACGGTCAGCTCCCTGCCGTCCACGCTGATCGGGGTGAGCAGGGCGTTCATGATGCGCTCGGCGAGCTCGTCGACCTGGCGCCGGGTGCCGGGGCCGGTGGTCAGCGCCACGAACTCGTCGCCGCCGAGCCGGGCGACCATCTCGCCGGGCGCGGTGACGCAGGACTCCAGCCGGTCGGCGACCTCCACGAGCAGTCGGTCGCCGGCCGCGTGGCCGAGGCTGTCGTTGATCGTCTTGAAGCCGTCCAGGTCGAGGTAGCACAGCCCGAAGCGCTGCCCCTCGCCCGCGTTGAGGGCCTTCTCCAGACGCTCGAAGAAGAAGGTGCGGTTGGGCAGGCCGGTGAGCGCGTCGTGCGTGGCCTCGTAGCGCAGCCGCAGGTTGAGCAGCCGCCGCTCGGTGGTGTCCTCCATGAGGGCGAGCTGGTACTGCGGGACGCCGTCCGGGTCGCGCAGCAGGGAGACGGTGAGGTTGGTCCACAGGACCGTTCCGTCAGGGCGGGCGAAGGCCTTCTCCACGTGGTAGTGCTCGCGCTCGCCGCGGATCAGCTCGTCGTAGAGCCGCCAGATGTGGGGCGCGTCCTCGGGGTGGGACCAGTCCACGACCTTCTGTCCGCGCAGGGTCTGGTCGGACACCCCGAACATGCGCACCAGCGCGCCGTTGACCTGGAGCACGGTGCCGTCCAGGTCGGCGATGCCGATCCCTATGGCTGCGCCCTCGAAGACCGCGCGGAAGCGGGCCTCGCTGGCGTGCAGGGCCTGGGCGACGACGCCCTGGGCCATCAGCGCGGCCTGCGCGATGGACTCCTGCTCGGACAGTGTGCGCTCCCGCAGGGCCTCGGCGAACCCGGCGGCCATGGCGTGCTGGAGCCGCGCCGAACGCGCCCGCAGGTCCTCCCGGTCGCCGTCCCCGCCGCAGTACAGCACCAGGTAGGCCTCCACGCAGTCCAGGGTGCGGCTGAGCGCCTCGGGGTCGGTGCAGTGCGCGGTGACGAGACCGGCGCCCACCGCCCGTCCCTCGCCCGCTTCGAAGGCGCGCGACTTCAGGGCGTCACTCAGACGCCTGGCCAGCGGCAGGAGTTGCTGCTCGAACTCGGGCCGGGTCGACGACGTCGATGTCACCGGGTACACGGCCCGGCTCCAGATGGTCGCGAACCTGCGCAGTCTGTCCTCCGGACCGTCCGGGTCCGTATCCGCGCTCACGCCCGCCGCCCCATGCCCGCGAAGCCCGAGAAGGCGAACGGGTCCTCGTCCTCGGGCGGGGTGTCGGGCCGCCAGTGCGGCATCGGCACCAGTCCGGGTTCCACCATGTCGTACCCCTCGAAGAACCGCGCGACGTCCTCGCGCGGGCGCATGATCAGCGGGTTTCGGATGTCCTCGTACACGCTCACCAGACCTCCGGCGCGCTCGGCCGGCAGCGGGATGCCCTCGTACGAGCCGTGCGTGAGGACGAGCAGGCTGCCGGGCGCGAGCGCGTCCCTCAGCTCGGCCACCGCACCGTGCGGGTCGTCCGCGTCGTCCACGAAGTGCAGTATGGCAACGAGCAGCAGTGCCACTGGCCGATTCAGGTCGATCAACCGCCCGAACTCCCGGCTCGCCAGGATCTCCCCGGGCTTGCGCAGGTCGGCCGCGACGACGTCCGCGTTCTCGTTGCCCTTCAGGACCGCCTGACTGTGCGCCACCGCCACCGGGTCGTGGTCCACGTACAGGACGCGCGCGTCGGGGCACGCGGCCTGCGCCACCTCGTGGACGTTGCCGAAGGTCGGGATGCCGGAGCCGATGTCCAGGAACTGGGTGATGCCCTGGTCCACCGCGTACCGGACCGCGCGGCGCATGAACGCCCGGTTCGCCTGCATGATCTTGGGGAGTCCCGGCATGAACTCGATGGCCCTGCGGGCCGCTTCCCGGTCGACCTCGAAGTTGTGCGAACCGCCCAGGTAGTAGTCGTAGATCCGGGAAACGCTCGGCACCGTGATGTCGATGCTCCGTGGGGCCCAGGCGGGACGCTCCATCTATCTCTCCAGGCTTGGCGATCCGGTGTTCGAGGTGAGGCTACTGATGGTCCGCCAAAGGAGCGAGCCGAAACGGAAATTGACCGTCCGTTCCCGGTCACTGCCTGCGGCACGTGCCAAATGACCTTCGAACGGCCCGACGCGCGAAAACCTCACGAAAAGTAGCGACGCCCATCGGATGCGTGATCACGCAAACCGGTACGCCCCTTCCACACAGCGCGGAAAGGGCGTACCGGAATGGACTTACAGGTCGGTTACTTCTTGGGCGCGCCGACCGGTTTTCCGTCGGGGCTCACGGCGTACCAGGTGCCGCCCACACCCTGGCCGTTGATGTCGCCCGGTTTCTTGTCGCCGGTGAAGGTGTAAACCGGCCAGCAATCCACCGTCTGCTGCTTGACGCCGTCGGGCCGGGCGAAGCTCATCAGGCTCTTCTTCTCCAGTCCCTCCGTGTCATCGGCGGCCACCGGGGCCACGACGGGCCACTTGTCCAGGCAGACGCCCGTGCACGCGGAGACGGGTTTCGGCCAAGCCTCGTCCTTCAGGAAGCGGTAGACGGTCATGCCGTCGCCGTCGACGACGAGCTCGCCGAGTTCCGGGTCCTGGCGGGTGGACAGGCCGGGCCGATCGGCCGACCGCGCCTTCCCGCCGTCGGGGGTCAGCGCGAACCACGTGCCGCCGACGCCCTGCCCCTTCACGTCACCGGCGTTGACGTCCTTCACGTAGCGGTACGCCGGCCAGCCCGCGACGGTCAGCTGCCTGCCGCCGTCGGAGCGGGTGGTCTCGCCCAGCAGCGCCTTGTCGATGCCCGCACCGGCCTCGGCGTCGTCCGCGGGCACCGGCGGCCAGGTCTCGGCGCAGTCGCCCTCGCAGTTCGACACCGGCGGCCGAGCCGTGTCCTGGTCGAACCGGTACAGGGTGAGGCCGACGCCGTCGGTCATCACCGTGCCCAGCTCGGCGTCGGCGGCGACGGACAGCTTGCCCGCCGGGGACCCGGTCGAGCTCGGGGCGGCCTGTCCGCCGTCGGCCGGGTCACCGGGGTCCTTGCCCGCGCCCACGCCGCTGTAGTCGCCGGGCAGCACCGTGGCGCCGACGTTCTGGCTGTTCGCGGCGCCGGCGTCGTCCTGACCGCACGCCGTCGTCAGCGCAAGCACCGCCGCGGCGCACGCCACGAGTGAAGCGCTCCGCCAGGAGGTCTTCATCATCAACTCCCCCAATCCGTCAGGGTGTCGCAGCGCCCTGCTGCGCCGCCGCACGGCAGGGGGTACGCACACGGGGGCCGGTTGCGTTCAATCTCCGCGCGCCTTTGCCTCCGGGTTCCTCTCGGGCTGCTCTCCGGCTTCCCCTCCGACTTCCTCTCCGGCTCTCTCGCCGGGGCTCCGTCCGTCGGTCGCGGTCCGCGCCTTGCCTCCGCTGCCGCTGCCGCTGTCGCTGTTGCTGTTGCTGTTGCGGCTGCGGCTGCGGCTGCGGCTGCGGCTGCGGCTGCGGCTGCGGCTGCGGCGGTCAACGCGCCGCTGGGCGCGCGTCCTTCCTTCGGGGCAATACCCGAGCGTGGGCGCCCGGCGTGCCGCGGCGTCGATCATGCTCTCCTCGTGCGAGAACCCGAGCCATCCCAATCAGCCTGTCCCGCAAGGGCGTTGGCACTGGTGGTGCTGGTGTGGTCGCTCATCGGCGCGCCGGCCCAAGTGGCGGTCGCCGACGCCTGTGCCTCCGCGTCCACCGGACCGGACGGCAGGACAGCGGTGGCGCACGCCGGGAGCGACTCCTGGCCCACGGTCCCGCCGTGCCACACGCCCCCGCCACCCCCCGAGCCGACCCCCACCCCCTCTCCTACGCCTCCGCCCCCACCCCCGTCTCCGCCTCCACCACCACCACCGAAGCCCACCCCCACGCCCCCCGCTCCGGAGCTCGAACCCCCTCCGCGCCCGGCCCCCACTCCGCCGCCCCGCACACCCGCGCCGCCGCCCGCACCGGCCCCCGAGCCGCCGCCGGCATCGCCCGCACCGCGCCCGTCCCCGCGTCCGGTGCACTACCCGCCCCACCGCGTCGCGCCACCCCCTGGACACCAGCCCGACGACGCGCCGTCGCCGCTCACGTTCGTCCTGCTCATCACGGCCCCCGCGGTGATCGCCGTCGCCGCGCTCCGGCCCCGCTGACCCCCCTTGGAGGACCCCTTGCCGGAATGGCTTGTTCTCACCCTCGCGATGCTCGCCGCCTGCGCCGTGGTCGTCGTCGTGACCCTCGTACGGGACCGCCGGGCGCCCGAGGACGAGGACCCCAGCGAGACTCCGGACGTCATCGAGTACATGACCATGTGGATCGGCGTCGTGTACGCCATCGTCCTCGGCCTGGCCATCGCAGGTGTCTGGGAGGCCCGGAGCGCCGCCCAGGACCACGTGCAGGCGGAAGCGGCCGCGCTGCACGAGATCACCGAGCGGGTCCGGGTCTACCCGCCCGACGTCCGCGACCGTATTCGCGACGATGTCAACGCCTATGTCGGACACGTCGTCACCACCGAGTGGCAGACCATGGCCGAGGACGGCAGCGTCACCGACCGCGGCACCGAACTGCTGAAACGGGTGCGCGTGGACGTCACCGACTACGAGCCGCGCACCGACTTCGAGGCGCAGGCCTACCAGCCGCTCGTCGACCAGGTGACGGCGGCCGACCAGGCGCGCAACGCCCGGGCGTCGTCGACCGGGGCGACCATGCCGGGCGTGGTGTGGTTTGGGCTGGTGATCGGAGGCGCCGCCACCATCGGGATGGTGTTCGCGCTGCAGATCCGGCGCACCCCGCGCGAGTTGGTCCTCGCAGGGCTGTTCTCCGCGCTGGTCGCCTTCCTGCTCTTCCTGATCTGGGACTTCGACGAGCCCTACAGCCAGGGCATCTCCGCCTCGACGGACCCCTTCCTGCGGCTGTTCCCCCATCTCGGGGGCTAGGTACTCCGTCCCTTCCCGGAACCCGGTCACGCTGTTCACCACGTGCCGGGTTCTGTCGTTTCCAGGAGGTCATGTCGTTTCCCGGCGGCCGGGTCCTGTCGTGGATCACCCCGGCCGCCTCAGCCGCCCCAGGGGCGCGACATGCACGCCGTGTCCCCTGGGCGGCCCGCGGGGTTGCCGCCCAGCACCCCAGCACCCCAGCACCCCAGCACCCCAGCACCCACAAGGCCTCCGTCGCGGTGTCCGTAAGGAACCCGGGCGAAGGCCTTTTCGCTGCGCCTTTCCGGCGTGCGATCCGAAAGGAGTGAGGAGGGGCGGGGCGAGGAAGGGCAGGTCTGGGGAGGGGGAGGGAGTGAGCGGCGGCCGGGCGGGGGGACCCGGCCGTCGCGGTCAGATCTTCTTCTCGGTCCGGCGGCGCATCCAGAACACTCCGCCGCCGACGGCCGCCGCTGCCACCAGCGCGCCGCCGACGGCCATGTCGGCAGGCGTCGCCCCGGTGGAGCTGCTGCCGCCGAGACCGCCCTGGGTCCCGCCGAGGACGGTGAAGGCAGCCGGCTTCGTCAGCGTCCTGCCGGAGCAGTTGACCGTGATGTCGTACGAGCCCGGGCGGGCCGTGCTGCTGACGGTGGCGGTGCCCCTGGCGCTCTGCTTCGGGGAGTTGGGCACGGCCGTCAGTCTGGCCCGCGGGAACGCGCGGGACGTCATGGTGCCTCCGTTGGGGCAGTTGTCCACCGTGACGGTGAGCTGGCCGCCCCGGGCGATGACGGCGGGCAGGGCGACGATGTTGCTCGGGGTGTCCCAGGCTACGGCCGCGGGGGCGGCGAGCCCCACGGCGGCGACAGCCACGGCAGACACCGCCAGGGCACGAGACTTGCGCATGTGATCCTCCGCGGAAGGCGCCCCGGGACCCGTTCCCGGGAGAATCGGCGAGAAAGCGCCTCCCAGAATGACCCTCAGTTGCCGTGCGCGCGGGCGCATTTCGGGAATGGTCCGTCCCGGTGAGCGCAAAAGCCGCCAGGAATGCACGAGACGGCATATCGCCGCAGGTCACGGGCGGCCGGAAAAAAACGGCGGCCGGTCCCTCGGATGGCGGACAGCACGGCACGTGGCCACCCGTTCGCCGCTGCCCCGTCGCCGGTTTTCCCTGTCGCGCTTAGCTTTGCCGTATGCGCGAATTGACGCGGCGACGGCCGTGTCGAGAGGGGATGTCCCATGCATGAGTCCGTGGAGCTGGCCGAAGAAGAGGAGCGGCGCAGGAAGCGTGCTCCTTGGGGCGTGATAGCGCTTGTTCTGCTGACCGGCCTCGCGCTCATCCGGAATGGTTCGGGGGAATTCGACGTGGGGCCGCCGCAGCCCGCCTCGGCCGCCGCGACGGACAGCCAGGATGCCGGTGTCCGCGCGAAGTCCGCCGCTCTGAACCCGCTGCCGTATTCCGTGCCCGATCGGGTCAGGATCCCCGCCATCCAGGTCGACGCGCCGGTGATGCCGGTGGGTCTGGACGCGGAGGGCTGGGTGGACGCCCCGCCGCCCGAGGACCCGAATCTGGCCGGCTGGTTCAGCGGCGCGGTCACGCCCGGGGAGAGGGGCACCGCCGTCGTCGTCGGGCACGTCGACAACAAGCAGGGCCCTGCCGTGTTCTACGGACTCGGCGCTCTGCAACAGGGAAATCGCGTCGAAATCTCCCGGCAGGACGGAAAGACGGTCGTTTTCGAGATCTACGGCATCGAGGTCTTCTCGAAGAACGACTTCCCGAGCGACCGCGTCTACAACTCGACCGGCGGCGCGGAATTGCGGGTCATCACCTGCGGCGGCGGTTTCTCGAAGCAGAACGGCTACGAGGGCAATGTCGTCACCTTCGCCCGCCTGGTCGAGGTCCGCTGAGCGGATCCCCGGCCGGGCGGGCGCGGCCCCGTCCGCGTGACGGTCCGCGACGTCTGACGGCCCGTCGGTGTCGACGGGCCGTCGGGCGTCGCGGGACGTCAGGTGAGTTGCCGCCGGGGGACGGTCACGTGGTAGCCGGCCTTCAGCAGGTCGGGAAGGTAGGCGCGCAGCGCGTTCACACTCTGGGAGCGGTCGCCCCCGGCGTCGTGCGAGAGCACCACGACGCCGGGGGCGGCGCCCTTCTCGACCCGGCCGGCGATCTTGCGCGTGCCGGGCCTGGTCCAGTCGAGGGTGTCCACGGTCCAGGCGAGCGGCTCCATGCCGAGTTCAGCACCGATCTGGAAGGTGGCCCGGTTCCAGGCGCCGTAGGGCGCGCGGAACCACTGGGGGCGTTCGCCGTACGCCTCCTCGATGACATGGCTGGTGCGTTCCATCTGGTCGCGGATCGCGGCGCGGGTGAGTTGGGTCAGCAGCGGGTGGGACCAGGTGTGGTTGCCGACGACGTGTCCCTCGTCGGCCATGCGGGACACCAGGTCCCGGTGGTCGTCGGCCGTCTCCCCGCACACGAAGAACATGGCGCGTACGTCGTGCTCGGCCAGGACGTCGAGGATGCGCGGGGTGTAGCGGGGGTCGGGTCCGTCGTCGAAGGTGAGCACCATGGTGCGGCCCCGCCCGGACACCCGCAGCAGGGGGGCGTGGCGCACCATGGTCCGGGCGGGCGCCGGGTGCCGGGGCCCGTAGCCGGTCAGCGGCTGGAGTCGGTAGGCGGAGGACTTGAGGGGGCGCCGTGCCCGGGGGCCCGGGGCGGGGGCGAGGGCGGGGGACTCCGGCTCGCTCCCCGTGACCGCCGCGAACACACCGGCGGTCCCGGCCGCCCCGAGAGCGCCGGCACCGGCGAGCAACGCCCGGCGCCGCGTAAGCAACTGATCGGATTTCATGACTGATCAGTCGCCCGACACGACGCCGACGCACCACGACGACACCGGTTCGGCGGCACGACTTCACTCGCACGGCGGAGCCGGAGCGGGGGCGGAGCGGGTGGAGGGGGTGGACTGGGGGTGCGTGCGGGGTGCGTGCGGGGTGCGTGCGGGGTGCGTGCGGGGTGCGTGCGGGCCGGGAGCGCGGCGCGTGGCGCCCCTCGGGGTGGCGGGCCGGGCCGGGCGATAGCCTCGCCGGGTGACGGAACAGCACTCCCACCAGTTCGAACGGGGTACGGACGGGCCCAAGGTCGTCCTCGTCGGCGTGGACGGCTCCGCCTCGTCGCTGCGGGCCGCCGCGTACGCCGGGGGTCTGGCCCGCCGGCAGCGGGCGCTGCTCGCCGTGGTGTACGTGCAGCCCTTCATGGCGGCGGGTGCCGCGCTCGGCGCGCCGGTCGCCGGGGCGACGGAGCAGATCGCCGAGGACCTGGTGGCGCACATCCGGGAGGCCGCCGAGCGGGTCAGGGGGATTTTCGAGGTGCGCTGGGAGTTCCACACGTTCCCCGGCGACCCCTACAGCGGGCTGGTGAGGGCTGCCGACGAGCTCAAGGCGGACGCCGTCGTGGTGGGCGCGTCGGAACAGGCGGGCCACCGGTTCGTCGGTTCGGTCGCTGTACGGCTGGTCAGGGCGGGACGCTGGCCGGTGACCGTGGTGCCGTAGCGGAACGCGAGGCTCGTGCGGGGCCGGGGCACGGGCCTCGGACGGCGGGCGGACGCGAACGGCAGCAGGACGGCGGGCACGGACCCGGCAGGCGGCAGGCGTGCCGGGCGCGGGCCGCCCGGCCCCGACCGGCCGCGGGCGGCCCCCGGGCACGAGCGGCGGCGGCCCCGTGGGGTCGCCCGGCCGCTACCGCCCCATCCTGAGCCCGTCCTTCGCCGCGCCCCGGCTGAACGCCACGTCGCGGATACGGTCGCGTACGGCGCGTACGTCGGCGCCCCGGGCGAGGGCCTTGTTGAGGTTGGTCACTCGTCCGGCGCCCACGTCGTACCACTGCGGCACGAACTCGGCGCGCTTCACCTTCCACCGGCCGCCGGTCTTCGCGGGTGGGGCGAAGGTGAAGCGGCCGACGGTGGACTGGTTGCCGCGGGGGTCCCGGTCGCCGAAGTGGTTGATCATCGAGCCGGCGATCTGGTCGCCCATGCCGTAGACCACCCAGGTTCCGTTGACCTTCTCGTACGCCTGCGGCACGTGCGCGTGGGTGCCGAGGATGAGGTCGATGTCGGGGCGGCCCCCGGTGCGGGACGCGGTCAGGGTGCGGGCCAGGGTGAGCTGCTGCTCGTCGGGGACGTCCTGCCATTCGGTGCCCCAGTGCAGGGAGACGACGACCACGTCGGCGCCCTCCCGCCGGGCCGCCCGCGCGTCCGCCAGGATGCGGGCCTCGTCGATGAGGTTGACCGCCCAGGGGCGGTCGGCGGGCGGCGAACTGCCGTTGAGGCCGTAGGCGTAGGCGAGGTGGGCGACGGCCGCCCCGCCCGCGTGCAGGATCGTGGGGGTGCGGGCCTCGGTCTCGGTGCGGGCCGTTCCGGCGTGCCGGAGGCCGGCGCGGTCGAAGGCGTCGAGGGTGCGGCCGATGCCGGCGGCGCCGTCGTCGAGGGAGTGGTTGGAGGCGGTGGAGCAGCCGTCGTAGCCGGTGGCGGCGAGGCCGCGGGCCACCTCGGGCGGGGACTTGAAGAGCGGGTAGCCGGTGTAGTCGCCGTCCGCGCCGTACACGGTCTCCATGTGGCACAGGGCGAGGTCGGCGCGGGAGACGACGGACCGGATGCCGGCGAGCATCGGGGCGAAGTCGTAGCCGCTACCGCCCGCGTCGCGGCGGGCCCGGGCGATGATGTTGCTGTGCGGGAGGACGTCTCCGGAGGCGACGAGCGTGAAACCCGAGCCGGCGCCCGACGCGCTCGGGGCCCGGGTGCCGAGTGTTTCGTACCGGTCTGCCTGGCAGGCCGCTCCCGCGATCAGAAGTGTCGTCAGCGCAAGGGCCACCTGGTGTCTGCGTGCGATCATCACTCACCCTGCCGTAGTCGGGATGCACAGATAAAGCGGATAAACAGGTAAGAATCCCGATGGGCCGATGAGTGGCTGCGACACGCGTTTTAGGCCGTCCGGCGTGGGCGAACGGGTTCACCGACCGTTCGTCGTACCGTTCATCGACGCGATCGACCGTCCGCCGCACACTCGTGTGCGTGCCCTGTCCCCCTGGCAACGCCCTGCGGTGCCATACGGCCATGAGCGCCGGAACCATCATGACGAGCGGGACGACCGCCGAGCACGAGCTCGCGACGCTGCAGCGCGAGCACGGCAGGCCCCTCTTCGCGCTGCTGCTCCGGCTCTGCGACGGCGACCGGCAGCGCGCCGAGGACCTGGTGCAGGAGACTCTGGTGCGCGCCTGGCAGCACCCCGAGGCCCTGCGCGCCGACAACTTCGAATCCGTACGCCCCTGGCTGCTGACGGTGGGCAGGCGGCTCGCGATCGACGCGCGGCGCGCCCGGCAGGCGCGTCCGCCCGAGGTCGGCGACGCGGTCCTGGAGAACGCCCGGGTCTGCGCCGACCACGCCGAGCGGGCCGTGGCGACACTGGACGTACGGAAGGCTGTGAAGACTCTCACTCCCGAGCACCGTGACGTACTGGTGCTCGTGTACTTCCACGGGGCGAGTGTGGCGGAAGCGGCGAAGGCCCTGGGTATTCCGCCCGGTACGGTGAAATCCCGCGCGTACTACGCGCTGCGCGCCCTGCGCCGGGTGCTTCCCGGATACGCGACCGACCTGCGGTGAAACTGGCCGCCGAGTCAAACCTCCGTAAAGCGCCTTGCTGAGGACCCCGGTTGAGTAATCGGCTGTTCTCGTCCGTGTTCCGGACCGGGGACCGGCTGGGGCTTACGCGCACGCACCGGAGGAAGGCAGGAAGGAATGCAGCACAGAGGCCGAGAGAGCACGGACGGTGAACTGACCGTCCCCATGGCCTGGTTGTATGCCGAGTACATCGCCGACGAGCTGCTGCGCAGCGGCGACCTGATGCCGCCGACGTCCTTCGAGTTCCGCGCGGGCCGGGACGCGCTGGCGCTGACCGTCTTCCTGTCCGACACGGAGGGCGAGCTGTCCGGCATCCGTGTCGTCACCCAGCTGGAGACCTGGCTGTCGCTGACGGCGTACGACCAGCCGTGGCAGGAGTGGGTGCGTGAGCAGTTGGCCGGTCTCGCCGCCGACGCCGCCGCCTCGGGGCGTCCCGCGCCGGATCTGGCGCTGGCCGAGGAGGCCTGGCGCTGGCTGCAGGAGACCGAGCTGCTCGCGCCCGACCTGAACGCGGTGCCGGGCGGTGTCCCCGTCGCCGGCGAGGAGGACGGGCCGCAGGTGTGGACCCCGGCCTGGCAGCTGGGACTGCCGCTGGGGCACCTGGCGATCCATCTCTTCTAGCTGTTCTGTCCCGGGAGGTTGTGGACGGTGACAGGGCTCACGGCTGACCGATCTTGAAATGGGTGAGGGCCTTCTGGCCTGGTGTGGATT
>NZ_JBEXVL010000048.1:0-17549 GCF_040638805.1 Streptomyces sp. NPDC005925 | reverse complement strand
TACCCACGCCGCCCCACCCTCTTTCCCTCCCCCCCGCTGTTCCGATCTCGCGCGGCCTGCTCCGCAGGCACGACGCGCCGGCCCTACGGGCCGGAAGCCACCCGGCCGCTCCGCGGCCACCTCTCGGCGGGCTCCGCCGCCGAACTTCACTTGCTCCGCAACTGAACTGACGCTGCGTCACTCCGTGACGCTGAATCCGCTCCGCGGATTCCTAAAAAGCGCAACTACAGGAAAAGCTCGCGTCTTTGGGAAATCTCTTACTGAACAGGTGCCAGCGCGGCCCTGTGAATGCTGTTCCTCTCCGCGCAGCGACGGTCGCCGCGCGGAGAGGAACCTACGGCCCGGTCTCACAGGAAGAACATCAGGTCCACTTGCCCGTCCGGCCGATAGGAGAAAGCGACTTGTCCGGCGCCTTGGGCAGGAGGCCGATTGACGAAGTTCACCGCGTCCAGCGGGGTGGGGAAGGTGAGGACGTGCCAGGTCGCTGCCTGGACGGCTGCGAGTGCAGCCTTCAGCGATTGGGAGTCCGCTTCAGTGAGGGTCATAGAAAGCCCCTTTCCGGAGCAAAGAAGGAAATGTCTCTTATAGAGATCTCCTCCGGGGGGAACGATAACCGCTGGATGCTGTGGCGCACGGAGGCGCTGGGGGCGTGCATGGATTACTGGGAATATCCTGTCGCGCGCTTGGCGTGCATCTGAGAGTTCAGGACGCAGGCATCACGGCATCACACTGCCCGGCTCGCTCGCGTGCACGGCCCCGCCGGCGTCCGCTTTCCCGGCCGGGCAGACGCGGAGGACTCGTTCCCAAGGCGGGGACCGAAGGCTTTCTCACTGCTGGTCCCGTCCCGGGCTCGTTCCCTGACTTGGCGTTCCGGACGCCGGGTTCCGTTCCGGTTGCCCTGGACGGCTGACCCGCTTTCCCCCTTCCTCGTACACGGTGTCCGTGCTGGGACGCCGATGGCGGGGAACGTACCCGGGTGGGCAGAGGTTTTCTCCGTGGCGGGGCGGCACGCCGCCGGGCGGCGGCTGCGCGACGGGCATACCGCCGCCGTGCGCCGGCGATCCGACGCGTACGCACTCGCAGTCGGGGTCATCCCGGCATGGCAGTACGTCCGGCAGGTCGTCCGGCGGTGGGCCCGCTACGGGCACGAGCTGTTCCTTCCGCTGCCGCCCCACCAGCAGTACGACCCCCATGACGGATCCTCACTGGCGAAGTGGTCTTCGAGCGTGTAGCAGTTCGGATGGGACGACCACGCCAAGCCGCGGTAGGGCAGCATGGTGCCGAGGGTGTCCGACTGGTACAGGAGGTTGTTCATGTACGCGCACTGCTGCCAGCCCTGATAGGGCCAGCGCCCGCTGCCCATGTCCGTGCGGGTGGTGGCCGGGTCGTTGCCGGTGTCCACGACTTCGCCGTACCAGAGCACGGCGTCCGCCTGGGAACGCAGACCGCTGCTGTTGAACAGGGTGGCCGGATAGTACCCCATCCAGACGCCGTTGACCTGGATCCACCAGTTACCCAGCCAGAGCTGGACTTTCAGCCCCATCTGGTACTGGGTTCCGCCGAACGTGCTCAAGGGGCTGGAGAGGGCTCCCGGGAAGAGGGTGTTGGAGACCTGGACCCAGCCCGACACGTTCTGGTTGTAGCCACCCAGGTTGTCACCGCTCTGGGTGTACCCGTTGGTGGTGTAGAAGATGAAGAGATGCGGCACCCAGTCGCCGTAGAGGTCTTTGTAGACCTGGTGGCCAACCTCGACTGTTTGCTGGCCCGTGCCACTGCCCCGGGTCAGGTTGAGCTGGCCGAGGGAGAACTCGTCGCTGTACTCCACGAAGGTGGGCCAGACGTTGATGTTTCCCGACGTGCCGTATGCCGTCACCGATTGGGCGCTGGAGCCGTACTTGTGGGCCGTGGCGGCCCGGGTGGTCAGCTCGCCAGTCGGGGTGATGGTGGTGGCGTAGGGGTCCTTGGCCAGCCAGTCGTTCAGCCCGACATCGGGTGTGATTTTCTCCACGGGAAGGCGCAGGAGGGGCACCGTGCCGGGCGGACCCAGCTCGGCATGGGGGTGCTCCAGCTCGAAACGGGTGGGCTCGGCGGGCCGGTCGCCCTCAGCCCGTTCGAAAGGGCGGTTCTCGCTCGGTGGCTCGGCGATGTGACCGTCGTCGGTCGGTTGCGATTCGATGGGCACCCAGTCGAGTCTGGTGCCGCCCTCGGTCACTGTGCTTGCGACGATCTCGCGCCGGGCGTACTGATCGCGGAGGTACTGGTGGATCTCGTCCAACCGGGCCTGGGCTTCGGCGCGGGATTCGGACGTGGTGGCGCCACCGCGGGGCAGGGGCGGTCCGTCTTCATCGTCGTCGACTTGAGGATTGCGTTCGATTGTCATGGCCTACGGTTTCCGTGGCGTAACAGAGAATAAACGCCCATATAATGTGAAACGGCTATGAAAGCTCTAGTGCTGGGTTTCAGCTCAACGGCAGAGCGGGGACGCGCGCCCGTGATGGGCTTGCGTCCCCGCTCTGCTTCTTTCCGGCGCGTCGGCGTGGGTCTGCAGCGTGTATGCGGTCATCGGGGGTCGTCTCGCTCCCGACGTCACGACAGCGCGCTGAACGCTGTCCGGACCGCGGCTGCGAGCTGCGCCTGAGTGCAGGAACTCATGGGGGCGGCTACGACCGCCGGCATCTTGGGCCGGCTCCTCCAGCGCGCCAGCGGATCGTGGTGGCCGTAGGGCGCCGACACGTCTGCTTCCTGCGCTTGGGAGGCCGGGGCGAAGTGGGCGTGCTGCAACTGCCCAGCATTGATCATCGGCCCGGTGGGTTCGTCCGTTTCTGCGCCGGTCCTGCCCACCAGGCTCCTTCCCCGCCCTGGCAGGCCGTGTTCCGGCGAGGCTGCGCGGAGCCCCGATCCGATGGCGCCGCGCTGCTGCGAGGAGTACGCAAAGTCGGTCAGGCCGAGGTCGTCGGATGCTGTCCGGTGCTGTGGGCCTCGCGGAGCTCCTCGTTGATTCGCTGAGCTTCCTCGAGTTGATCTTCGAGGATGACGATGCGGCAGGCGGCTTCGATCGGGGTGCCCTGGTCGACGAGTTCGCGGGCGCGGGCGGCGATGCGCAGCTGGTAGCGGGAGTAGCGGCGGTGGCCGCCGTCGGAGCGCAGGGGGGTGATCAGGCGGTGGTCGCCCAGGGCGCGGAGAAAGGCGGGGGTGGTGCCGAGCATGTCGGCGGCCCGGCCCATGGTGTAGGCGGGGTAGTCGTCGTCGTCGAGAGGGATGTCGGGGCGGGTACTGCGAGGGGGCATAGACCTCTTCTTCCGGGGGACGCGTCGGGGGGCCCGGGCGCCGACTGGCGCCCGGGCCCCGAGCTTTCAACACCATCTACCGGCTGCGTGTGCCGGCCTTCTGTGTCCGCAGGTCCGCCTGGGAGGGCGGGGCTGCGGGGATCGCGGATGCGTGACCGGGGACCACCTTCCAATCCGGGGCCTGCGGTACCCGGGCGGTTCTTCTCGCCCGGGCGATCCTGATGGCGTTCTGCTCCTTACCTCTTCGGTTCAATCCGTCTGTACTGCTGGGTTGTGCGGTACTGCTGTGTGGCCCCTTGGGCCACTGGGCCCGGCAGTCAGGAGCGGAACCCATCACTTCCGGCTCCGCCGCTCCACTGCCGGGCCACACCTCTTGCACGCCAGTTCGTCTCTGCCGTGCCCTTCGACTTCTTGGCTACGGAGAAAACATTAACCTCCTCCGAGGGCAATGTCTACTGTGGGCACTACAGACTTTCTTCAAGCTCAGACGCTGGCAACCTTGTTCATGCGCCCTCGGAAGAGTCACTTGTCCGGTAGAGGGCGACCTTGAAGTCACGAGCCGGCCAGCGGCACAACCGATCGGACCTACGGCGCTCTGCGCGTGATCGAGACCCTTCCGCCGTAAAACATCTCCGGGAAGTTGGTGGCGGGGCGGTCACTGATCGGGGGTCGTCGTGGTGGAGTCCCGCTGGTTTTGGTGGTCGTTGAGGATGGCCAGCATCTTTGCGAACTCTGGGGGGCTCATCTTTCGGATGAGGTGCATGGCGATGAAGACGCCGTCGTCGTACGGGAGCCGGGGGAGCGCTTGGGGCTTGGTGTTCGGGGTGCTGCTGGTGCGTGGTTCCGGGACGGCTTCAGAGGGTGGGGTGTCTCGGGTTGGCGTCCGGGGCTGTTCGGGTTCCTCTATTACGTCGTAATAGGTGGGCTCCTCCTCAGGGAGGGAGGGCTTCTTGCGCTTGCTTGCCTGGTGTGCGGCTGTCTTGTCGGCTCGGGCTGCCTTCAGTTCTTCGAGGGCGGCTTCCTGCTGTTCGTGGGGTTTGCTGCCGACGGCGCGGAGGAGGTCGACGGGGTCCTGGCCGATGCGGGCCTGCAGTTGGGGGGTGAGGTTGAGGAGGGCGAGGCGTTGGGAGACCCAGCCCTGGGAGCGGTGGAGCCGTTTGGCGAGGGCGGTCTGGCTGCCGTGGATGGCGAGGAGGCGTTGCAGGGCGCGGGCTTCGTCCAGTTCGTCGAGGTCCTGGCGGTGGATGTTGGCGACGAGGGCTGATTCGAGGAGTTCTTCGGAGGTGGCTCCCTGGTCGTCGCTGACCATCACCTTGATGGTGGGGAGGCCGGCTTCGCGGGCGGCGGCGAGGCGGCTGCTGCCGTCGATGACAACGTGGGTGGTGTCGGGTTCGAGGTCGGTTTCGCGCTCGGGGTTGGCCTTGGTGTAGGCGTCGCGGTTCATCACCGTGATCGCTTGTTTCTGGCCGTGGGTCGTCAGGCTTCCGGTGAGGTCGGTGAGGTCGCCGAGGCTGGAGCGGGGGTTGTCGGGGTTGAGGCTGATGCGGTGCGGGGGGAGTTCGGTGGGGGGTGCGATGCCGTCGGTGGGAACGCCGGTGGCGGCGGCGACGGCTTGTCTGCGGGCGCTGACGGGTCGTACGGCGCCGCCGAAGCGGCCGGCGCCCAGCTGGTCGGCCTTGCTCATGCGATCTCCCTGGCCAGTGCGCGCATGCCGATCGACTGCTGCGATTTGGGGGCGTACGACAGCAGGGGCTGCTTCACACGGACGGCTTCCTTCTGTTCCTTGAGGTCGCCGATGAGGCCGACGACGCGGGGGTCCTTTATGTCGACCCACCCCTGGAGTGAGGAGGTGGCGATGAAGCCGCGGCGGGAGTCGTAGAGGTTGACGACGATGCCGAGGTAGTCGATGTCGACCTGGAGGTCGCTGCGCAGGTCGTCGATCTGGGTGGTGAGGAGTTCGTAGGCGTCGGCGGAGCTGTCTTCCGCCTGGACGACGATGAGGGCTCCGGACTGGCCGGGCTTCTCGCCGTCGCGGCGCCGGCCGTAGTAGGCGGCGGCGTCCATGCTCAGGCCGAGGCTGGGCGGGCAGTCGACGAGTATTACGTCGTAATAGGGCTCCAGGGGGGCCAGGGCGCGTTCCAGGGCTGCTTCTCGTGCGCGTACGGCGGAGAGGCGTACGTCGAGGAGGAAGGCGTCGTTGCAGGCGGGCAGGAGGTGGAGGCGGCCGCCGAAGGTGGCGTCGTCGATGGAGACGATGAGGTCGCGGAGGTCGCCCTTGGGGTCGCCTGCCATGTGGTTGGTGAGGCTGTCGCCGTTGAGGGGGAGGGGCGCGGCGCCGAGTTGGTTGGTGAGGTGGCACTGGGGGTCGAAGTCGACCAGGAGGACCCGCAGTCCGAGGCCGGGGAGGCTTTCGACGTCGAGGGGGTCGGGGGTCGTTTCGCTGTCGGGGTGGGTGTCGCTGGCGCGCAGGGCTTTGGCGAGTGCCTTGGAGACCTGGACGGTGTGGAGGGTGTTGGGGTCTTCGGAGAGTGCTTCGCCGAGGCCGGCGGTGATGGCTGTCTTGCCGACGCCGCCCTTCTGGTTGCAGACGATGATGCGGCGGGTGATTTCGGGGCGGTCGATGTCCGGCGCGGGGGTGGAGTCGAGCCACAGCTGGACGGATTGGGCGAGGCCCTGGATGAGGGAGACGCGTCGGTCGGTGGTGACCTGGCGGAACTCCTCCCACTGGCCGGGGGGCAGGAAGGTGGAGAAGGAGTCGGCGCCGGAGGTGTCGACGGTGGCGGTGGCGGATGCCAGGCCGCACCAGTCCCTGATGCCTTGTTCTACGGCGGCCTGGATCTCGATGCCGTGTTGAGCGGCTCTGATCTTGAGGTTCTGCCGGAGCCATCCCGGCAGTTTGGAGACGACCTTCTCGCGGTCGCTGGGGGTGGCTGGCGCGTTCATGGGGACACCTTACTAACGTCTTTGATCCTTTGAGACTGTGACACGTTAGCAAGCAGGTTCTGGTGGGGCGTCAGTGTGCTGTCGGCTATTACGGCGTAATAGGTCGGGTTCCCCAGGGCGTCGGACCGGCGGGCGTGGCGGCAGGGCTATTACGCCGTAATAGGTGGATCCGAGGCTCGAGGACCGCCGACGTCCGGGCGGGACCACGCACTTCGCCCGGGACCAGGAAGAAGCGGCCTGAGGGACTGGGGGTCAGGGACTGAACAGAAGGGTCTGGCGTTCTTCGGTCCCTGGGCTTCAGTCCCTGCCAAAAGCGCAGGTCAGATGGGTTTTGGGTGCCCGATAAGGGACCGAAGGGACTTAACTTCGGGGTTATAAGGCTTTAGCGTGCGCGCGTATGTGTACGCGTACATCTTGTAAGCCTTATATACATAGCTAGCTCATAATGGCGAGTTTGAGTCCCTTCAGTCCCTTCCGGAGGCCGCGTATGCCGTCTGACCTGCTCAAACAGGCAGGGACTGAAGGGAGGGACGCAAGGGACGGACGGACGGTTTGGTCCCTCGTTCCGGTCCCGGTCCCCGGTGTTTGGGTCTCTGACGGGACTTCTTGGACCCTTGTGTGCCCGATCCAGCTCGGGAGGGGCTCAAGGGACGGTAGGGACCGAAGGACTGATGAACCGCCACGCGGGGACGCTGCTGCCGCTGTGTCGGTGCCGGGTCCTAGACTCTCTTCCGAAATACGGTCCCTCCAGTCCCTACGGTCCCTCCCCGAAGAAGGACAGACGCTTGCCCGGCCCCGGTGTGACGAGTGAGTCCGCAGCCCCCGCGCGGCCTGCGGCGCCCCATGCCGTGGCTCGCTGGTGTGCGGAGCAGGGGTGGCCGGTGCATCCCCTCGCCCCAGGCCGCAAGACCCCCGTCGCCAACTGCCCCGAGTGCAGGGACCAGCGGCATCAGCCCGGCGGATGCGCCTGCCTGCCCGCCGGCAGGCCGTGCCACGGTTTCCACGCCGCCACCACCGACGTCGCCCGGATCGACAGCTGGTGGTCGCACACCCCGGCGCGGGGCGTCGGCATCGCGTGCGGGGGAGCGGACCTGGTCGTCATCGACATCGACGCGCACTCCGCGCAGGTGCCCGACCGCAACCGCCTGCTGCCCGGCATCCCCATCCACGACTCGGTGAACCTGCGGGGGCTCGCATCGGGCTTCGACACCCTCGCACTCCTCGCCGCGCTGCGCGGGCAGCCCAGCCCGGCCGACGACACCGGCACCTTGCGCGTACGTACGCCGTCGGGGGGCCTGCACGTCTGGTACCGCAATCCACACCCGGCGACCCGGTTCCGCTGCTCGACCGGTTCCAGCTCCAAGGTCGCGCTCGCGTGGCAGGTCGACGTGCGGGCCGACGGCGGCTACATCGTGGCGCCCACCACCCGTACCGCGCAGGGCGCTTACCGCCGGGAGGGGCCCGTGCGGCTGCCCGCCCCGCTGCCGGAGTGGCTCGGAGCCGAACTCGTACGCACCGGCCATCTGGTCCAGCCGCCGCCCGCTCGCGGCCCAGTCCCTCGCGTGCGCCGCCCGGGGCTGCCGCCCACCGACGGCCTACGGGTCCTCGAACCGCTGCTCGCCGACGTCGGCGCGTGCGCCGGCACGCCGGAGGGCGCGGCGTTCACCGAGAAGCTCAACAAGGCCGCGTACACGGCCGGAGGGCTCGCCGCAGCCGGGCACCTCGACGAGGACGGCGCGCGCACTCTGCTCCGTGCGGCGGCCTTCGCGGCGCGTCCCCGGCAGCACGCCCGTAACGAACGCATCATCGACGACGCCCTGGCCGCAGGGTCCGCCCGCCCGTTCCACCTCAAAGGACGTTCATGAGCAGCGCCGAAACCCCGCGCTTCGACGCCAGCGCCGCCGCTCAGCAGATGCTGGATCTCGACCAGGCGGTGGCGTCCGGTCCGGCCGTGCTGCCCCTCCAGGCGCACGCCTCGCCGGGCGACCCACCGTCCTGGGCGTTGCCGGCGCCGCTGCCCAGCACCCTGAGCGACCGTGGCAACGCCAAGCTGTTCGTCAGGCTCTACCGGGACCAGTTCCGTCACGTGGAGGGCCTGGGGTGGTTCTCCTGGGACGGCTACCGCTGGAAACGCACCGGCGGGGAGAAGGCGGCGCTGTGGGCCGCGGGCGAGATGGCCGAGGAGATGCCGGACAGCGACCCGCGGGGCGTCTTCGGCGACCGTGAGCTGCAGCGTCACAAGCGGCGCACGCTGTCCACCACCGGCATGAAAGCCCTCCTGACGCAGGCGAAGGCCTCGCCGGACCTCTCCGTGGACCCCGACACGCTCGACGGCGACCCGTACGCGCTGTGCACTCCGGCCGGTGTCGTCGACCTGCACACCGGGCTGCTGCGCAAGCCGGACCCCACCCGGGACTTCCACTCGCGGGCCACCAGCGTCGCTCCGCAGCCGTGCGAGACGCCACGCTGGCACCGCTTCCTCGGCGACACCTTCGGCGACGACGCCGAAGGCCGGGAGATGATCGACTTCCTGCACCTGCTGCTGGGGTACTCCATCACCGGAGACGTCGGCGCCCAGGTCTTGCCGTTCCTCCACGGGCACGGCAAGAACGGCAAGAGCGTCCTGCTCGACACGATGATCCAGATTCTGGGGGACTACGCGGACGCCGCCCCGCCCGGCTTCCTCATGGACCGCGGCGCGTTCTCCGAACACTCCACCGAGCTGACCGAGCTGCACGGCCGCCGCCTCATCGTCTGCAGTGAGCTCAAGCCCAACGACAAGTTCGACGAGGCACGCGTACGGCTGCTGACGGGTGGCGACAAGATCAAGGCGCGCCGGATGCGGCAGGACTACTTCTCCTTCACCCCCACCCACCACCTGTGGCTGCTGGGCAACCACCGGCCCGAGGTCACCACCGGAGGCTTCGCCTTCTGGCGCCGTATCCGGCTGCTGCCCTTCGAGCGGACCGTCCCCGACCACCGCAAGATCGACAACCTGGCCTTCGAACTCGTCCGTGACGAGGGCCCCGGCATCCTGCAGTGGCTGATCGACGGCGCCCGCCGCTACCTCATCACGCGCGACAGCCTCGAAGGCCCCGACCGCGTCCGCATCGCGACGACCGCGTACGCCAACACCGAGGACCACATCGGCCGTTTCCTGGCCGAGTGCTGCAGCCGCGACGTCGAGGCGCAGCACGACCTGCGCGTCGAGCAGGGCCTGCTCTACACCGCGTACGCCGCCTGGTGCAGCGCGGGGGAGGGCATCCGCCCGGCCGGGGCGCGCGCGTTCGCCACCCGGGTCCGGCAGGAGGTCGGGCTCGCCTCGCCCGCCGACATGATCAAATCCAACGGCCGTAAGTACTACCCCGGTCTCGCCCTGCTGGACACCCACTCATGAACCGACTGACGAAACGTCACCCCAGTCCGTCTGGTGGTCACCGGGGCGCCTGGACCGGCCGGGCGCACCTACCCACCCGCCACCGACCGGCCTACCATGAAGCCGCGGCGCCGGGCCCCGCAGCAGACGGCACACGACACCACGAGGCGGACCGCCGTCCGGCCCGGCACACGAAGGAGGGGCAGCAGCCATGAGCTCGCTACTGACCGAGGGCGATCTCACCCACGAGGCACACGTGGTGTGGCTGGAAGACCCCGAGAACCTCGACTACGTCCGCCAGGCCCTCGACAAGACGCCCCGGCGCCGCAACAAGCCCCGCTACGCCCGCGACGGCCGCATGGTGGGCTACGCCGAGCTCGACGACCACGCCGAGGCCGACCCCGACAGCGGCCTGTACCGGCGCCGGGTGTTCTTCCTGCTGCCGCACGACCGCGACACCCAGCCCGAGGGCCTGTACCAGGAGGGTGCCCCGGGCGAGGCCGTCGACCCGCGCACTGTCGACGTCCGCAAGGTCGGGGAGAAGACGCCCCGGTCTCAGCGCGGCCCTGCCACCGCGACCGGCACCCGTCGTTGACCCAGGCCGGCCCTGTGGCCGGGAGCACCGCATCCAGCCCGGCCACAGGGCGACTTGAGGTGCTCCCGGCGCGTCACACCGCCGGGTGAAACGCCGGTGACTCTCCTTCAGTCGCTGTTCGGTCGCTGTGTCTGGACCCGCCAACGGCGCAGCGACTGAACCTCAGCGACGGAACATCTCTTCAGTAGCTCCCGGCTCTGGCCAGAAAACCGCAGGTCAGAGCCTTTTCGGGTAGGTGACAGCGACTCAAGCGACTCAGCGACCGGGTATATGAAGACATTCGTGTGTGCGTGTGTGCGTCATAGATAGACGCCTTGAGTCGCTTCAGTCGCTGTTAGGGGTCTCTTATGTGCTTTGACCTGCGGTTTCTTCGAGCGGCTGAGTAAGCGACCAAAGAGGCTTCAGTAGCTGGGTGTTCAGCGCTTCGGTCGCTGTCTTCCCCTGTGTGTCGAATGTTTGTCTCTCATGAGTCACTGTGGTGCACTCAAGCTTCGCTAGTCTGTGTCGGTCGCTCAGTCGCTTCGGTCGCTGGTGGGGGGTGCGCATGGCTTCTGAGCTGCGGGGGTCACTCACCTGCTCACGAAAGCTCGCGCCCGCCGCACGTACGCCTTCAGGAGGCCGTTGATGTCCTCCGACGACCAGGCCCTGTTCCGCTTCGACGCCAAGGCGGTCGCCGCGCAGATCCTCGCCCAGCCCGTCGCGCTGCCCTCGCCCAGGCAGGCGCGCAGCACGAGTGCGAACGGGGCCTCCTCCGACGCGCTGCTGCCCGACACGCTCAGCGACCGGGGCAACGCCAAGCTCTTCGTGAAGTTCTACTCCAACGAGTACCGGCACGTGCCCGGCCTCGGCTGGTTCCGCTGGGACAGCACCCGCTGGCAGATCGACGAGGACGAGACCGTGCTGTGGGCGGCCGGCGACCTGGCGGAGTCGATCGCCACCAGTGACCCGCGCGGGGTGCACAGCGCCACCGCGCTGCAGCAGCACCGCCGCCGGGCGCTGAGCACCAGCGGCATGAACGCGATGCTCATGCAGGCGAAATCCGCGCCCGGCATGGTGCTCAACGCCTCCCAGCTGGACGCCGACCCCTACGCCCTGTGCACCCCCGGCGGCGTCGTCGACCTGCGCACCGGACACCTGCACAGACCCGACCCGAACAAGGACTTCCACGCCCGCTGCACCACCGTGGCCGCCCAGGCGATGCCCACCCCCCGCTGGGACCGCTTCCTCACCGATACCTTCGGCGACGGACCCGAGGGCGCACAGATGATCGAGTTCCTGCACCTGCTGCTGGGCTACTCCATCACCGGCGACGTGGGCGCCCAGGTCCTGCCGTTCCTGTTCGGCTCCGGGAAGAACGGCAAGTCCGTACTGCTGGACGTGGTCATGAAGCTGGTCGGCGACTATGCCGACGCCGCCCCGCCCGGCTTCTTGATGGCCCGCCCCTACGAGGGGCACCCCACCGACCTGGCCGAGCTGCACGGGCGCCGCGTCATCGTGTGCAACGAGGTCAAGCCGGGTGACCGCTTCGACGAGGCCCGGGTCAAGCTCCTGACCGGCGGTGACCGCATCAAGGCCCGCCGGATGCGGCAGGACTTCTTCAGTTTCCGGCCCACGCACAAGCTGTGGCTGCTGGGCAACCACCGGCCCGAAGTGGGCACCGGCGGCTTCGCGTTCTGGCGCCGGATGCGGCTGATCCCGTTCGAGCGGGTCGTGCCAGACGACCACAAGATCGACAACCTGGCGGACATCCTTGTCAACGAGGAGGGCCCCGGCATCCTCAACTGGCTGATCACGGGCGCCCGCCGCTACCTGGCGGGGGAGAAGGACCTCACCGGCCCCGAGCGCGTCCGGATCGCCACCAACGCCTACGCCGAGACCGAGGACTACACCGGGCGGTTCCTGAGCGAATGCTGCCGGATGGCGCCCGGTTCGAGGGCGGAACAGGCCCGCCTCTACGCGGCCTATAAGACCTGGTGTCAGAATGAAGGCGCCCCGGCCGTGTCGTCCCGGGCGTTCGCGGCACGCGTTCGCGAGGTGGTGGGACTGGAGTCGCCCAAGGAGATGATCCTGTCCAACCAGCGCAAGTACTACCCGGGCATCGGACTGGTCGCCGACGAGGAGACAGCATGAGTGCCCTCATCGCAGAGGACGAAATCGTCCACGAGGTCGACTTCGTCTGGCTCGAGGACATCAGCAAGCTGGACTACGTACGCCAGAGCCTCGACCGGCTGCCGACGCGCCGCAGCCGTCCCGCCTACCATCGCGACGGCCGCATGGTCGGCTACGCGCTGCTCGGACCCGAGGCCAAGCCGTCCCGCTCCTCGGGCACCTTCCGCCGCCGCGTCTTCTGGCTGCTGCCCCACGACCGCGACACCGATCCCGAGGGCCTGTACGCCACGGGAGCGCCCGCGGAGGCCGTGGACCCGCGCACCCTCGCCCCCGGGGCCAAGGGCCGCAAGACACAGCGCTCCTGGGGCGGCCCGCCGTCCTCCGCGGTGACCGAACTGGACATCACCCTGCCGCTGTGACCCGTACGGCGGCAGAGGGCCCCTACAGGCCCGTGCCGCCGGAGGCGTCGAGGCACTGCCCCGTCACCCAGCGGGAGTCCTGCGAGGCGAGGAACGCCACGACGTCCGCGATGTCGGCCGGCTGCCCCATCCTGCCGAACACCGAGTACGCGGCATGCTCCGCCTCCGCCTCCGGCGTGGCCCAGCGCCGCCGGTTCAGGTCCGTCATGACGTAGCCCGGCGCCACACAGTTCACCGTGATCTGCCGCGGGCCCAGCTCCTTGGCGAGCGTGCGCGTGAACGCCTCCAGCGCACCCTTGGCCATCGAGTACGCCAGTGAGGACGGCAGGGCCACCCGGGTCGCCGCGGAGCTGATGTTGATGACGCGGCCGCCGTCGCGCAGCCGCCCCAGCCCCTCCTGCACGAGGAACAGCGGCGCCCGGGCGTGGACGGCCATGAGCCGGTCGAAGTCCTGTGGAGTCACCTCCGCCACTGTGCCGCGCACGTTGAAGCCGGCGTTGTTGACCAGGATGTCCAGCGCCACGGGCTCGCCCAGCCCCCGTAGGCCGGCGTCGAGCCGCTCGTACACCGTGTGTACGTCGTCGGGTACGCCGAGCGGCCCGTGCAGGGCGAAGGCGCGCCCGCCGTCGCCGGTGATCATCGCGACGGTCTCGTGGGCCGAGGCCTCGTCGCTGCCGTAGTGCACGGCGACGAGCGCGCCGTCCGCCGCGAGGCGCCGCGCGATGGCCCGGCCGATGCCCCTCCCGCCGCCGGTGACCAGAGCCGTTCTGTCCTTCAACTTGCCCATCGAAACCCCCAGTTGCGAGCGGTGGACGGCACCTTCCTGGCGCCGTCCAGTGTCCTTGCCCGCGATCCTGCCGACAGCGCCGGTCAGGGGATGAGGATAATGCTTGAAGAAACCGCACGCCCGGTTTAATGTCACGGGTGAGGCTTTCGTGGACCGGGGGAGTGGCCGCGGAGCCGTTGTCCGGCACCTCAGGCGGCGCGCGCCCCGGCAGCGCGGCTCGACGTTAGGCGGTTGTGTGATGGCCTTGCGGCATCTGCGTCTGATCGCGGTGAACATCGACGGGGTCCTGCTGAACGACACCTTCAGCCCGGTCATCCACCGGCTCGTTGTCCGTCACGGCGGGGAGTACACCGCCGAACTGGAGCGGGCGGTGCTGTCGCAGCCGCAGCTGCGGGCCGCGGCGGCCACGGGGCTGCCGGGGACGCCCGAGGAGGTCGTGGAGGCGTACTTCCGGGAGCGCAGCGCCTACCTCGTGGACCATCCGGTCCGGGTCATGGAGGGCGCCGG
The DNA here is from genome assembly GCF_040638805.1 of Streptomyces sp. NPDC005925. Classification (NCBI taxonomy): domain Bacteria; kingdom Bacillati; phylum Actinomycetota; class Actinomycetes; order Kitasatosporales; family Streptomycetaceae; genus Streptomyces; species Streptomyces sp. NPDC005925. Next base: position 3,526 of record NZ_JBEXVL010000048.1, on the reverse strand, counting down.
CGCCCTGCTCGCCCGCCTTCGCGCCACCGGCGCCCGCCTGATCTGCTACGGCGGGCTCGGACGCAGCCACTTCGACCACCATCTGGGCTCCTGCGCGCGGTACTTCGACGGGCCCGGTTATGTGTGCACCGACGCCTTCCGGCCCGGCGTACGCGAGATCGCCGAGGACGTCTTCGGGGTACGGCCCTGCCACGCGCTGTTCATCGACGACGTGGCGCGGGTGGCCGAGGCCGCGCGGGAGCTGGGCGCGGCCTTCATCGGACACCCGACCTCGTACGAGCACAGCTTCCAGCGGGAGCTGATGCACCGGGCCGGCGTACGGCACCTGGTGGACTCGCTCGGACAGATCGACGAGCGGCTGCTGCGGATCGTCGATGCCGAGGCCGCCGCGGGCCGTCAGTGGCGCGGCGCGGCCGCGGCCCCCGCAGTGTCCGGAGGGCCGGTCTGTGGGTCGGCCTGAACCCTGCCGGGGCGGGGCCGGACCGCCTGGAGGAACCGGCCGGAAAACCTGCACCGTGGATGGTTTCCGGGGCCTGCCCGGCAGGTGGCCGGATCGCCCGTGGGAGGCATCCGCCGCGCGGTCCGGCGGCGCGGAAAAGCCGTAGAGTCGACTGACCAGCACGGTTGTTCCGCGCAGTGGGGACTTGTGCCTTTCCCGTCGTACCCGTTTCGTGGGATGAAGAGGGGAAACAATGGGCAAACTCCGGTGCTGTCCTTTACCGGAGTATAAGGATAAGGTACCTTCTGGACGGTTTGTTTTGGGCCCTCTGTGTGTACGACTCCCGGTCGTGCGGTGCGGATGCGGTTCCAGGAGAGGGAGGTTCAGTGGCCCAGCAGGAACGTGCGGTCAGGACGCGTCGCGCAGTACTGGAGGCCGCTGCGGTTGTCTTCGCGGAGCACGGCTACACGGCTGCGACGGTCGCTGACATCCTCAAGACGGCCGGGGTGACCAAGGGCGCCCTGTACTTCCACTTCGACTCCAAGGAAGCGCTCGCCAAGGGGGTGCTGGAGGTCCAGACGGACCAGGTGCTGCCCGAGCAGGAGATCAAGCTCCAGGAGGTCGTGGACACCGCCATGGCAGTGGCCCACCGGCTGGTCCACGAACCCCTGCTGCGGGCCGGCGCCCGGCTCTCGGCCGACCCCATCGGCCGCAGGCACTACGGCAGCGCCTGGCCGCTGTGGGTCGACATGGTGACGGACATGCTCACCGAGGCCCACCAGCGCGGGGAGACCCTGGGACACGTGGTGCCCCGTGAGGTCGCCGAGCTGGTGGTCAGCTCCTTCAACGGGGTGCAGCTCTACGCCCAGTTGGAGACCGGCCTGAACGACATCGAGCACCGGGCCTCGGTCCTGCTGAAACACCTGCTGCCCTCCATCGCCTCGCCGCCCGTGCTCATGCGGCTGGACGTGGCCCCCGACCGGGGAGCCCGGATCATCCGTGAAGCGCTTCCCGAATCGGTGCCCGAGCCGACACCGGTGCCGGTCTGAGACGCGCGGAGCCGCCCCCCGCCTGCCGTGAGCCGCTCCCCGACGTTGCGCAGACGTCGAGGTCACGGCGTTCCCGGCAGGCGAGGAGCGACTGAAGCGACTCAAGTTCCCACTCGAAGAGACGCCCTGCCGGAGCGGGGGCGTCTCTTCACTTGTCCAGTGACCTGTCCGTTCACGGCGCGGGGGGTGCGACGGTGACGGCCGAGGTGAACAGGACGGTGCCGTCCTGCCGGCCGGTCACGAGCACGCGTTCCCTGCCCTGCGGGCACGGGGGAAGGGCGCACGCCTCGATCACGCACGGCGCGTTGAGCTCCGCGTAGCGGGTGAACTCGCTGGTGATGCCCACCGGCAGGCAGTTCCGCCCCAGGAAGGCGACGGTGGCCTGGCGGGCGGCCTCCAACAGCACCATGCCCGGCACGTGATCGACCGGGTGGTCGAAGAGCGCCGGATGCCTGGTGTCCACCCTCAGCTGCCACCGGTCCGGGTCCGGCAGCGGGGACAGCACGACGTCCGTGGGTGAGATGCGGCCGACGTTCTGCGGTGCCACGGGGCTCGTCAGCGGGATCGGGTTCACCCCGCCGTCCCCGATCCGGGGAGCACGGATGCGCTGGTAGACGGCCGGGGTGGTGCAGGTGAAGCTGGCCGCTCCGGTCGCGACCTGCTGCCCGTCGCGGTGGATCACGGCGTCGAGATGGAGCCCTGAAAGGTTCTTGCCCCGGCGTTTGATGTCCGAACAGGCGATCTCGATGACCACGGACGCAGGCGTGGTACCGAGGCGGAGCCCGTCGGCCTTGACGTCGACCGCCAGGTCCCACATGAGGAACTTGTGATCGAGTGGGACGCCGAATTCGGCGTGCGCCAGCAGGAGTCCCGCCTGGCGTATCGTCTCCGCTGCCAAGAGCGGATCGTGGTAGCCGTCGAGGGTGGCGAAAAAGCCGTGCAGGCGCGGCCACTGGGCGGTCACCGTGAAGTGCTGCTCGCCCCGGCGCTCCCAGCCGGTGAGCAACACCTCGGCGATGCTCGCGCGGTGGACGAACTCCTTGGGAACCGTTGTGGTCAGAGAGGGGTAGCGAGGTGCTACGGCCCGGTGCGGGGCGCGATCGTCGCTCTGCGTGTGCCGAATGGCGGATACCGCGCGCTCGACACGAAACGTGCTCGCAGACATGTCTGTTCCCCCTGAGCGGCGTTGGCGTGATAGTTGCTGTAGCGGTTCTTCAGGGCAGCGAAGATACATACCAACCGGTTTATTTTCTAGCGGTAGGAGACACTCCGTCTTCACATTTTGTGGAGCAGTGAATTCCGCTTGGAACCCGGTCGATCTCGCGGGCGAGACGACCGCTTCCGGCCACCGACCGCTGGACCTCGGACGACGCCTTGCGGGGGGTCCTCACCGGGCAAGGTCATCTGCCGGCCCGGGTCTTCTTGCCGTTGAGGCTTTCATGCCTTGCCTCAAGCCATTCCTCAGTGCTTCTCGAGTGCCCTGATCGACTCTGGCCCACAGAGTTGCGAGGAAAGGGGACGGGCCGAATGGAGAGCGCAGAAGCCGTGCTCCGGGTGGAACGCGGGCACGCCAGTGAAGAGGAACTGGCAGCTCTCACCGCGGTGTTGCTCGCCCTGCGGACACGTGTCCAGGAGGAGAAGCCCGAGCGGCCACCAGCGCTCGGGTGGAGCTGGTGGAAGCGGCCCAAGAGCTACGAGCCGCCCCGCAGCTGGCGGTGAGCCGGCCGCCGACCGCGACACCCTCCACCACAGACAGGAAGAACCGTGCAGGCGGTTTGATCAAGTTCTCCGTGGCACCGGGGCGGGATCTCCTCGGTCTTGTCCCAGAAAGGGACCAGAGATGGTGACGACGACTGCTCCAGCGGCAACCACGGCACAGCCGACCGAGCCGACCGACATACGCGGTCACGTGGCGGAGCTGCACGCGATACGCACCCAGGCGATGGCCGGGCCGAGTGAGAAGGCGACCGAGGCGCAGCGTGCCAAGGGGAAGCTGACGGCTCGGGAGCGTGTGGAGCTTCTTCTTGATCCGGGTTCG
>NZ_JBEXVL010000047.1:0-19912 GCF_040638805.1 Streptomyces sp. NPDC005925 | reverse complement strand
GATCCCACAACTCCTCCGGCGACGTCACACCCCCCGGGTACTTGCAGGCCATGGCCACGATCGCCACCGGGTCACCGGTGTCGACCGTCGCGGGGCGGGGGCGTGGGGCTGCGGGCAGGGGCGCGGGCGCCGAGGCGCCGGCCAGGCGGTGCACCAGGTGGGCGGCGAGGGCCTGGGGGGTGGGGTGGTCGAAGACGAGGGTGGCGGGCAGCCGCAGGTCGCAGGCGGCGGAGAGCCGGTTGCGCAGTTCCACCGCGGTCAGCGAGTCGAAGCCCAGATCCTTGAAGGCGAGGTCGACGCCCACCTGGCCCGCCGAACCGTGACCGAGGACGGCCGCGACGTACTCGCGTACGACGTCGGTGAGGAGGTTGAGGCGGCCGTCCGCGTCGAGGCCTGCCAGGCGGGCGGCCAGTGCGCCGCCGGCGAGGCCCCCGGAGGCCACGCGACGGCGCGTGGCGGGCGCGGTGAGCGCGCGCAGCAGGGGGGACAGGCCGTCGGTCAGGGCGCGCGGGTCGAGGTCGGCCGCGACCACGTACGCGTGGTCGCGGGCGCGGGCGGCGTCGAGGAGGGCCAGGCCGCCCTCGTCGGTCAGGGCGGTGAACCCGGTGCGTTTGATGCGTGCCAGGTCCGTCCGGCTCAGCTCGCCGGTCATGCCGCTGGTCGCCTGCCACAGGCCCCAGGCGATCGAGAGGCCCGCGAGTCCCCGGGCGCGGCGGTGCTGGACGAGCGCGTCGCAGTAGGCGTTCGCCGCGGCGTAGTTGGCCTGCCCCGGGCTGCCGAGCGAGGCGGCGGCCGAGGAGAACACCATGAAGAGGCCGAGGGGGAGGTCCCTGGTCGCCTCGTGCAGGTGGCGTGCGGCGGTCGCCTTCGCCGCCCACACCCGTGCCAGGCTTTCTGGGGTCTGGGCGGTGATCACCGCGTCGTCCAGGACACCGGCGGCGTGGATCACACCGGTCAGCGGGTGCGCCGGGTCGACCGAGGCAAGGAGTCCGGCGACCGCTCCGGCGTCGCTGACGTCGGCGGCCGCGATCGACACGTCGGCGCCCAACTCGGTGAGGCGGGTGTGGAGTTCCTCGCCGCCCGGTGCCTGGGCGCCGTTCCGGCCGGCGAGCAGCAGGTGGCGTACGCCCCACTCCCGTACGAGGTGTTCCGCCACCAGGCGGCCGAGTGCGCCGGTGCCGCCGGTGATGAGGACCGTGCCGTCGGGGTCGAGCCCTGCTGCCTCTCCTGCCCCGTGAGGTCCTCGGGGTCCTTCGGACGCGTCGGGTTCTCCGTCCGGTTGTGCCGGCGCCCGGACGAGCCGGGGCACGCGGATGTCGTCGCCGCGCAGGGCCAGTTGGGGTTCGTCGGGGCGGGCCGCCGCCATGGCCGCGGCGAGTGTGTCGTCCGGGCCGAGGTCGACGAGCGTGAAGCGGCCGGGGTTCTCCGACTGGGCGCTGCGGACCAGGCCCCAGACGGCCGCCGCCGCCACGTCCACGTCGCCGTGTCCCTGACCGCGCCCCTCGCCGTCGTCGAAGGCCACCGCGCCCCGCGTCACCAGCACGAGGCGGGATTCGGTCAGGGGCGAGGCGAGCCAGGTCTGTACGAGGCCGAGGACGCGGGTGGCGAGGGCCAGGCCGTCGTCACCGGGGGCGGGCTCGACGGGGGCGGGCTCGACGGGGGCGGCCACCATCGGCGGCACCGGAGCGCCGGCCTCGACGGACGCCAGGAGCTCCGCGAGGCCGGCGGCACCCGTGGCGTCCGCGCCGAGGGTCACCCAGCCGTCGTCGCCGGTGGCCGCCGACGGGCCGGCCGTGTCCGCGCGGGCGTCCCGCTCCGGGTCGGCCGGTGCGACCCACTCCAGGTCGAACAGTCCGTGCCGGTCGCGGGCGGCGGCCGCGGCGAGCCGGCCGGTGTCGGTCGGGCGGGAGCGCAGGTCGCGGACGGTGAGCACCGGGGCGCCCACGGCGTCGGCCACGGTGATCCGCAGGCCCTGCTCGACGCTCTCGCCGAGCGGGGTGAGGCGCACCCGGACCGTCGTGGCCCGTACGGCGTGCAGCGCCACGTCGTTCCATGCGAACGGCAGCCACACCTGGGCGGTTTCGGAGGGCGGCAGCAGCAGGGCGGCGGGCTGCAGGACCGCGTCGAGGAGGGCCGGGTGGATACCGAAGCCGTCCGGGTCGCCGGCTTCCTTGGGCAGGGTCACCTCGGCCAGGACGTCGTCGCCGTGGCGCCACAGTGCCCGCACTCCACGGAACGCGGGACCGTAGCCGTATCCGGTCCGGTCGGCTCGCGTGTAGAGGTCGTCGGGGTCCGCCGGTTCGGCTCCGGCGGGGGGCCAGGCGCCGTCCAGTGCCTCGGCCGCGTCGTCCGTCGGCTCGGGGCCGAGTACGCCGGTCGCGTGGCAGGTCCAGGTCTGGGCCGGGGCGAAGGCGTCGTCGTCATCGGGGCGGGAGAACACCTGGACGTCGCGCCGGCCGCGCGCGTCGGCCGGGTCCACGACGACCTGGATGCGCAGGCCTCCGGAGTCGGGCAGGACGAGCGGTGTCTGCAGCGTCAGTTCCTCCAGGGCGGGGCAGCCCGCCTCGTCGGCGGCCCGCAGCACCCACTCCACCTGGGCGGCGCCGGGCACGAGGGCGTGGCCCGCGACGACGTGGTCGTCGAGCCATGAGGCCGACTGCCGCGACACCCGGCCGGTCAGCAGGTGCACGTCACCGCCGGCGAGGCCCACGGAGGCGCCCAGGAGCGGGTGTCCCGACGCGGCGAGACCGAGTCCGGCGGGGTCGCCGGCCCGCCCGCTGGTGGGAGCGATCCAGAACTGCCGGCGCTGGAAGGCGTAGGTGGGCAGGTCGACGGTGCGGGGGGCGGGGCCGGTGGGGAACCAGCGCCGCCAGTCGACGTCGGCGCCCGCCACGAACGCCTGGGCTGCGGCGTGGGCGACCTGTGTGGCGTCTCCGTGGTCGCGGCGCAGGGTGGGGACCACCGTGGCGGGCACGTCCGCCCGTTCGATGATCCCCTCCATCGCCAGGGTGAGGACGGGGTGCGGGCTGGCCTCGATGAACAGCCGGTAGCCGTCCGCGAGGAGAGCGTCGATCGTGTCCGCGAAACGGACCTGCCGGCGCACGTTGGTCACCCAGTACGCGGAGTCCAGGGCCGTCGTGTCGGCGATGTGCCCGGCGGTGACGGTGGAGTAGAACGCGACGTCGGAGGTCGTGGGGCGGATGCCGGCGAGGCCTTCGGTGAGCTGGTCCATGATGGCGTCCAGCTGCGGTCCGTGGCCCGCGACGTCCGAGCCGACGGCGCGGGCGCGCAGTCCCCGCTCCCGCGCGTCGGCGACGACGGCGGCGATGCCGTCGGGGGAGCCCGAGATGACGGTGGAGGACGGCCCGTTGACGGCGGCGACGACCACGCCCGGGTGGCCGTCGATCAGCTCGGCGGCCTGCTCCTGGTCCATCCCCAGGGAGGCCATGGCCCCCTGCCCGGACAGTTGCCGCAGCAGGATGCTGCGTACGGCCACGAGCCGCGCCGCCTCCTGCAGGGTGATGGCGCCCACGACGCACGCGGCGGCTATCTCGCCCTGCGAGTGCCCGACGACCGCCGCGGGCTCGATGCCCTGGTCGGCCCAGACGGCGGCGAGCCCGACCATCACGGCCCACAGCACCGGCTGGATGACGTCGATGCGGGACAGTTCGTTCCCGTCCCCGCGCAGGACGTCGGTCAGGGACCAGTCGACGTGCGGGGACAGCGCCTGTTCGCACTCCGCGATCCGGGCCGCGAACACGGCGGACTCGTCGAGGAGCCTGGCGCCCATGCCCACCCACTGGGAGCCCTGGCCGGGGAACACCATGACGGGGCCGGGGCCCGGGACGCCGACCGCTCCGGTCACCACGTCCGGCGAGGCCTCGCCCGCCGCCAGCGAGCGCAGTCCGTCGAGGAGCGTCCCGCTGTCGCTCCCCACGACCACGGCGCGGTTCTCGAAGACCGACCGTGTCGTGGTCAGCGACCACCCCACCTCCGCGGGTGAGCCCGGCCGCGGCTCGGCGCCCATGTGCTCGGCCAGCTGTGCGGCCTGGGCCCGCAGTGCCTGTTCGCCCCGGCCCGAGAGGATCCACGGCACCACCCCGCCCGCGACCGGCTCCCGCCGCTCCTCCGGCTGCGGCTGCGGGTCCCGCCGTCCCTCCGGCTCCGACCCCGACTGCGGCTGCGGCTGCGGCTGCGGCTGCGGCGACGCGGGCTCGGTGACCTGCTGGGGGGACTCCGGTACGGGCGCCTCCTCCAGGATCACGTGGGCGTTCGTCCCCGACATGCCGAAGGCGGACACACCGGCGCGGCGCGGGCGTTCGCCGCGCGTCCACGGGACCGGTTCGGTCAGCAGCTTGACGGAGCCCTCGGACCAGTCGACGTGCGGGGTGGGCTCGTCGACGTACAGGGTGGCGGGCAGCAGTTCACGCTGGAGCGCCATCACCATCTTGATGACGCCCGCGACGCCCGCGGCGCCCTGCGGGTGGCCGATGTTCGACTTGACCGAGCCGAGCCACAGCGGCCGGTCCTCGTCCCGGTCGCGGCCGTAGGTGGCGAGCAGGGCGCCCGCCTCGATCGGGTCGCCGAGCCTGGTTCCGGTGCCGTGCGCCTCGACCGCGTCGACCTCGGCGGCGCCCAGGCCCGCGTTGGCGAGGGCGGCGCGGATGACGCGTTCCTGGGAGGGGCCGTTGGGGGCGGTGAGGCCGTTGCTCGCGCCGTCCTGGTTCACGGCGGAGCCGCGGATCACGGCGAGGACCTCATGGCCGTTGCGGCGGGCGTCGGAGAGACGCTCCAGGAGGATCAGGCCGGCGCCCTCGGAGAAACCCGTACCGTCGGCCGAGGCCGCGAACGCCTTGGAGCGTCCGTCGGGGGACAGCGCGCCCTGGCGGGAGAACTCGGTGAACGCGCCGGGCGTCGACATGATCGTCACGCCGCCGGCCATGGCCAGGTCGCACTCGCCCTGCCGCAGCGCCTGCGTGGCCAGGTGCATCGCCACCAGCGAGGAGGAGCACGCCGTGTCGACGCTCACCGACGGGCCTTCCAGACCGAGGGTGAAGGAGATACGGCCGGACAGGACGCTCAGCGCGTTGCCGGTGAGGAGGTGGCCCTCCACCGCCTTGTCGGGCTGCGCGCCGCCGAATCCGAGCACGCCCGCGCCGACGTAGACGCCGGTGGGGGTCAGCTTCAGCGTGGCCGGGTCGATGCCGGCCCGCTCCAGGAGCTGCCAGGCCGTCTCCATCATGACGCGCTGCTGGGGGTCCATGGCGAGCGCCTCGCGCGGGCTGATCCCGAAGAACGAGGCGTCGAAGTCGGGGGCGTCGTACAGGAAACCGCCGCGGCGCACATAGCTGGTGCCGGGGTGCTCGGGGTCCGGGTGGTAGAGGCTCTCCAGGTCCCAGCCCCGGTTGGCCGGGAAGTCCCCGATGGCGTCACCGCCCCGGGCGACCAGGTCCCACAGTGCCTCGGGCGTCCGGGTGTCGCCGGGGAAGCGGCACGCCATGGAGACGATGGCGATCGGCTCCTGGGAACGCTCCTCCACCTCGCGCAGCCGCCGCCGGGCCTGGCCGAGGTCCACCGTGACCCGCTTCAGATACTGACGAAGCTTTTCTTCAGTACTCGACATCGAACGTCACTTCTCCATCAGTGAAGGGCACCGGGCGAACGGAACAGGCGGACGGCGGGCGGACCACGGGCGGACCACGGGCAGACGGCGGACGGCGGACGGATGACTGGCAGCGCCGCACGGCGGGCGGCGGGTGGCGGGTGGCGGGTGAGGAGTGGCGGGGGCTCACAGCTCCCGGTCGATGAACGCGAACATCTCGTCGTCCGAGACGTCGTCGAACGCGTCCAGGTCCGCCGGGCCCGCCGTGGCACCGCCGGCGGCGCCGTTGAGCTTCGACAGCAGGGCGTTGAGGCGTCGGGTGACCCGGCCGCGCGCGTCCTCGTCCAGGGCGAGGGCGTCCAGGGAGGACTCGATCCTGCCGAGTTCGCTGAGCACCGGGTCCGCCGCGTCCTTGAGGGGCGGAGGGGCGCCGTCGGGCGACAGGCGCTCCAGGAGGTGGTCGACGAGCGTGGCGGACTCCGGATAGTCGAAGACGAGGGCCGCGGGCAGCTTCAGACCGGTGGCCGCCGCCAGGCGGTTGCGCAGTTCCACGGCGGTCAGGGAGTCGAAGCCGAGCTCCTTGAACGACGTGTCCGGGCGGACGGCGTCGTGGCCGGCGTGCCCGAGGACGCTCGCGACGTTGCCCCGGACGAGGTCCAGGAGCAGGCGGCGCCGTTCGGCGGCCGGCAGCCCGGCGAGCCGGGCGGCGAGACCTTCCGCCGAGGCGGCGGTGCCCGCGTCCGCCGTCCGCCGTTCACCCCGGCCGGCCGGCGTCCCGGTGGCCGGGCCGCGCAGCAGGGCGGGCCGGGACGCGGCGGGCTGTGCGGCGACCACGCGCGCGTCGAGGTCGACCGCGACCAGGCACGGGCTGCCGTGGGCGCGTGCGGCGTCGAGCAGGGCCAGACCTCCTTCGGTGGTCAGCGGGGTGAAGCCGGTGCGCTTCATGCGCGCCAGGTCCGTCTCGCCCAGGTGCCCGGTCATACCGCTCGCGGTCTGCCACAGGCCCCAGCCGATCGAGAGGCCCGCGAGTCCCTCGGCGCGGCGTTGCCGGACGAGGGCGTCGCAATAGGCGTTCGCCGCCGCGTAGTTCGCCTGCCCCGGGCTGCCGAGGGTGGCCGCCCCCGAGGAGAACACCACGAACAGGCCGAGCCTCATGTCCCGGGTCGCCTCGTGCAGATGGCGCGCGGCGGTGGCCTTCGGCGCCCACACCCGGGCCAGGCTGCCGGGGGTCTGCGCGGTGACCACGGCGTCGTCCAGCACACCGGCCGCGTGGATCACGCCGGTCAGCGGGTGCGCCGGATCCGTCGCGCCGACGAGCTCGGCGACCGCGTCCGGGTCGCTGACATCGACAGCGGCGAAGGTGACCCGCGCGCCCCACTCGGCCAGGCGGGCGGCGAGTTCGGCGCTGCCGGGTGCTTCGGCGCCGCGCCTGCCGGCCAGCAGCAGGTGCCGTACGCCCCACGTCCCGACCAGGTGCTCGGCCACCGCGGCGGCGAGGACTCCGGTGCCGCCCGTGATCAGGACCGTGCCGTCCGGGTCGAGCGCGGGCGGGATCTCGAGGACCAGTTTGCCGGTGTGCCTGGCCTGGCTCATGAACCGGAACGCCTCACGCGCCCTGCCCAGCGGCCAGGCCTTGACGGGCAGCGGGGCCAGGACCCCGGAGGCGAACAGCTCGCCCATCTCCGCCAGCATTTCCCCGATCCGGTCGGGACCCGCGTGCGGCACCAGGTCGAACGCCCGGTACCACGCGCCCGCGTGGTCGGCCGCGACCTGGTCGGGGTCCCGCTTGTCGGTCTTGCCCATGTCGACCATGCGCCCGCCCTCGGCGAGCAGCCGCAGCGAGGCGTCGGTGAAGTCTCCGGCCAGGCTGTTGAGTACGACGTCCATGCCCCGTCCGCCCGTCGCCCGCCGCAGGACCTCCTCGAAACCGAGGTCGCGGGAGGAGGCGCGGTGGGCGGCGTCGATGCCCATGCCGTCGAGCACACCGTGCTTGGCGGGGCTCGCGGTGGCGTACACCTCGGCGCCGAGGTGGCGGGCGATCTGGGTGGCGGCCATGCCCACGCCGCCGGTTCCGGCGTGGATGAGCAGCGATTCGCCCGCCCGCAGCCGTCCCAGGTCCACCAGCCCGTACCAGGCCGTCAGGAACACCACGGGCACGGCCGCGGCCTCCCGCAGGCTCCAGCCCTCCGGTACCGGGACGACCATCCGGGCGTCCGCGACGGCCAGCGGGGCGAACGCGCCCTCGAACAGGCCCATCACCCGGTCGCCGACCGCCAGATGTGGGACGCCGGGACCGACCTCCGTCACATGGCCGGCGCCCTCACTCCCCGCGAACGTGCCCTTGTCGGGGTACATGCCCAGCGCGATCAGCACGTCGCGGAAGTTCATGCCCGCCGCCCGCACCGCGATCCGCACCTGGCCGGGCTCCAGCGGCGCGAGCGCCTCCGGGGCGTCGATCACCGACAGGTTCTCCAGAGTCGCCGTCCCCGAAGTCCCGAGACGCCAGACGGGCGTGCCGACCGGCGGGACGAGTTCCTCGGGAGCACCCGCGGGCGTCAGACGCGGCACGAGCAACGCCCCGTCGCGCAAAGCGAGTTGAGGTTCGTCGGACTCCTCCACGGCCCGGCGCACGAGTACTTGCGGCAGCCTGCCGACCTCCGTCGCGAGGGCGCCGGTGCCCACGTCCCCATCGACGTCCGCATCCGCATCTACGTCTGCGTCCACGTCCACGTCCACGTCTACGTCGAGCAGGGCGAAGCGGCCCGGGTTCTCCGACTGGGCGCTGCGGACCAGGCCCCATACGGCTGCCGCGGACGGGTCCACGACACCACGGCCGTCGCCCTCGCCCTCCCCCTCGCTGTCGATGACCACGGCTCCCCGGGTCACCACCAGGAGACGGGACTCCGCGAACTCCGGCGCTGCCAGGAACTCCTGCACCAGCGACAGCACCCGCTCCGCGACGGGCAGACCGTCGTCGTCGGCAGTGGTCCCGACGGGGGCGAGCACCGCCCACGGCACCTCACCACCCGCTGACGCCTCACCGCCCGCCGGCACCACATCGCGGAGACCGGCTCCCGCCGTGAGCGCGACCCAGCCGCCACCGTCCGAGGACGCGGAGGACGAGGCCGACGGTGGTGTCCATTGCGACCACCGCACGGTGTAGAGCCCGTCGACGCCGCCACGGGCTGCTGCCGCAAGGTGGCCGGGGTCGGCCGCCCGCAGGGTCAGCGACTCCACCCCCAGGACGGGTGCGCCGGTGCCGTCGGCGATCACGACCCGCAGGTCCTGCTCGGCGGACTCCCCCCGCGGTGTGAGCCGGACACGGACACGCGTCGCCCGGTCCGCGCTGAGCGACACCCCGTTCCAGGCGAAGGGCAGCCACATCTGCCCCTCGCCCGGCCCGTCGAGCAGCATCAACGGATGCAGGACGGCGTCCAGCAGCGCCGGGTGGATCCCGAAGCCCTCGTACGCGCCGGCCTGCTCGGGCAGCTCCACCTCGGCCAGCAACTCGGTCCCGTGCCGCCACAGTGCCCGCAGCCCCTGGAAGGCGGGACCGTACGCGTATCCGGCCTGGGCGGCCCGCACGTAGAAGTCCGCCAGGTCCACCGCCTCGGCACCGGCCGGGGGCCACTGCCCGCGCAGCTCGCCCGCCGCCGGGGCGGGTCCGGGGCTCACGGTCCCTGTGGCGTGGCACAGCCATACGGCGCCGTCCGCCCGGTCGGGCCGCGAGTACACCCGTACGTCCCTTCGCCCCAGCTCGTCCGCCGCGTCCACGGCCACCTGCACCTGAAGACCACCGGACTCCGGCAGCACCAGCGGTGCCTGCAGCATCAGTTCCTCCACCGTGCCGCAGCCCGCCTCGTCGGCCGCCCGCAGCACCCACTCCACCAGCGCCGCACCCGGCACCAGCACCGTCCCCGCGACCACGTGCTCGGCCAGCCAGGAGGGGGCCTTCCGGGAGAGCCGCCCGGTGAGCAGGTACGAGTCGGCCTCGGCCAGCTCGACGCAGGCACCGAGCAACGGATGACCGGCAGACGCGACGCCGAGGTCGGCGGCGTCCCCGGCGAGCCCGGCGGGCTCCTCCAGCCAGTAGTGCCGGTGCTGGAAGGCGTAGGTGGGCAGGTCGACGGCACGAGGGGCGGGCTCGGCGGGGAACCAGCGCCGCCAGTCCACCTCGGCACCCGCCACGAACGCCTGCGCGGCGGCACGGGCGAGCTGCGTGGCGTCACCGTGGTCGCGGCGCAGGGTCGGAACCACCGTGGCGGACACGTCCGCCCGCTCGATGGTCTCCTCCATGCCGAGGGTGAGGACGGGATGCGGACTGGCCTCGATGAACAGGCGATAGCCGTCGGCGAGAAGAGCGTCGATCGTGTCGGCGAAACGCACCGGCTGCCGCAGATTCGTCACCCAGTAACCGGTGTCCAGCATCGTCGTGTCCGTCAGCCGCTCGGCGGTGACCGTCGAATAGAACGCCACGTCGGTGGCGTGCGGCTGGATGTCGGCGAGACGCTCGGTGAGCAGGTCGTGCAGCTGATCGATCTGCGGGCCGTGGGAGGCGTATCCCACGTCGATGACCCGGGCCCTGAGCCCGCGTGCCTCCGCCTCGGCGACCACGGCGGCCACATGCTCCGGCGGGCCGGAGATGACCGTCGAGGAGGGTCCGTTGACGGCGGCGACGCACACGCCGGGCCGGTCCCCGACCAGCTCGGCGGCCTGTTCCGCGCTCGTGCTGAGGGAGGCCATGTCGCCCTGCCCCATCAGCCGCCGCAACGCCTCACTGCGCACGGCCACGATGCGCGCCGCGTCCTCCAGCGACAGGGCGCCCGCGACGCATGCGGCGGCCATCTCGCCCTGCGAGTGCCCCACCACGGCGGCCGGGGTGATGCCGAAGTCCGCCCACACCGCCGCCAGCGAGACCATGACCGCCCACAGCACCGGCTGCACGACCTCGACCCGGGACAGCTCACTGCCGTCCCCACGCAGCACCTCCGCCAACGACCAGTCCACATACGCCGACAACGCCCGCTCACACTCGGCCATCCGGGCCGCGAACACCGGCGACTCCTCCAGCAGCCGGGCGCCCATGCCCACCCACTGCGAGCCCTGCCCCGGGAACACCAGCACCGGACCCGCACCGGCGGACGTCGCGGCGCCGGACACCACGTCCGGCGACAGCTCACCGGCCGCCAGCGCCTCCAGTCCGGCGGTGAGCGTCTCCCGGTCCCGGCCCACGACCACCGCACGGTGCTCGAACACCGACCGCGTCGTGGCCAGCGACCAGCCGACGTCGGCCGACGGGGCATCCGCACCCCGGTCGCCCGCCACGTACTCACCCAGCCGCCGCGCCTGCTCCCGCAGCGCGTCGTCCGTCCGCCCGGAGACCACCCACGGCACCACCCCACCCGGCGCGAGTTCGGGCCCGGGAGCGGGCGTTTCCTGGTGGTCCTCCGGCGGCGCCTCCTCCAGGATCAGGTGCGCGTTCGTCCCCGAGATACCGAAGGACGAGACGCCTGCGCGGCGGGGGCGTTCGCTGCGCGTCCAGGGGACGGGGTCGGTCAGCAGGCGCACTCCGCCGTCGTCCCACTGGACGTGCGGGGTCGGCTCGTCGACGTGCAGGGTGGCGGGGAGCTGCTCGTGGCGCAGGGCCATCACCATCTTGATGACGCCCGCCACACCCGCGGCGGCCTGCGTGTGACCGATGTTCGACTTGACCGAACCGAGCCACAACGGCCGTTCCGGCGAGCGCCCCTGCCCGTACGTGGCGAGCAGGGCCTGCGCCTCGATGGGATCGCCGAGCGTGGTACCGGTGCCGTGCGCCTCCACCACGTCGACGTCCTCGGGGGCGCGGCCCGCGCCGGCCAGGGCGGCGCGGATGACGCGCTCCTGCGAGGGGCCGTTGGGGGCGGTCATCCCGTTGCTCGCGCCGTCCTGGTTCACGGCCGAGCCGCGCAGCAGGGCGAGGACCCTGTGGCCGTTGCGGCGTGCGTCGGAGAGGCGTTCCAGGACGACGAGTCCGGCGCCCTCGCCCCAGCCGGTGCCGTCGGCGGTGGCGGCGAACGGCTTGCAGCGGCCGTCGGGTGCCAGGCCGCGCTGGCGTGAGAACTCCACGAAGGTGTTCGGGGTGGCCATCACGGTCACGCCGCCCGCGAGGGCGAGGTCGCACTCGCCCTGCCGCAGCGCCTGCGAGGCCAGGTGCATCGCGACCAGCGAGGAGGAGCACGCGGTGTCCACCGTGATGGCGGGGCCCTCCAGGCCGAAGGTGTACGCGACCCGGCCGGATGCCACGCTCGGTGTGCTGCCGGTCATGATGCGTCCCTCGTACCCTTCGGGCTTGCGGGCGAGGAAGCGTGAGCCGTAGTCGTCGTACATGATCCCGGTGATGACGCCGCACGGGGTGCCGCGCAGGGTGGCCGGGTCGATGCCCGCGTGTTCGAAGGCCTGCCAGGCGGTTTCGAGGAGGAGCCGCTGCTGCGGGTCGGTGGCGGCGGCCTCGCGGGGGCTGATGCCGAAGAAACCGGCGTCGAAGTGGGCGGCGTCGTAGAGGAAGCCGCCTTCCCGGGTGTAGCTGTGGCCGATCCGGTCGGGGTCGGGATGGAACAGGCCGGCCGTGTCCCAGCCGCGGTCCTCGGGGAAGGGGCCGATGGCGTCCGTGCCGGTGGCGACGAGCTGCCACAGCTGCTCGGGGGAGGTCACGCCGCCGGGGTAGCGGCAGGCCATGCCGACGATGGCGACGGGGTCGTCGTCGGTGGACGTCGTGCGCGCCGGCGGTACGGGCGCCGCCGGAGAGGTGTGCTCGTCGGTGTCGGGCAGGTGACCGCGCAGGTGGCGGACGAGGGCGCCGGGGCTGGGGTGGTCGAAGACGAGGGTGGCGGGCAGGCGGATGCCGGTGGCCGTGGAGAGGCGGTTGCGCAGTTCCAGGGCGGTGAGCGAGTCGAAGCCCAGCTCCTGGAAGGCGCGTCCGAGTTCGATGGAGCCGGGTGAGGGGTGGGCCAGGACGGTCGCGATCTGCTCGCGGACGAGTTCGTTCAGGGCGCGGTCCCGGTCGGCGGCGGACAGCCGGGCCAGGCGGGCGCTCCACGTGGTGGCAGTGGGGTCTTCGGTGGCGGCCGCGGTGGGGCGGGGGGCGCGTACCAGGCCGCGCAGGGCGGGCGGCAGGGTGCGGGCGGCGGCCAGGGCGCGCAGCACCGCACGGTCGAAGCGGGTGGCGACGACGGTGGGGTGCGGGGCTGTCAGGGCCGTGTCGAACAGGGTCAGGGCCTGCGCGTCGGTCAGGCCTGCCACTCCGGTGCGGTGGATGCGGGCGCGGTCGGTGTCGCCGAGCCGGGCGGCCATGCCTCCGGACGCGGATTCCCACAGGCCCCAGGCCAGGGAGGTGGCGGGGAGGCCGTGGGCGCGGCGGTGTCCGGCGAGGGCGTTGAGGAAGGTGTTGGCGGCGGCGTAGGTGGCCTGGCCGCCGTTGCCGAGGACGGAGGCGCCGGAGGAGAAGAGGACGAACGCCGCCAGGTCCATGTCGCGGGTGAGTTCGTGGAGCCGCCAGGCGGCGTCGGCCTTCGGCGCCAGGACGGCGTCGAGCCGGTCGGGGGTGGTCGCCGTGACGAGGCTGTCGTCGATGACGCCCGCGGTGTGGACGACGGCGGTCAGCGGATGCGCCGCGGGGACGGCGGACAGCAGTGCGGCGGGCGTGCCCGGGTCGGTGAGGTCGCAGGCCACGACGCGGACGTCGGCTCCTGCGGCCGCGAGGTCGGCGCGCAGTTCGGCGACGCCTTCGGCGGTTTCGCCACGGCGGCTCGCGAGGAGCAGGTGGCGGGCGCCGTGCGCGGTGACCAGGTGGCGGGCGACGGCCTGGCCGAGGCCGCCGGTGCCGCCGGTGATCAGGACGGTGCCCTCGGGGGCGAGGCGCGGCGCGGCGGCATCGTCCGGGGGCGGGGTGACGGCGAGGCGCGGCACGAGTGCGGTGCCCGCGCGCAGGGCGAGTTCCGTCTCGGCGTGGGTGGTCGCGGCGGCCAGGGCGGCGGGCAGGGCGTGGCGTGACGCGGCGTGCTGGTCGATGTCCACGAGGAGGATGCGGTCGGGCTGTTCCGCCTGGGCGGCGCGGATGAGGCCCCAGACGGGCGCGGTGGCCAGGTCGGCGGGGGCGTCGCCGGGGGCGGCGGTGACGGCGCCGGTGGTGAGGACGACGAGCCGGGCCGCGGAGAAGGTGTCCGTGGTGAGCCAGTCTTGCACCAGCCGCAGGGCGTGCCGGGCGTGGGCCCGTACCTGTGCGGGGACGTCGTCGGTGCCGCCGTGGCCGGGGAAGGGGGCGAGGACGATGGCCGGGACCGGTTCGCCGTGGGCGACGGCGGCGGTGAGGGCGGCGAGGTCCGGGTGGTGGGCGGCGGGCCCGAGGTCCGCGTGGTCACCGGTGTGGCTGCCCGTGCCGTCGGCTCCGAGGACGGCCCAGGCGGCGGGCGGGTCCTCCGTACGGGGGTTCGGCGCGGCGTCGGTCAGCGGCAGTGGCTGCCAGTCCAGGTGGTGGGGCGGGGTCGTCGTCGCGGGGCGGGCGGAGCGCCAGCGGTCGGCGGGTATCAGTCGCAGTTGGAGGGTGTCGACGGTGGCCACGGGGGCGCCGTCGGGGTCGTCCAGGGTCAGCCGCAGCCGGTCCTCGCCGCGGGGGCTGAGACGGACCCGCAGCCGGGTCGCGCCGGTGGCGTGGTGGCGTATGTCGCTGAAGGAGAACGGCAGCCGTACGGGGGCGGATTCGCCCTCGTCACGGTGGTGGTAGAGCTCGTCGACGGTGTGCAGGGCGGCGTCGAGCAGGGCCGGGTGGAGGGCGAACGCTTCGGCGTCGGCGCGCTGTTCGTCGGCGAGGCGGACGTCGGCGTACAGGTCGTCGCCGTGTCGCCAGGCGGCGTGGACGGCGCGGAAGGCGGGGCCGTAGCGGTAGCCCTGTGCGTCGAGCCGGTCGTACAGGGCGTCGACGTCGAGAGCGGTGGCGCCGGCGGGCGGCCAGGGCGCGGCGGCGGCGCCGGGCGGGGCGGCGGCGAGGTCTGCGTCTGGGCCCGGGGCGAGGATGCCGGTGGCGTGCCGGCGCCAGCCGTGGCGGAGGGCGCCGTCGTCCTGTCCCCCGCCCTCGTCGTCGCTTTCGTCGCCGGGGCGGGCGTGGACGGTGAGGGTGCGGCGGCCCGTCGCGTCGGGGGCGGAGAGGGCGAGTTGTACGCGGACGGCGCCGCTGCCGCTGTCGTCGAGGAGGAGCGGCGTCTCCAGCGTGAGGTCGTCGATGGTGGCGCTGCCGACGTGGCGCCCGGCGAGCAGGGCGAGTTCGACGAAGGCGGTGGCGGGCAGCGGCACCCCGCCCGCGACGGTGTGGTCGGCGAGCCAGGGGTGTGTACGCAGGGAGAGGCGGCCCGCGAGGAGGAGGCCGCCGTCGGCCTGCCGGATGACGGCGGGCAGGAGCGGGTGGCCGGTCTCGTGGAGGTCGGCGGCGCGGGCGGGCGCGGCGGCGTCGGGGGTGGCGCGCCAGTAGCGGCGGCGCTGGAACCGGTAGGTGGGCAGCGGCAGCAGGGCCGTGTCGGCCGGGAAGAGGGAGGTGAGGTCGGCGGGGTGTCCGTCGGTGTGGAGGGCGGCGACGGCGCTCAGCAGGGTGTGGGCCTCGTCGTGTCCGGCGCGCAGCGCGGCGGCGGTGACCGGCCCGGTGTCCCGGTCGTCGCCCGACGGGTGCTGGAGACAGTCCTGGACCATGGTGGTGAGGACGGGGTCGGGGCCCAGCTCCAGGTAGCGCACCACGGTGTGGGCGTCGAGGGTGCGCAGTGCGTCGTGGAAGCGCACCGGCCTGCGGACGTGCCGCACCCAGTACTCGGGGTCGGTCAGCAGGTCCGCTTCGGCGAGGCGGCCGGTGAGGTTGGAGACGACGGGCAGCGTGGGCGGGTGGAAGGTCAGCGTGCGGGTGACGGCCCGGAAGTCGTCGAGCATCGGCTCGACGAGCGGCGAGTGGAAGGCGTGGCTGACGTTGAGGCGCTTGGTCTTGTGCCCGCGCCCGCGCAGGGTCTGTTCGACGTCGGTGACGGCGGCGGCCTCTCCGGACACGACGACGGCGGTGGGGCCGTTGACGGCCGCGAGCGAAAGCCGCTCCTCCCGCCCGTGGAGCAGCGGCAGCACCTCGTCCTCGGCGGCCTGGACGGCGAGCATGGCGCCGCCGTCCTGCAGGGCCTGCATGAGGCGTCCTCGGGCGGCGACGAGTGTGCAGGCGTCCGGCAGGGTGAGCACACCGGCCGCGTGTGCGGCGGCGATCTCGCCCACGGAGTGCCCGGTCACGTGGCTGGGGGTGATGCCGAAGGAGGTGACCAGGCGGTACTGGGCGACTCCGAGGGCGAACAGGGCGGCCTGGGCCATGCCGGTCCCGTTCAGCGCGGCCGCCTGCGCGGTGTCGGCGCCGGCGAACAGGACGGGCCGCAGGGGCTGTTCGAGCAGCGGGTCCAGGTGGCCGCAGATGTCGTCCAGGGCGTCGGCGAACACGTCGAAGGCCGCGTACAACCCGGCGCCCGTGCCGGGCCGTTGGCTGCCCTGGCCGGTGAACAGGAAGGCGGTGCCGCCGGGCCTGGCCGGGCCGGGCGCGCGGGTGAGGGCGGGATGGGGGCGGCCCGCCGCGAGGGCGGCCAGGGCTTGGGTGCGCTCCTGGTGGCCGACGCCGAGGACGACCGCGCGGTGCTCGAACAGGGTACGGCGCAGGAGGGTGCCGCCGACGTCGGCGGCGGAGCTGTCCGGGTGGGCGGTGACGTGGCCGGACAGCGCGTCGGCCTGGGCGCGCAGCGCGGCGGGGGTGCGGGCGGACAGCACCCAGGGCACCGGGTGCCGTTCGGGCCGGCGGCTCCGGGTGCTGACGCGCACCACGGGCCGCGCTCCCGCCCCGACGGCCGTTTCCCGGCCGAGCCCCGCGCCGGCTTCTTCTCCGCCGGGCCCGGCTTCGGTGGGCTTGTCGGCCTCGGACGGGGGTGCCTCCTCCAGGATGAGGTGGGCGTTGGTGCCGGAGATGCCGAAGGAGGAGATGCCGGCCCGGCGGGTGCGGTCTCCCTGCGGCCAGGCGACGGGTTCGGCGAGCAGGCGTACCGCGCCCGACTCCCAGTCGGCGTGCGGGGTGGGCTCGTCGGCGTGGAGCGTGGCGGGCAGTGTCCGGTGCCGGAGCGCCTGAATCATCTTGATCAGGCCGGCGGCGCCCGCCGCGCCCTGGGTGTGGCCGATGTTGGACTTCACCGAGCCGAGCCACAGCGGCCGGTCCTCGTGCCGTTCCTGACCGTAGGTGGCGAGGAGCGCGTCGGCCTCGATGGGGTCGCCGAGTCGGGTGCCGGTGCCGTGCGCCTCGACGGCGTCGACCTCCGCGGGCGACAGGCGGGCGGCGGCGAGGGCTGCGCGGATGACGCGCTGCTGGGCGGGGCCGTTGGGGGCGGTCAGTCCGTTGCTGGCGCCGTCCTGGTTGACGGCCGAGCCCCGGATCACGGCGAGCACGCGGTGCCCGGCCCGGCGGGCGTCGGAGAGGCGTTCCAGTACGAGGAGTCCGGCGCCCTCGGAGAAGGCGGTGCCGTCCGCCGAGGCCGAGAAGGGCTTGCACCGGCCGTCGGCGGCCAGGCCGCGCTGGCGGGAGAATTCCGTGAAGACGTACGGGGTGGTCATCACGGTGACGCCGCCCGCGAGCGCCAGGTCGCACTCGCGTCGGCGCAGCGCGTGCGCCGCCAGGTGCACGGCGACGAGCGACGAGGAGCAGGCGGTGTCGATCGTCACCGCGGGCCCTTCGAGGCCGAAGGTGTAGGCGAGCCGGCCCGACAGGACGCTCGGGGCGTTGCCCGTGACGAGGTGGCCCTCGGCGGCGGCGTCGATGTGCGGGGTGCCGAAGCCGGGCAGGGCCGCGCCCGCGTACACGCCGGTACGGCTGCCGCGCAGGGAGTGCGGGTCGATGCCCGCGCGTTCCAGGGCCTCCCAGGCGCACTCCAGGAGGAGGCGCTGCTGCGGGTCGAGGACGGCGGCCTCGCGCGGGCTGATGCCGAAGAACTCCGGGTCGAACTCGTCGACGTCGTGGAGGAATCCGCCCTCGCGGGCGTAGCTCGTCCCGGGGTGGTCGGGGTCGGGGTGGAAGAGCCGTTCCAGGTCCCAGCCCCGGTTGTCGGGGAAGGCGCCCAGGGCGTGGCGGCCCTCGGAGACCAGGTCCCACAGGTCTTCGGGGGTGCGGACGCCGCCGGGGTAGCGGCAGGCCGTCTCCACCACGGCCACGGGCTCCTGGTCGCGTTCCTCCGCCTCGCGCAGCCGCTGCCGGGTGGCGTGCAGGTCCGCGGAGACGCGCTTGAGGTAGTCGACCAGTTTCTCTTCGCTCACCATGTGCGCTTCAGGCCCTCTCGTTTGCATCGTCCCGGCTCGCGGGGTCCGGTACGCGCGTCTGCGGCTCAGAGGCCGGGTTGATCCGAACGACGGGACCTGGCTCCTCGCCCGTGATCGCGGGACGGGCGGTCGGCATGCTGCTCACACCCCGAGTTCGTTGTCGATGAAGTCCAGTACTTGCTCGGCGGTGGCCGTCTCCAGCCGGTCCACCGCGTCGTCGCCGTCCGCCGTGGCTTCCGTGGTTCCGGTGAAGCGGTCGAGCAGTGCCTCCAGGCGGGCCGCGACGGCCGCCCGGTCCAGGCCCTGCGCGACGGCGGCCAGGGCGTGCTCGACCCGGGCGACTTCCCGCAGGACCTGGGCGGTCACGTCGCCGGCCGTGGCCCGCGCCCCGTCGGGGGTGAGCCGTTCGGCGAGGTGGGCGGCGAGCACGTGGGCCTGCGGGTAGTCGAAGACCAGGGCGGCGGGCAGCTTCAGGCCGGTCGCGGCGGCGAGCCGGTTGCGCAGTTCCACGGCGGTCAGCGAGTCGAAGCCGAGATCCTTGAACGGGGTGTCCGTCTGCACGGCGTCCGGGTCGGCGTGCCCGAGCACTCCGGCGGCGTGGCTGCGCACCAGCGCGGTGAGGAGGTCCACGCGTTCCTCCGCGCCGAGGGCGGCGAGCCTGTCGGGCCAGTCCGCCGCTCCGCCGGCCGCGGCGGCGGTGGGCCGGGCGGCGGTGGGTGACCCCGCTGCCGCGAGGGAGCGCAGCACGGCGGGGACGGCGGCGTCGGACGCGGCGGGGACACGGGCGTCCAGGTCCAGGGCGAGCAGGTCGGGGCGTCCGTGGGCGCGCGCCGCATCCAGCAG
The DNA here is from genome assembly GCF_040638805.1 of Streptomyces sp. NPDC005925. Taxonomy (NCBI): domain Bacteria; kingdom Bacillati; phylum Actinomycetota; class Actinomycetes; order Kitasatosporales; family Streptomycetaceae; genus Streptomyces; species Streptomyces sp. NPDC005925. Next base: position 1,125 of record NZ_JBEXVL010000047.1, on the reverse strand, counting down.
GGCACAGCCGCGGGCCGCACTGGTCGGCTTGATGCCGTACCGGTCGATGCGGGCCCGGTCGGCCGCGGACAGGGTGCCCGTCAGACCGCTGGTGGCCTCCCACAGTCCCCATGCCACGGACAGCCCCGGGAGGCCCTCCGCTCGGCGCCGCGCGGCCAGCGCGTCGCACGAGGCGTTGGCGGCCGAGTAGTTGGCCTGGCCGGGGGTGCCCAGGGTGGAGGCGAAGGAGGAGAACATCACGAACAGTCCGAGCCTCGTCCCCCTCGTCGCCTCGTGCAGCCGGTGCGCGGCAGCCGCCTTGGCCGACCACACGCGGGCGAGGCTCTCGGGGCTCTGGGAGCCGATCAGCGCGTTGTCGAGGACACCGGCCGCGTGCACGACGCCGGTCAGCGGATGGGCCGGGTCGATACCGGCGATCAGCTCGGCGACCGTCCCGGGCTCGCTCAGGTCGGCCGCCACGAAGGTGGCCTCGGCGCCCAGCTCCGCCAGGCGGGCGGCGAGTTCCTCTGCCCCGTCGGCGGCGGCACCACTGCGGCTGACGAGGAGCAGACGCGCGGCTTCGCCCGTGCGGGCCAGGTGTTCGGCCACGGCGGCGCCGATGGTGCCGGTGCCGCCGGTGACGAGGACGGTGCCGTCGGGGTCGAGCGGCGCGGGTACGTCGAGCACCAGCTTGCCTGTGTGCTTCGCCCGGCTCATGAACCGGAACGCCTCCCGCGCCCGCCCCAGGGGCCGGGCGGCGACGGGCAGCGGCACCAGGTCCCCGCCGGCGAAGAGCTCACCGAGCCGGTCGAGCATCCGCCCGAGCCGCCCGGGCCCGGCGTCGGCGACCAGGTCGAAGGACTCGTACGCCACCCCGGGATGCTCCAGCGCGACCGGCTCGGGTTCGCGAAGATCGGTCTTGCCCATCTCCACAAACCGCCCGCCCTCCCCCAGCAGCCGCAGGGAGGCGTCGATGAACTCGCCCGTAAGGCTGTTCAGTACGACGTCCACGCCCCGTCCACCCGTGGCCCGCCGGATCTCGTCCTCGAAGGCGAGGTCCCGCGAAGAGGCACGGTGCGCCGCGTCGACGCCCATCTCCTCCAGCACACCGTGCTTGGCCGGGCTCGCGGTGGCGAACACCTCCGC
>NZ_JBEXVL010000046.1:0-23024 GCF_040638805.1 Streptomyces sp. NPDC005925 | reverse complement strand
GACGACACCGGGCACCCCGCTCGCCGCGGGGTGCCCGGTGTCGTCGTACGACCGGCGTCGTGAAGTGGAAGCCGTACAGCAGGTTAAGGAAAAACAGGGTAGGGAAAACCCTCTGTTTCTTCACAAGACCCGGTTCGGCGCCAAAGTGGCCACTACCCTGACGCGGAAAGTCACCTGTGCGCCGGCCGTACGAGGTGCGGGACCGTTCTCGAATGGTTCTTCCGAGCGGCCGTCCTGAGTGTGCGACAGGTCACTGCGCCGACCGGCGGGCATGCCGGATCGCAGCCTGCATTGCGGGCGCGTAACGCGCAATCGGTTTTTCGATCACGCACGTCCGGAATCCGGACACTTATCACCGATAGATGTGTAACAAGTCCGTTTCGCAGGGATCTTTCACCAAACCCTTTGTCCGGATTTTGGAAGATGTACACATCAGCTGTGATCGAACCGAGACCTCAGGAAGGTGGTTCGGTGTTGGCTCTTGGCAGATAGTTAGGCGCGTAGAGCTCGGATGAACGGGGCACGTGCTGCAGGCGGGGCGCCGACTCACGAGCGCGGGGTCACCCGACTATCTCCGGCATCGGCGACGGGCGGTTGCCGGAGAAATAGCGTGTGCACCCCTTTGCGGTGAACCAATGGACTCATGAGGAGGAACCCATGCGTGGTGCCAAGAGCGCCAAGTGGGTCGCGGGCGCGATAACCGTCGCTCTGGCTGCCACTGCTTGTGGCGGCAGCGACGATGACAGCGAGGGGCCGAAGAAGGGCTCAGGGCCCGCAGGCTACGTCTCGATCGACGTCGGCGAGCCGCAGAAGCCGCTGATTCCGGCCGACACCAACGAGTCCAACGGCTCGTACGTCATCCAGTCCCTGTTCACTCAGCTTCTGGACTTCGACGCCAAGGGCGAGATCGTCTACACGAACGCCGAGTCGGTCGAGACCGAGGACTCGAAGACGTGGACGGTCAAGCTGAAGAAGGGCTGGAAGTTCCACAACGGCGAAGCCGTCACGGCCAAGTCGTACGTCGACGCGTGGAACTGGTACGCCAACATCAAGAACAACCAGCAGAACTCGTTCTGGTTCGCCGACATCAAGGGCTACGACGACGTCCACCCGGAGAAGGGTGACCCGAAGGCCGACGCGATGTCCGGTCTGAAGGTCGTGGACGACACCACCTTCACGATCGAGCTGAACGCGCGCGTCCCCTACTTCAACTACAAGCTGGGATACGCCACCTGGGCGCCGCTGCCCAAGGTGTTCTACGACGACCCGAAGGCCTTCGGCCAGAAGCCGGTCGGCAACGGTCCCTACAAGTTCGAGAAGTGGGACCACAAGAAGCTCATCCAGGTCAAGGCGTTCGCGGACTACAAGGGCCCGAACAAGGCCGCCAACAAGGGTCTGCAGTTCAAGAACTACTCGACCCTCGAGGCCGCCTACAAGGACGTCGTCTCCGGCAACCTGGACATCATCCGCCAGGTCGGCCCGACGGACCTGCCGAAGTACAAGCAGGACCTCGGTGACGGCGCCATCGAGCAGCCGTACGCGGCCATCCAGTCGCTGGTGCCGGCGTTCTACAGCAAGACGTTCAAGGACATCGACCCCAAGGTGCTGCAGGGTCTGTCCATGGGCATCGACCGGGACACGATCACCAAGACCGTCCTGAACAACACCCGCACCCCGGCCACGAGCTTCACCCCGCCGCAGGTCAAGGGCAACCAGGACCTGGGTACGGACGTGTTCACGTACGACCCGGCGAAGGCCAAGAAGCTCATCAAGGAGGGTGGCGGCGTCCCGGGCAACAAGTTCACCATCCAGTACAACAGCGACGGCGGCCACAAGGAGTGGGTGACCGCGGTCTGCGAGTCCATCCGCAAGGCCACCGGCGTCGACTGCGTCGGCGACCCGAAGCCGGACTTCGCCACGGACCTCGAGGCCCGTGACAACAACGAGGTCAAGGGGATGTACCGCGGTGGCTGGGTGGCCGACTACCCGGTCAACGTGAACTTCATCAAGGAGCTCTACCACACCCACGCCGAGTCCAACAACGGCCGTTTCTCCGACAAGGAGATCGACTCGCTGATGGCGGAGGGCGACAAGGCCGAGTCCCTGGAAGAGTCCGTGAAGGCCTACCAGGAGGTCGAGAAGAAGCTTCTCGAGAAGATGCCGGCCATCCCGCTCTGGTACTACCGCATCAACGGCGGCCACGGTGAGTCGGTCGACAACGTCCACGTCGACTTCCACGGCGACATCGAGCTCGCCCAGGTCACCGTCAAGTAAGAGGTCATGGGCCTCAACGTACTCGGCCGTTGATCGCCGCCGCCTCCTGGGCGGCGGCGGGAGGCCGAGGGGGGCCGTTCTTTCGAGAACGGCCCCCCTTCGGCCGTAGCAAACCCCTCACGGAGGCACGCATGGGGCGTTATGTCGCGCGACGACTGCTCCAGATGATCCCGGTATTCATCGGGTCCACCTTGTTGATCTTCCTCATGATGTACGCCCTGCCCGGTGACCCCGTCAGAGCGCTCATGGGAGATCAGTCGTTCGACCCCGCGGTCGTCGCGAGCATCAGAAAGGATCTCGGCCTCGACCAGCCCATCTGGCAGCAGTACGCCAACTACCTGGTCGGTCTGGTGCAGGGCGACTTCGGCACGGAGATAGCCAGCCAGCGACCCGTCGCCGACATCATCTCCGACGCGTTCCCGGTCACCATCCGGCTCACGCTGTTCGCGTTCGCCTTCACGGTCCTCGTCGGTGTCGGCCTCGGCATCGTCGCAGGCCTGCGCCCGGACACGCTCCAGGACCGCGGCCTGCTGACGCTGACCCTGATCCTCATCTCGATGCCGTCCTTCGTGCTGGGCTTCCTGATGCAGTACCTCTTCGCGTTCCAGTGGCAGGTGACCACGCCCACGGTGCGCGACTCCGAGAGTTTCAGTGAACTGCTGCTGCCCGCCATGGTGCTGGGCTCCCTCTCCCTCGCCTATGTGGCGCGTCTGACGCGCACCTCGATGGCGGAGAACCTGCGCGCCGACTACATGCGCACAGCCGTGGCCAAGGGCCTGCCCAAGCGCCGTATCGTCGGCGTGCACCTGATGCGCAACTCGCTCATCCCCGTGATCACGTTCCTCGGTACCGACATCGGCAACCTGATGACGGGCGCCATCGTCACCGAGGGCATCTTCAACGTGAAGGGCGTCGGCAACGCCATCTACGAGGCGCTCATCCGCCGCGAGGGCGCGACCGTCGTGGGCATCGCCTCGCTGATCGTCCTGGTCTACCTCGCCACCAGCCTGCTCGTCGACCTGCTGTACGCGGTCCTGGACCCGAGGATCCGGTATGCCTGACAACACGGCCGAACCCGAGAAGAGCGTCACCGGCCGGCCGGTGACCGCCAAGGACCCGGTGCCCGCCGCCACGGTCGTCGAAGCGGGCGCCTCGGCCGCCAAGGCGCGCAGCCTGTGGACCGACGCCTGGTACGACCTGCGCCGCCGGCCCATGTTCCTGGTGTCCTCCGCGCTGATCGTGCTGCTGGTGGTCATGTCGGTCGCGCCGGGCCTGTTCACCAACGCCTCGCCGCGCGACGCCGACCTGGCCGCCCACTACCTCCAGCCGCCGCACTGGGGCGACTTCTTCTCCGCGGACTGGCTCGGCTACGACGGCCAGGGCCGCTCCATCTACGCCCGCATCATCTACGGCGCCCGGGCCTCGATCCTCGTCGGCGTCGGCGTCACCGTCATGGTGACCGTGCTCGGCACGGTCATCGGCATGATCGCCGGCTACTTCGGCGGCTGGCTCGACAGCCTGCTGTCCCGCATCACCGACGTCTTCTTCGGCGTTCCGTTCCTGCTGGGTGCCCTGGTCGTCCTGACCACCTTCGAGAACCGCACCGTCTGGGTCGTGATCGTGGCGCTGGCCTTCCTCGGCTGGACCTCGATCGCCCGAGTCGCCCGCGGCGCGGTCATCACCGTCAAACAGGCCGACTACGTCGTCGCCGCCAAGGCGCTGGGTGCCCCCACCAGCCGCATCCTGTACCGGCACATCCTGCCGAACGCGCTCGCGCCGATCATCGTCGTCGCGACCATCGCGCTGGGCGGTTACATCGCGGCCGAGGCCACGCTGTCCTTCCTCGGTGTCGGTCTCGCGGAGCCGACGGTCTCGTGGGGTGTGGACGTGTCCACCGGCCGCCAGCAGCTGCGCAACGCGCCGTTCACCTTGATCATCCCCTCGGTGATGGTCTCGATCACGGTGCTCTCGTTCCTCATGTTCGGCGATGCGGTACGCAACGCCCTCGATCCCAAGCTGCGCTGAGGGAGGCGTACGTGACCATCATCGACGAAACGGCCGGCAGCCCCGCGCCGGACGGCGCGCAAGGCGCGGGCCGTCCACTCCTCGAAGTCCGCGACCTGCACGTGGAGTTCCACACACGTGACGGTGTGGCCAAGGCCGTCAACGGGGTCAGCTACTCGGTCGACGCCGGCGAGACGCTCGCCGTGCTCGGCGAGTCAGGCTCCGGCAAGTCCGTGACCGCGCAGGCGATCATGGGCATCCTCGACATGCCGCCCGGCCGCATTCCGAAGGGGGAGATCCTCTTCAAGGGCCAGGACATGCTGAAGATGTCCGGCGAGGAGCGCCGCAAGCTGCGCGGCCGGAAGATCGCCATGATCTTCCAGGACGCGCTGTCCTCGCTCAACCCCGTGCTCTCGGTGGGCTATCAGCTCGGCGAGATGTTCCGCGTGCACCAGGGCCTGTCCAGGAAGGACGCCAAGGCCAAGTCGATCGAGCTGATGGACCGGGTGAAGATCCCGGCCGCCGCGGCGCGGGTGGGCGACTACCCGCACCAGTTCTCCGGCGGTATGCGCCAGCGCATCATGATCGCGATGGCGCTGGCCCTGGAGCCGGACCTGATCATCGCCGACGAGCCCACCACGGCGCTCGACGTGACGGTGCAGGCCCAGGTCATGGACCTGCTGGCGGAGCTCCAGCGCGAGTACCACATGGGCCTGATCCTCATCACCCACGACCTCGGCGTGGTCGCCGACGTCGCGGACAAGATCGCGGTGATGTACGCGGGCCGGATCGTGGAGCACGCCCCGGTCCACGAGCTGTACAAGCGCCCGGCGCACCCGTACACCAAGGGTCTGCTGGAATCGATCCCGCGCCTGGACCAGAAGGGCCAGGAGCTGTACGCGATCAAGGGCCTGCCGCCGAACCTGACGCGCATCCCGGGCGGCTGCGCGTTCAACCCGCGCTGCCCGATGGCGCAGGACATCTGCCGTACGGACGTTCCGCCGCTGCACCTCGTCACCGAGCAGGACGGGGGCGAACTGGCGGGCCGTGCGTCGGCGTGCCACTTCTGGAAGGAGACGATCCATGGCTGAGGCCAGCAAGCACGACGAGCCGGTCGACGCCACGCCGAACGTCTCCGAGGTGGACGTCGTGAAAGCGCCGTCGGAGACGGCGGCGGTCGCCGCCATCGAGGCGCCGGTCGAGCGCGGCGAGCCGATCCTCCAGGTCCGCAACCTGGTGAAGCACTTCCCGCTCACCCAGGGCATCCTCCTGAAGCGGGAGATCGGCGCGGTCAAGGCCGTCGACGGGATCTCTTTCGACCTGTACCAGGGCGAGACCCTGGGCATCGTGGGCGAGTCCGGCTGCGGCAAGTCGACGGTGGCCAAGCTCCTGATGAACCTCGAGCGGGCCACGGCCGGCGAGATCTTCTACAAGGGCCAGGACATCACCCGGCTGTCGGGCCGTGCCCTGAAGGCGGTCCGCCGCAACATCCAGATGGTGTTCCAGGACCCGTACACGTCGCTGAACCCGCGCATGACGGTCGGCGACATCATCGGGGAGCCCTTCGACATCCACCCCGAGGTGGCCCCGAAGGGCGACCGGCGCAAGCGCGTCCAGGACCTCCTGGACGTCGTCGGCCTGAACCCGGAGTACATCAACCGCTACCCGCACCAGTTCTCCGGCGGTCAGCGCCAGCGCATCGGCATCGCCCGCGGCCTGGCCCTGAACCCCGAGATCATCATCTGCGACGAGCCGGTCTCCGCGCTGGACGTGTCCGTCCAGGCGCAGGTCATCAACCTGATGGAGCGACTGCAGGACGAGTTCAACCTGTCGTACCTCTTCATCGCGCACGACCTGTCGATCGTCCGGCACATCTCGGACCGGGTCGGCGTGATGTACCTCGGCAAGATGGCCGAGATCGGCACGGACGAGCAGATCTACGACCACCCGACGCACCCGTACACCCAGGCGCTGCTGTCGGCGGTCCCCGTCCCGGACCCGGAGGCCCGCGCCCACCGCGACCGGATCATCCTCACCGGTGACGTGCCCTCCCCGGCCAACCCGCCGTCGGGCTGCCGCTTCCGCACCCGGTGCTGGAAGGCGCAGGACAAGTGCGCGCAGGAGGTGCCCCTGCTGGCGGTCCCGGAGCGCTTCAAGGGCGAGGACACCCCGGCCGCCCACGAGTCGGCCTGCCACTTCGCCGAGGAGAAGGACGTGGTCCACGGGGCCTGACGCCGCTCCTCCGATCTCCACCCGGTTCCCGGCCTCCCGTCAGGGGGTGCCGGGAACCGGCGTTTTCCGCCCGTGCCCCGGACCGCCGTACCGGGGACCCGTACGGCGGGAGTGCACGTGCGCGGTGCGTCTTCCGGGTCGATATTGGCCGGAAGGATCAGTGCTACGGCGCTGCCGGCAGCGCACCCCTGCGCACGTACGAGGAGGCACCCATGCGCGGAGCCACGCACCCCACATGGGCCGCTTGCGCGGTGGTCACGGCCCTCGCGGCGACGGCCTGCGGCGGGGGAGGGGGCAGTGGCGGAGGGGAGGGCGACGCGGGTGCGGTGCTCAGCTCCTCCTGGGGCGACCCGCAGAACCCCCTGGAGCCGGCCAACACCAACGAGGTGCAGGGCGGCAAGGTCCTCGACATGGTCTTCCGCGGCCTGAAGCGGTACGACCCGGAGACCGGCGAGGCCAAGGACATGCTCGCCGAGAAGATCGTCACGAAGGACTCGCAGACCTTCGACGTCACCGTCAAGAAGGGCTGGACCTTCAGCAACGGCGAGAAGGTCACCGCCAAGTCCTTCGTGGACGCCTGGAACTACGGCGCGAGCCTGAAGAACAACCAGAAGAACGCGTACTTCTTCAGCTACATCGACGGCTACGACAAGGCCCACCCCGAGGACGGCGGCAAGCAGAGCGCCGAGACCCTCTCCGGCCTGAAGGTCACCGGGGAGCGCACCTTCACCGTCCGGCTCAGCCAGAAGTTCTCCACCTTCCCCGACACCCTCGGCTACAGCGCCTTCGCCCCGCTGCCGCGTGCCTTCTTCACACACCACGACGCCTGGATCGCCAAGCCCGTCGGCAACGGCCCGTACACCGTGCAGTCGTACACCAAGGGCTCGCAGATGTCGCTGCGCACGTGGGCGGGGTACCCCGGCCCCGACAAGGCGCGGAACGGCGGCGTGGACCTCAAGGTCTACACCGACAACAACACCGCCTACACCGACCTGCTGGCCGGCAACCTCGACCTCGTGGACGACGTGCCCGCCGCGCAGCTGAAGAACGTCGGGAAGGACCTCGGGGACCGGTACATCAACTCGCCCGCCGGCATCATCCAGACCCTCGCCATCCCCTACTACGACAAGAACTGGGGCAGGGCCGGCATGGAGAAGGTCCGCAAGGGCCTGTCCATGGCGATCGACCGCGACCAGATCACGAAGACGATCTTCCACGGCACCCGCACCCCGGCCACCGACTGGACCTCCCCGGTGCTCGGCAAGGAGGGCGGCTTCAAGCAGGGGCTGTGCGGCGACGCCTGCGCGTACCAGCCCGCCGAGGCGAAGAAGATGATCAAAGAGGGTGGCGGCCTGCCCGGCGGCCGGGTCAGCATCACCTACAACGCGGACACCGGCTCCCACAAGGAGTGGGTCGACGCGCTCTGCAACTCCATCAACAACGCCGTCGGCAACAACCGCGCCTGCGTCGGCAACCCCGTCGGCACCTTCGCCGACTTCCGCAGCCAGATCACCGACAAGAAGATGAGCGGCCCGTTCCGCGCCGGCTGGCAGATGGACTACCCGCTCATCCAGAACTTCCTCCAGCCGCTCTACTACACCAACGCCTCCTCCAACGACGGCAGGTGGAGCAACAGCACGTTCGACAAGCTCGTCGACCGGGCCAACGGCGAGGCCGACCCCGCGAAGGCCGTCTCGCTGTTCCAGCAGGCCGAGGGGGTCGTCCGCGACAACATGGCCGCCATCCCGCTCTGGTACCAGAACGGCAGCGCCGGCTACTCCGCGCGGCTGTCGGACGTGAAGCTCAACCCGTTCAGCGTCCCCGTCTACGACCAGATCAAGGTCGGCTGAGGCGGCGTTATGGGACGGTACGTCGCGAGGCGTCTGCTCCAGATGATCCCAGTGTTCGTGGGCGCCACCCTGCTGATCTTCCTCATGGTCAACGTCATGGGCGACCCGGTGGCGGGCCTGTGCGGCGACCGGGAGTGCGACCCGGCGACGGCCGCCCAGCTCAGGAAGGAGTTCGGCCTCGACAAGCCGGTCTGGCAGCAATACCTGACGTACATGGGGAACGTCTTCACCGGCGACTTCGGCACCGCCTTCAACGGCCAGCGGGTCACCGAGCTGATGTCGACGGCGTTCCCCGTCACCATCCGTCTCACCCTCGTCGCGATCGTCTTCGAGATCGTCATCGGCATCACCCTGGGCGTCGTCACCGGCCTGCGCCGCGGCCGGCCCGTCGACACGACGGTCCTGGTGTTCACCCTCGTCGTGATCTCCGTGCCGACCTTCGTCACCGGTCTGCTGCTCCAACTGCTGCTCGGCGTGCAGTGGGCCTGGATCAAGCCGTCCGTGTCGACGGACGCCACCCTGGACGAGCTAGTCGTCCCCGGCCTGGTCCTGGCGTCGGTGTCCCTCGCCTACGTGACCCGCCTGACCCGCACCTCCATCGCCGAGAACCGCCGCTCCGACTACGTCCGCACGGCCGTCGCCAAAGGCCTGCCGCGCCGCCGTGTCGTCACCCGCCACCTGCTGCGCAACTCGCTCATCCCGGTCGTCACCTTCATCGGGTCCGACGTGGGCTTCCTGATGGGCGGCGCGATCGTCACCGAGCGGATCTTCAACATCCACGGCGTCGGCTACCAGCTCTACCAGGGCATTCTCCGCCAGAACACGCAGACCGTCGTCGGCTTCGTGACCGTCCTCGTCCTCGTCTTCCTGGCCGCCAACCTCCTCGTCGACCTGCTGTACGCCGTACTCGACCCGAGGATCCGCTATGCCTGAGCAGCCGCACGACCCGGACGGCGCCGTCGCCGGGACCGGAATGGGCGGTGCCATGGACCTCGCCACCAGCGAGGGGGAGTCCCTGGAACGCGGCCCCGGCGGCCCCGGGGAGCCCGGCACCGGCGAGCGGGGCGGAGCGCGCAGTCTGTGGTCCGACGCCTGGCGCGACCTGCGCCGCAACCCCGTCTTCCTCCTCTCCGGCCTGCTGATCGTCTTCCTGGTCGTCATCTCCCTGTGGCCGTCGCTGATCGCCTCGGGCAACCCGCTCACCTGCCGGCTGTCCAAGGCCCAGGAGGGCCCCCAGCCCGGCCACCCCTTCGGCTTCGACGGCCAGGGCTGCGACGTCTACACCCGCACCGTCTACGGCGCCCGTACGTCCGTCACGGTCGGCGTCCTCGCCACGCTCGGGGTGTCCGTCCTCGGCAGCGTCCTCGGCGCTCTGGCGGGCTTCTTCGGAGGGTTCTGGGACTCCGTCCTGTCCCGCATGACCGACGTGTTCTTCGCGATCCCGGTCGTGCTCGGCGGCCTGGTCCTGCTGTCCGTCGTCACCAGCAACACCGTCTGGCCGGTCATCGGGTTCATGGTGCTGCTGGGCTGGCCGCAGATCTCCCGCATCGCCCGCGGCGCCGTCCTCACCGCCAAACAGAACGACTACGTGCAGGCCGCCCGCGCCCTCGGCGCCTCCAGCACCCGCCTCCTGCTGCGCCACATCACCCCGAACGCCGTGGCGCCGGTGATCGTGGTCGCGACCATCGCGCTCGGCACGTACATCTCCCTGGAGGCCACGCTCTCCTACCTCGGCGTGGGACTGAAACCGCCTACGGTCTCGTGGGGCATCGACATCTCCGCCGCCTCCCCGTACATCCGCAACGCCCCGCACGCCCTGCTGTGGCCCTCCGGAGCGCTGGCGGTCACCGTGCTGGCGTTCATCATGCTCGGCGACGCGGTGCGCGACGCCCTCGACCCGAAGCTGAGGTGAGCCGCCGTGCTGCTCGAAGTGCGCGACCTGCACGTGGAGTTCCGCACCCGCGACGGCGTCGCCGGGGCCGTCAACGGCGTCACCTACGGCGTCGACGCGGGCGAGACCCTGGCCGTGCTGGGCGAGTCCGGCTCCGGCAAGTCCGTCACCGCCCAGGCGATCATGGGCATCCTCGACATGCCGCCCGGCCGGATCACGTCGGGCGAGATCCTCTTCCAGGGCCGTGACCTGCTGAAGCTGAAGGAGGACGCGCGCAGGAGGATCCGTGGCGCCGGCATGGCGATGATCTTCCAGGACGCGTTGTCGTCCCTGAACCCCGTGCTCCCGGTGGGCGACCAGCTCGGCGAGATGTTCGTCGTGCACCGCGGCACGTCCCGGAAGGAGGCCCGCGCCAAGGCCGTCGAGCTGATGGACCGCGTCCGCATCCCGGGCGCGAAGGAGCGCGTGCGGCAGTACCCGCACCAGTTCTCCGGCGGCATGCGCCAGCGCATCATGATCGCCATGGCGCTGGCCCTGGAACCGGCGCTCATCATCGCCGACGAGCCCACCACCGCCCTCGACGTCACCGTCCAGGCCCAGGTCATGGACCTCCTCGCGGAACTCCAGCGCGAGTACGGCATGGGCCTCGTCCTCATCACCCACGACCTGGGCGTGGTGGCCGACGTCGCCGACCGGATCGCGGTGATGTACGCGGGCCGGATCGTCGAACAGGCCCCTGTGCACGACATCTACAAGGCCCCCGCCCACCCCTACACGCGCGGCCTGCTGGACTCCGTGCCCCGCCTCGACCAGAAGGGCCAGGAGCTCTACGCCATCAAGGGCCTGCCGCCCAGCCTGCTGCACATCCCGCCCGGCTGTGCCTTCCACCCGCGCTGCCCGATGGCCCGGGACGTGTGCCGGACGGACGTACCGCCGCTGTACGAGGTGTCGGACGTGCGGGGCAGCGCCTGCCACTTCTGGAGGGAGTGCCTGCATGGCCCCGACGACTGAGCCCATCCTGGAGGTCATCGGCCTCGTCAAGCACTACCCGCTCACCCGGGGTGTCCTCTTCAAGAAGCAGATCGGCGCGGTGAAGGCCGTCGACGGCGTCGACTTCACGCTCCGCCGGGGCGAGACCCTGGGCATCGTGGGCGAGTCGGGCTGCGGCAAGTCGACGGTCGCGAAGATGCTGGTCAACCTGGAACGCCCGACGGCGGGTTCGATCCGCTACAAGGGCGAGGACGTCACCCGGCTGTCGGGCCGTGCCCTGAAGGCGGTCCGCCGCAACATCCAGATGGTGTTCCAGGACCCGTACACGTCGCTGAACCCGCGCATGACGGTCGGCGACATCATCGGGGAGCCCTTCGACATCCACCCCGAGGTGGCCCCGAAGGGCGACCGGCGCAAGCGCGTCCAGGACCTCCTGGACGTCGTCGGCTTGAACCCGGAGTACATCAACCGCTACCCGCACCAGTTCTCCGGCGGTCAGCGCCAGCGCATCGGCATCGCCCGCGGCCTGGCCCTGAACCCCGAGGTGATCGTCGCCGACGAACCGGTCTCGGCGCTGGACGTGTCGGTCCAGGCGCAGGTCATCAACCTGATGGAGCGACTGCAGGACGAGTTCAACCTGTCGTACCTCTTCATCGCGCACGACCTGTCGATCGTCCGGCACATCTCGGACCGGGTCGCCGTGATGTACCTGGGCCGGATCGTGGAGACCGGCAGGGACGCCGAGATCTACGACCACCCGACGCACCCGTACACCCAGGCGCTGCTGTCGGCGGTCCCCGTGCCCGACCCGGAGGCGAGGGAACGCCGGGAGCGGATCATCCTCGCCGGCGACGTCCCGTCCCCGACGAACATCCCGTCCGGCTGCCGCTTCCGCACCCGCTGCTGGAAGGCCCGGGAGCGCTGCGCGGTGGAGGTCCCGGCGCTCGCGGTGCCCGAGGAGTTCCGGCACACGGCCGGCCCCGCGGCCCACGACTCGGCCTGCCACTTCGCGGAGGAGAAACAGGTGGTCCCTCCGGAACCGGCGGGCGCGTGAGGCGCTTTCACGAACGAAGCCCGGCAACACGCCGGAAACCCGGCCGACCCGCTCCCGGTACACGGACGGGGCAGGCTGACCGGCGTACGGCCGTGCGGGTGCCGTGAACGGGCCGGGGCGGCGTCGTGCGCCCCGGCCCGTTGCCGCGCGGCGGCCCGTGGCCGTACGGGTGCGGACCGTGCCTACGCGAGGCCCAGCGACCGCTTCAGGAAGCCCAGCTGGAGCCGCAGCAGGTTCTCCGCCACCGTTTCCTGCGGGGTCATGTGGGTGACCCCGGACAGCGGCAGCACCTCGTGCGGACGGCCCGCGGCGAGCAGGGCCGAGGAGAGCCGCAGGGAGTGCGCCACCACCACGTTGTCGTCCGCGAGGCCGTGGATGATCATCATCGGGCGGTGCGGCCGGGCCGCGTCGACCAGCCCCTCGTCGTCGATCAGGGAGTTGCGCCGGTACACCTCCGGCTGCTCGTCGGGGTGACCGAGGTACCGCTCCTGGTAGTGGGTGTCGTACAGGCGCAGATCGGTGACCGGGGCGCCCACCACCGCCGCGTGGAAGACGTCGGGGCGGCGCAGGACCGCGAGAGCCGCCAGATAGCCGCCGAAGGACCAGCCGCGGACCGCGACCCTGCCGAGGTCGAGCGGGAAGTCACCGGCGAGGGCCTGGAGCGCGTCGACCTGGTCACCCAGGACGACGGCCGCCACGTCGTCCCGCACCGCCTTCTCCCAGGCGGGGGAGCGGCCCGGGGTGCCGCGGCCGTCGGCGACGATCACGGCGAAGCCCTGGTCGGCGAACCACTGCGAGGTCAGATGCGCGTTGTGCGCGGCGGTCACCCGCTGCCCGTGCGGGCCGCCGTACGGGTCCATGAGCACCGGCAGAGGGGCGTCCCCGGCGTAGTCCCGGGGCATAAGCACAGCGCATGGGATGCGGCGTGCGCCCCCCTGGGTGAGCGTCAGGCGCGGAGACATCCCGGGGTCCTCGGCGTACGAGGCGATCGTCGCGGCCGGCTTGCCGCCCCGCAGCACCTGGACGCGCGAGCCCGGCCGGTCGGGCGCCGCCGACACCAGCACGGTCACGTCCCCGGAACGCACCGCCGTGTGCACCCCGGGCTCCTGCGAGAGGCGCACGAAGCCCAGCTCGTTCACCCGGTACACATGCACCTCGCCGGTCTCCGGCTCGGCCGCCTCCTCGCCCGCCGACGCCTGGAGCAGCACGTCGTGGGCGGTCACGTCCAGTACGGCCCGCACGTGCAGCTGCGGTCCGGTGAGCGGCCGTTCACCCACCGCGAGTACCCGCGCGCCGCCCTCGTCGGCGATCCGCACGAGCTGTCCGGCCGGGCTCCAGCACGGAACACCGGTGAAGATTTCCAGCCAACTTGGATCTTCCTCCGCGTGCACCATCCGGGTCGCCCCGGACTCCGGGTCGACGGCCAGGAACAACTGGCTGCGCTGATCGCGCGCCTGCACCAGGAGAAGCGGCGCACCCGCCGCTGACCAGTGCACCCGCGCCAGATACGGGTAGCGGACCCGGTCCCACGAGACCTCGGTACGCGCCCCGTCGAGGCCGATGACGAACAGCCGCACGTCCGCGTTGGCCGTACCGGCCGCCGGATACGGGACGTGTTGTGGGTCACGTTCCGGTCGAGCCGGGTCGGAGATCCACCAGCGCCGCACCGGAGTGTCGTCCACGCGCGCCACGAGCAGCCGGTCGGACTCGGGTGACCACCAGAAGCCCCGCGGACGCCCCATCTCCTCGGCCGCGACGAACTCCGCGAGACCGTAGGTGACGCGCTCGCCGTCGGGCTCCACCAGCGCCCGGTCCGCCCCGCCCCCGGCCTCCACCACCCGCAGCGCACCCCGCGCGACGTAGGCGACGTGCCGCCCGTCGGGGGAGGGCCGCGGGTCGATCACCGGCCCCGGAACGCGCAGTTCACGGGCCGCACCGGCGCGCAGCCCGGCCGTGAACAGCCGCCCCGACAGTGCGAAGGACGCCAGTTCCACGGCCGCGTCGGTGGCGTACCCGACGATGCCGGCGCCGCCCTCACGGCTGCGCTCGCGGCGGGCCCGCTCCTCGGGCGAGAGGTTCTCCGAAACGCCGCCCAGCAGGGCCCGGGGGTCGGCCGCGACGCGCTCCGCGCCGTCCGCCAGGTCCAGCACCCGCAGCGAATGCGCCCTGTCGGTACCGGAACCGGAGCGCAGGAACGCGACCCGTTCTCCGTCGGGCGCCACGGTGAACGAACGCGGCGCGCCGAGCGTGAACCGCTGGGTGCGGGCGTGCCGCCTGGGAAAGGAGTCAGCCTCGGTCGTCATGCCCCGACCATA
The DNA here is from genome assembly GCF_040638805.1 of Streptomyces sp. NPDC005925. Taxonomy (NCBI): domain Bacteria; kingdom Bacillati; phylum Actinomycetota; class Actinomycetes; order Kitasatosporales; family Streptomycetaceae; genus Streptomyces; species Streptomyces sp. NPDC005925. The sequence goes on along the minus strand of NZ_JBEXVL010000046.1, from coordinate 8,414 downwards.
TTGGCCATGCGCCCCCTTGTGTCGCCGTGCGCCGATCGATGCGCACGCACGGATAGTTATGATCGGTGGCGCACAGTGGGTAAGAACCTGCTGTCCCGTGTATCAACCCCCCGCGTCCCCTGGGTTCTTGGAGGTGAGCCGCCGTGGCACTCTCGATTTCGGCGGTGGTGCTGCTGGCGATCATCGTCTTCCTGCTGATCAAGAAGTCGGGGTTGAAGGGAGGCCACGCGGTCGTCTGCATGCTGCTCGGCTTCTACCTCGCTTCCTCGACCTTGTCGCCGACGATCAGCGACCTGACGACGAGCGTGGCGGACATGATCGGCAGCATCAAGTTCTGACGGCTTCTGCCGGCGACTGCCCTCGGCCGGGTCCCGGACTGCACCGAGTCCGGGACCCGGCCGAGGTCTGCGCGGCGCCGGGCCGGCCCTGCGGGGCGCAGGGCACGGAGCCGGCCCACGCGGTGCATCAGACCGAGGCGTCCTGACGGATTCGCGCGCCCCGGCGCCTCATAGGGTGGCCCCCATGACGGAACTGTCCTCCCCGGGTGCCGCCCGGCGTCTGCTGCTGGTGCACGCGCACCCGGACGACGAGTCGATCAACAACGGCGCGACCATGGCCCGGTACGCGGCCGAGGGCGCCCACGTGACCCTGGTCACCTGCACCCTCGGGGAACGCGGCGAGGTCATCCCGCCCGAGCTCGCACACCTGACCGGGGCCGCCCTCGGCGAGTACCGGCGCCGGGAGCTCGCCGAGGCGATGCGTGCCCTCGGCGTACGCGACGTCCGTCAGCTCGGCGGGCCGGGCCGCTACCGCGACTCCGGGATGATGGGCCTGCCCGACAACGACGACCCCGGCTGCTTCTGGCAGGCCGACGTCGACGAGGCCGCCGGCCGTCTCGTGGACGTCATCCGGGAAGTCCGGCCGCAGGTCCTCGTCACGTACGACCCCGACGGCGGCTACGGGCACCCCGACCACATCCAGGCCCACCGCGTCGCCATGCGGGCCGCCGAACTCGCCGAGGACGCGGGCCTGCCCCTCGCCAAGATCTACTGGAACCGGGTGCCCCGCAGCGTCGGAGAGGCCGCCTTCGCGCGGCTCGGCGACGACCTGCCCCGGCTGCCCTTCGACAAGGCCGGCGCCCTCGGTGACGTACCCGGTGTCGTGGACGACGAGCGGATCACCGCCGAGATCGACGGCACCGCCCACGCCGGAGCCAAGGCCGCCGCGATGCGCGCCCACGCCACCCAGATCACGGTCGCCGAGCCCTACTTCGCGCTCTCCAACGACCTCGCCCAGCCGCTGTTCACCACCGAGTACTACGAACTGGTCCACGGTGAGCGCGCCGCCGGGCTGCGGGAGACCGACCTGTTCGCCGGCACCGGGGAGGCGGCGGCATGAGCGACCGCACTCCCGCGATGGCCCGGCCGCTGCGCCCGCCGGCCGCCGGACGGGCCGCCGCCTACCTGTTCCTCTTCCTGCTCGGCGGGGTCGTCGCCCTCGCCGGGACGCTCGTGCAGGCCGCGTGGTTCCCGGGCGGCCTGCTGCTCGCCCTGGCCGCCGAGGCGGGCCTGTGCCTGGGCGCCGCGCGGGCCCTGAACAGCCGGGGCGGGGCAGCGGCCGCCGCGGGCGGCTGGATGCTCGCCGTGGTCCTGCTCACCGCCGGACGTCCCGAGGGCGACTTCCTGTTCGGCGCGAGCGGCGGCTCGTACCTCTTCCTGCTCGGCGGTATGGCCGTCGCTGTGATCTGCGCCACGCTCGTGCCCGTACGGCAACCCGCCGCGGCCCCCGCCCGACTTGGCAAGTGACGTACCACTTCGCCGTGAGACAGGCGTGGGAGTCCGGTGTGGGTTTCCCCAGCGGTCATGGGATACCGGCCAGGGGTGGCCAGTATGGTGGTGCGCGCCGCCGAGCTTCCCCCGAGTCCCCGAGTCCGCTCGGGCAGGGAAAGCCCCCCAGCGTGAGGTGACGTGACGGGCGGCGGAGCCAACTGGGAGAACCTGCCTTGAGTCGTGAAACTGACAGTCCGTCCACCGGGCCCAACGGGCGCGGCGGATCCGCCTACCCCTCGGGCACCCCGCCGTACGGCACCCCGACGGGCGCCGACGGCGGTGCGGAGGCGGGCCGTTCGGCCGCGCAGCCGGAAGAACGCAAGACCGAGACCCAGCTGACCACCCGGGTAAGGATCAACATCCCCGGGTCCCGGCCGATTCCGCCGGTCGTCGTGCGCAAGACCGTCGGGGACTCCGGTGGCGACAGGGCCGACCAGGACGCCGGGGCGCCGGCGTCCGCGTCCGCACCCGCGCGGGGTCCGGCCGGCGTCGCCGCGGAGGCTCCCGCCGGGCCCGGGCCGCAGGCCGAGGAGACGACCAGCGACTGGTTCGCGCCCCGCAGGTCCCCGGCGGCCAAGCCGTCGCAGGGCGGCGGCTCCGGCAGTGTCGCGGGCCTGCCGGGCGGTTCGGGCGGGGCCCAGGCCGGTTCCGGTGCGGGCCGGCCGTCGGCGGGGCGGCCCGGAGGCGTGGTCGGCTCCATGAGCGCGCCGGGCAGCGCGAACAGCCAACTCTCCGGTGCGACCGGCGGACCCGTGGCGCCCGGACACGGCGGCGGCACCGGCTCCTTCGACGTGACCGAGGCGCTCGGTTCGGGCCCGCTGGGCGGCGGCCCGCGCACCGGCCCCGACAGCGACGGACGCCGCGACGACCTGCCGTACTTCTCGGACGGCGAGCGCGGCGGCGAACACACCGGGCAGCAGCCCCGCCCCGGCCGGGACGGCTCCCGCGACTTCACCGCAGGTCCCGGCCCGGTCGGACCCACCGGCGGTCCGGTCACCGGCGACGGCCCGATGCCCGGCGGCCTCGGCGGCCCCGGCCTGATCTCCGGCCCCAGCAGCCTCACGGGCCCCGCCGCGTCCGGCCCCGGGCCCGGCGTGCCGGGCACCGTTCCCAGCAGCCTCACGGGCCCCGGCGAGTCCGGCTCCGGCCTCAGCGGCGGGCTCAGCGACGACACCGCGATCCTCACCCCGCAGAAGCCGGCCCCCGAACCCGACGGCCCCGGCTACGGCAACCCCGGCGACAACGTCTCCGGACACACCCTCACCAGCGGCATCCCCGTGATCCCGTCCGACCGGAACGCGCCCTACCGGCCCGGCGAGCCCTCCGACGAGAGCGCCCTGCGGCACACGCCCCCGCACCTGCCGGACCCGCCGGCCCCGCAGCAGTCGGGCGGCTCGTCCAAGCCCCGGAAGAAGGGCCGCAACAAGCTCGTCCTGCTCGGCGTCGGCGCGCTCCTCGTCGTCGGTGTCGCCTACGGCGCCGGGCTGCTCATGAACCGCTCCGACGTGCCCAAGGGCACCACCGTGCTCGGCCTCGACATCGGCGGGGGCACCCGGGACGACGCCGTCGAGAAGCTCGGCGCCGCGTTCGAGGACCGGGTGAACAAGCCGCTGAAGCTCACCGTGGACGGCAAGACCGTCGAGCTGACGCCGGACCAGGCGGGCCTGCAGTTCGACATGCAGTCCACGGTCGGCGCGGCGGCCGGAAGCGACTACAACCCGGTCTCCGTGATCGGCTCCCTGTTCGGCAACCACCGTGTCGTCGATCCGGTCATGCCGGTCGACGAGGAGAAGCTGTACGCCGCCCTGGAGGACGCGGCGGGCGGCGCCGGCTCCGTGACCGAGGGCTCCATCACGTTCCGGTCCGGCCGGGCGGTCCCCGTGTACCCCGAGGCGGGCGAGGGCATCGACGTCGCCGCCGCGGCCGAGGTGGTCCAGCAGGCCTACCGCAGCCAGGTCGGGACCGGCACCGCCCCCTCCGTGAACGTCCCCACGAGCGTCCAGCAGCCCAAGGTCTCCCGGGCCGAGGTCGACCGGATGATGAAGGAGTTCGCCGAGCCGGCGATGTCGGCCAACGTGACCGTGCAGACCGACGCGGCGCACTCCGTCCCGATGAGCCCGCAGAAATCCCTGTGGAAGTTCCTCCGGGTCGAGGCCGTCAACGGCAAGCTGGTCGAGAAGCCCGACCTGGACGCGCTGAAGACGCTCTACGGCGGCGCGTTCGACGACGTGCGCATCACCCGCGGCAACGGCGACAAGACCCCGGTCACCCCGCAGGACGTCTACGTCGCCCTCCGCCAGGTCCTGACGAACAAGACCGACCGCGTCGCCGTCATCCCGACCGACCCGAGCTGACGCACCCACCGCACGACGGCACCGGCGACGACGACGGCACACAGGGCATCCGGCACGCACCGGGTGCCCTGAGCCGTTCGCGCGGCCGGCCGGACCGGCCGCGTCAGTTCAGCTTGGCCCGCGCCACCCGCGCCTCCCCGCGCACCTTCTCGGCCGCGGCCTCGTCCACCGCCTCCACCAGCTCCGCGTACGCCTCCAGTTCGGCGGCGCCGGCGAGGAAGTCGCACCGCTGCACCAGCAGCAGCCCCCGCTCGTAGCGCAGCCGTGCCGGGTGCGCGGGCAGCCGCAGCGACAGGTCCAGCGCCCACAGCGCCACGTCGGAGCGCTCCGGCCGTGCGGCGGCCCAGGCGCGGATGTTGTGCAGGATCCGCCGTACGACCTCCAACGGCCGCGCGGGTTCCAGCGCCGACGCGTCCAGCGGCGCTCCCGTCGCCCCCGCGACCAGCAGCTCCGCGTCCGCCCCGGTCAGCAGCCGTCCGCCGTCGAACGGGTCCGCGAGCACCCGCTCCTCCGCCGCCCCGAACCCCACGACGAAGTGCCCGGGCAGCGCCACCCCGTACACCGGCGCCCCGGCCCGTCTGGCCACCTCCAGCCACACCACCGACAGCAGGATCGGCAGCCCGCGCCGCCGCCGGAGCACGTGCTGCAGGAGTGACGAGTCCAGCCGCCGGTAGTCCCCCGGCGTGCCGTGGAACCCGCACCGCTCGCCCAGCAGGTCCCGCAGCGCCCCGGCCCAGGCCCGCGGGCCGCCCGGCCGGTACGGCAGCAGCCCGGCCAGCCGGTCCAGCTCGACCTGCGCGGCGTCGAGCCCGGCGTCGTCCAGCGAGCCGTCCGCCGCCGCGCCGGTCAGCAGGCACAGCACCGACAGGTCGGGGCGCTCGGAGCGTGCCTCGGCGGCGAACCGGTCACGCAGTTCCGTGGCGCGTCGCGGGGGAGGGGGGAAGGGGGACGGCATGGCGGGGTGCCCTCTCACGGTGCTTCGTACCGGCTGTCGGCGCCGGATCCGGGCGCGCGGTAGTGGTGGTAGGCGTGATGCGCGGCGAAGCCCAGCCGGGCGTACAGTCCGCGCGCCGCCACGTTGTCCTCCTCGACCTGCAGCCAGGCGGCCGACGCGCCCTCGTCCAGGGCCCGCCGGGCCAGCGCCGCCATCACGGCCGTGGCCAGCCCCCGGCGCCGCAGCGCCGGATCGACCTCGACGGCCGCGAACCCGGCCCACCGGCCGTCCACCACGCACCGCCCCACAGCCGCGGGCACCCCGTCCCCGCCGTCCCCCGGCACCGTCGCGAACCACACCGAAGGACCGCTCCCCAGCACCTTCAGGGCCACCTCGCTCAGGCCCTCGCGCCGATAGCGCGCCAGCCACGCCTCGTCGGCCTCCCGCGCCAGCCCGGCCAGCGAGGGCTCGCCCACGTCGGCCACGGGCGCGAGCGCCCCGGTCCACAGCTCCGCGGTCACCTCCCGCACCCACCCGCGCCGCTGGAGCTCCGCGCACAGCGCCTCCTGCGTACCCGCCGCGCCGGTCGCGGCCTGCACGTAGGCGGGCAGGCCCCGCTCGCCGTACCAGCGGCGTACGCGGCTCAGCGCCTCGTCGAGCGGCACGCCCGGGTCGCCGAGCGGCAGCACCGAGCCGGCACGCCGGGTGAACCCGCCCGCCGCCCTGAGCTCCCAGCCGCCCAGCCGCTCGCTCTCGACCGGCCGCCAGGCCCGTGCCGAGACCAGGGCCAGCTCCTCGTACGAGGCGGCGGGCCCCCGGCGGCGCGCCGGGGCCGAAGGGACCACTTTGCCCGCCACCACCGTGGATTGCGGGATGCGCACCTTCTCGCCCGACCTGCGGGTGACGAGCAGCACACCATCTGTCCATGATGTGAGCACGCCGACCGTGTCGGTGAACTTCTCCGGTGTGCCCCCAGGTTCCCTCAAGCGCCTCACCGTCACCCGTTTGCCCACGTCAGCGGCGGTGATGCGGACCTCAAGTCGCCCGGCGGCCGAGAATTCCACAGGTCTGTTCACCCCTCCTGTTCGGATCATGCCCCGGAACGGAGATACTAGGGGCGGGCATCGACGACGCCGCGCTCCCGCGCGCCAGGCGGCGGAGCCTGAGGAGGCCCGCCAGCGCCCTACCGAGGAGGAACGACAGCGTGACCTACGTCATCGCGCAGCCTTGTGTCGACGTCAAGGACAAGGCGTGCATCGAGGAGTGCCCGGTCGACTGCATCTACGAGGGCCAGCGGTCCTTGTACATCCATCCGGACGAATGCGTCGACTGTGGGGCCTGTGAGCCGGTGTGCCCGGTGGAGGCCATCTTCTACGAGGACGACACTCCGGAGGAGTGGAAGGACTACTACAAGGCGAACGTCGAGTTCTTCGACGAGCTCGGCTCGCCCGGTGGCGCCAGCAAGCTGGGGCTGATCGAGCGTGATCACCCGTTCATCGCCGCCCTGCCGCCGCAGGCCCCCGCGGCCGAGTAACCCCGTAAGCGGCCCGCACCGCGCCGCCTCGGTCCCGTACGGCCCGTTCCCCGGGACGGCCGCACGGGACCGAGGCGTTTGCCGTCCGGGCTCGGGGCCGGCCGACCGGCCCCGACCGCACAGCACGAAAGCGAGCCAGAGAACGTGTCCGACCGCCGCCCGCCCGCCGCCCCCGCCACGCAGTCGCTGCGCGAGCGCCTCCCGGACTTCCCCTGGGACAGCCTGGCACCGTACAAGCAGAAGGCCGCCGCGCACCGGGACGGCATCGTCGACCTGTCCGTCGGCACCCCGGTCGATCCGGTGCCCGAGCTGATCCGGAAGGCGCTGACGGACGCGGCGAACTCCCCGGGATACCCGACGGTGTGGGGCACGCCCGAGCTGCGTGACGCGATCACCGGCTGGGTGGAGCGCCGTCTGGGCGCCCGCGACGTCACCCACCACCACGTCCTGCCCGTCGTCGGCTCCAAGGAACTCGTCGCCTGGCTCCCCACCCAGCTGGGCCTCGGCCCGGGCGACCGGGTCGCGTACCCGCGCCTGGCGTACCCGACGTACGAGGTCGGCGCCCGTCTGGCACGCGCCGAGTACGAGGCGTACGACGACCCGACCGAGCTGGACCCGGCCGGCCTGCGGCTGCTGTGGCTGAACTCCCCGTCCAACCCGACGGGCAGGGTGCTGGCCAAGGACGAGCTGACCCGGATCGTGGCGTGGGCCCGCGAGCACGGCGTCCTGCTGTTCTCCGACGAGTGCTACCTGGAGCTGGGCTGGGAGGCCGACCCGGTCTCGGTCCTGAACCCCGACGTCAACGGCGGCTCCTCCGACGGCGTCGTCGCGGTGCACTCCCTGTCCAAGCGCTCCAACCTGGCCGGCTACCGCGCCGCCTTCCTCGCCGGCGACCCGGAGGTCCTCGGCGCGCTCCTGGAGATCCGCAAGCACGGCGGCATGATGACGCCGGCCCCGACGCAGGCCGCGGTGATCGCGGCCCTGGGCGACGACACGCACGTGCGGGAGCAGAGGGAGCGGTACGCGGCCCGCCGCGAGGTGCTCCGCGAGGCACTGCTGCGGCACGGCTTCCGCATCGAGCACAGCGAGGCCGGCCTGTACCTGTGGGCCACGCGGGACGAACCGTGCTGGGACACGGTGGCGCACCTGGCCCGGCTGGGCATCCTCGTGGCGCCCGGCGACTTCTACGGCCCGGCGGGCGACCGCTTCGTCCGCGTGGCCCTGACGGCGACGGACGAGCGTGTCCGGGCGGCGGCGGAGCGGCTGGCCTCCGCGTGACAGCGTGCGCGTACACGGACGTGCGGTAGCGGCGCGCGTCCGCCCATGAACGAGCGGCGGGGCCCAGGCGGTGATCCTGGGCCCCGCCGCTGTGCGCACTCGGCGTGGGAGGCGGGGCCAGCCGAACGGCAGGTCCTTCGCGGGGAGACGGCCCGTCGGCAGGTTGCCGTCGGCCACCGGGTCGGCGGTGTCGCCCACGGTGTCAAGGCCCTGCGAGGCACGGGCCGTGGGACGGGGCGCGCTGTCACGGCGGCCGGCATGTACCCGTGGTCCTCCGCGGGCGATCATGCGACGCGTTGCCCTGCGCGGGTGGTGGCCCGACGGGACGAGAAGCGGCGCGCACCCTCCTCCGGTGGCAGGGAAAGCAACCCGGGCACGTGAGGTGTCGCACTAGGCACTGTCTGACAAACGATCTTGGGCGGGTTCGCGGAGCCAGAGGATGAGTGCCGCGAGGTGGAGTCCGGCCTTGTAGCGGGTGGCCAGTT
>NZ_JBEXVL010000045.1:0-24453 GCF_040638805.1 Streptomyces sp. NPDC005925 | reverse complement strand
CCACCCACTGCGAACCCTGACCCGGAAACACCCACACAACCCGGCCCAGCACACCCGAACCAGCCGCACTCCCCGACACCAGGTTCGGCCCGCTCACCCCCCGCGCCAACGCCCCCAGCCCCGCCAGCGCCTCCCCCTCCGAACCCGCCACCACCACCGCACGCTCACCCAGCACCGCACGACCAGACACCAACACCCCGGCCACACCCGCCAACGACGCCCCACCAGCACCCTTGACATGGGCCGCGAGCCGCCCCGCCTGCCCCGCCAACGACCCCGCACTCCGCGCCGACACCACCAACGGCACCACACCCACGGACACCGCCGACTGCCGCACGACCGCCTCAGCGGATGCGTCAACAGGCGCCTCCGTGCGCGCCTCAGCGACCCCCTCAGCCGGCGCCTCCTCCAGAATCAGATGCGCGTTCGTCCCGCTGACTCCGAACGCAGACACACCGGCCCGACGAGGACGCCCGCCCGGAGACCAGTCCCGCGCCTCGGTCAGCAGCTCGACCGCTCCCGCCGACCAGTCCACCTGCCGCGTCGGCGCGTCCACGTGCAGGGTCGGCGGGAGCACGCCGTGCCGCAGCGCCTGCACCATCTTGATCACGCCCGCGACACCAGCAGCCGCCTGGGTGTGCCCGACGTTCGACTTCAGCGACCCCAGCCACAACGGCCGCCCGGACTCCCGCCCCCGCCCGTACGTCGCCAGCAACGCCTGCGCCTCGATCGGATCACCCAGAGCCGTACCAGTCCCGTGCCCCTCCACCGCGTCCACATCCGAAGCGGAGAGCCCGGCACTCGCCAGAGCGCTGCGGATCACCCGCTGCTGCGACGGACCGTTCGGAGCGGTCAGGCCGTTGGAGGCGCCGTCCTGGTTCACCGCACTGCCCCGCAGCACCGCCAGGACCCGGTGTCCGCGCTCCCGCGCCACCGACAGCCGTTCCAGCACGACCACGCCCACACCCTCGGACCAGCCGGTGCCGTCCGCCGCGTCCGCGTACGCCTTGCACCGCCCGTCCTCGGCCAGGCCCCGCTGCCGGGAGAACTCCACGAAGGCACCGGGCGTGGCCATCACCGTCACGCCCCCGGCCAGTGCCATCGAGCACTCGCCCTGCCGCAGCGACTGCGCCGCCAGATGCATCGCCACCAGCGACGACGAACACGCCGTATCCACCGTGACCGCCGGACCCTCGAAGCCGAACACGTACGACACCCGGCCCGACGCGACGCTCGATGCCCCGCCCGTGCCCGCGAAGCCCTCCAGTTCGGGCGTGACGACACTGGCTCCGGGAGCGACATAGCCCTGGCCGAAGACCCCGGTGAAGACGCCGACGTCGGTGCCCTTCAACGAGAGCGGATCGACACCGGCGGCCTCGAGCGCCTCCCACGACGTCTCCAGCAGCAACCGCTGCTGCGGATCCATGGCCAGCGCCTCACGCGGCGAGATCCCGAAGAACCCCGCGTCGAACATGCCTGCCTCGTAGAGGAACCCGCCCTGACTGGCGTACGACGTACCCGGCCGGTCAGGATCCGGATCGAAGAGACCCTCCAGATCCCAGCCGCGATTCTCAGGAAACCCGGACACCGCGTCCCGGCCCTCACTCACCAACCGCCACAAGTCCTCGGGCCCCGCCACCCCACCCGGCAGCCGACAGGCCATTCCGACGATTGCGATCGATTCACGGGACGCGGCACGGAGTTGCCGGTTCCGCTTCTTCAGCGAGCCGACCTCTTCCAGCGACTTGCGCAACGCCTCGACGACCTTTTCGTACGACGCACTCACGTAATTCCCCCCGGTCATTCCGCGGTTTCGAAGGACTCTTTGTCGCCGAGTGCAAGGTGAACGAGGTCATCAACATCCAGCTCGGAGATGTCCGGCCCCTCGTCTGCCGTGTCGACTGCGCCGCTGTTCGATACGCCGTCGCCGAGAGAGGCCAGCTCGACCAAGGCGTCCATCAATCCGGCCTCCCGGAACCGGGCCAGCGGGAGAGACATGAGTGCCTGCCTGAGCCGTTCCTCATTGACCTCCTCCCCGCTCGTCTCGCCGTCCGGGACCAGTTCCTGGTGGAGACGGCGGGCTATGGACAAGGGCGTCGGATGGTCGAAGACCAGGGTGGCGGGCAATTTCAGTCCGGTCGCGTCACGGAGCCGGTTGCGCAGTTCCACCGATGTCAGCGAGTCGAACCCGGCCTCCTTGAACGCCGTGTCCGGCCGCACGCCTTCCGGCCCGTCGTGCCCGAGTACGACGGCGGCCTGAGCGCGTACCAGGTCGAGAAGCAGGGACTCCTGGTCCGCGGCGGCGAGGCCGGCCAGTCGGCGCAGGAGGCCGCCGTCACCGGCCGATACCGCCCTCGCCTGCTGTCGACCTGCCCGTACGAGGCCGCGCAACAGGTGCGGGACTCCACCACCGGCGGCCGCGTCGGCACGCACGCCCCGCAGGTCCAGCTTGGCCGGCACCAACAGGGCCCGGCCGGACGCGACAGCGGCGTCGAAGAGTTCCATGCCCTCCGCCGGTGACATGGCCCGCAGACCGCCGCGCCGGTTCATCCGGGCCCTGGTCAGCTCGTCGGTGCCGGCCGCCATACCCCTCGTCTGCTCCCACAGTCCCCAGGCCAGCGACAGCCCGGGCAGACCCGCCGCACGACGACGCGCCACCAACCCGTCCAGGAACGCGTTCGCCGCCGCATAACTGCCGCTCCCCGCCCCCATGAACACCGCCGAGACGGAGGAGTAGACGACGAACGCCTTCAGGTCCAAACCCCGCGTGAGATCGTCGAGGTGCCGCACCGCGTCCACCTTCGGCGCGAACACCCACGCCAACCGCTCCGGGGTCAGCGTCCCGATCACACCGGCGTCCAGTACACCGGCCGTGTGCACCACACCGGTCAGGGGGTGCTCCCCCGGCACCGACGCCAGCAGGGCCCGCACCTGGTCGCGGTCGGACAGATCACAGGCCACCGCCGACACCGCGGCACCGTGCTCGGCCAGTTCGGCGATCAGCTCCGGTACGCCCTCGGCGTCCGGACCGCGCCGACTGGCCAGCAGCAGGTGCCGCACGCCGCGCCGGGTGACCAGGTGCCGGGCCGCCAGGGCACCCAGCGAACCGGCACCCGAGACCAGGACAGTTCCGACCCCTGCCCCTCCCCCTGCCCCAGCCTCGGTTCCCTCCGCCCCGAACACCACCGAACCGTCCGAGGCTTGTCCTGTTGTACGGACGAGCCGGGGGGCCGACAGTGTCGTCCCGCGGACGGCGACCTGGGGCTCCCCGCCTGCCAGCACGTTCCCCAGGACGGCCGCCGTGCCGCCGTCAGTGGCCGGGTCGGTGTCCAGCAGGATGATCCGGTCGGGGTTCTCGGCCTGGGCGGCACGGACCAGACCCCACACCGCCGACCCGGCCGGATCCGTCACCCCACCGTCACCGCCAGCAGGCACGGCACCCCGGGTCACGACCACCAGCCGCGACTCCTCCAGCCCGGCCCCGGCCAGCCACGCCTGTACCACCCCCAGCACCCGCGACACCAGCGCCAGTACGGCGTCGTCACCGTCCCCACCAGCGGCTTCCACGATCGCGACCGTCGGAACGTCGGCGCCCGAGGCAACGTCGTCGACCAGGTCCGCCACCTCGTCAGCGGTGTCGACCGCGACCCATGACGGCGACGACGGGTCCACTCCTTGAAGCGGAGGCAGCTCGCTCCACTCCAGCGCGAACAACGAGTCGGCGATCGTCGTACCCGCCGACCTCGCCAGTTGCCCTGGAGCTACCTCCCTCAGCACCAGGGAGTCCGCCGTCACCACCGCACCGCCGGACTCGTCCGCGGCTTGCAGCGACACGGCGCCGGGCCCGTCGGGCACCAGCCGTACCCGCAGCGCCGAGGCGCCCCCGGCATGCAGCACCAGCCTGCTCCAGTCCAGCGGCAGCCGCACCCGAGGCCCGTCAGCCTCTCCTTGCACCTCTCCGCCGGCCGTCACAGCATGCAGCAGGGTCGAGTGCAGGGCCGCATCCAGCAGTGCGGGATGAATGCCGAACCTGCCGGCCTCCCCCCGCTGCTCCTCCGGCAGGACAACCTCGGCGAACGTCTCCTCCCCGCGCCGCCACACCGCCCGCACACCCTGGAACGCCGGACCATAGCCGTAACCCCGCTCGGACAGGCCGCCGTAGAAGTCCCCGACCTCGACCGGCCGTGCACCCGACGGCGGCCATACGGCGAAGTCGAAGCCCGCGTCATCCGGCTGTGCGGTGGCCGTCGACAACAGGCCCGTAGCGTGCCGCGTCCACGTCTCGTCGCCCTCACCGGCAGCGTCCTCGCGCAGTGAGTACACCTCCACCGTGCGCGACCCGTCCTCGCCCGCACCGCCGACCGAGACCTGCAACCGCACGCCGCCACGCTCCGGCAACACCAACGACGCCTCGATCACCAGCTCTTCCAGCGCCCCGCACCCGGCCTCGTCACCCGCCCGCACCGCCAACTCCACCAACGCAGTACCCGGAACCAGCACCACACCGCCAACCCGGTGATCGGCCAGCCACGGATGCGACCGCAACGACAACCGCGACGTGAACACCAACCCACCCGACTGCGGCAACCGCACCACCGCACCCAACAACGGATGATCAGCCGCCGTCTGCCCCAACGAGGCCGCGTCAGAGGTCGACTCGGCCGGCTGAAGCCAGTAGTGCCGGTGGTCGAAGGCGTACGTCGGCAGGTCCACCCGGGCCGCCACCGCCCCGGGGGGCAGCATGGCCGCCCAGTCCACACCGACCCCTCGGACGAACAACTCCGCCATCGAGGCCAACAGCCGCCGCAGGCCACCGTCATCACGCCGCAACGTCCCGGTCACCACAGCATCAGCGCCAGCGTCGTCAACGATCTCGGTGACCGGCTGGACCAGCACCGGATGGGCGCTGACCTCGACAAACACTCCATGCCCGCCGCCCAGGAGCTCCGTCACGGCCGGGCCGAAGCGCACCGGCTGCCGCAGGTTCCTATACCAGTAGGCGGCATCCAGCACCCCGGCGTCCTCCACCCAGCCGCCCGTCACGGTCGAGTAGAACGGCACCGTCGGCGCCTGCGCCGTCACGCCGGCCAGTGCTTCGGCGAGAGTGTCCCGGATGTCCTCCACATGCCGGGAGTGGGAGGCGTAGTCCACCGCCACCCGCCGCACCCGAACACCGTCACCGGACAGCGCCCCCAGCGCCTCGTCGAGGGCCCGCGCGTCACCGGCGATCACCACCGACGACGGACCGTTGACCGCAGCGACCTCCACCCGGCCCGCCCACGGCTCCAGCCGCCCGACAGTCTCTTCCTCGCTCAGCGCAACGGAGGCCATACCGCCACGCCCCGACAGCCGCGCGGCGATGGCCTGGCTGCGCAGCGCCACCACCCGCGCAGCGTCCTCCAGCGACAGCGCACCTGCGACGCACGCCGCTGCGATCTCCCCCTGTGAGTGCCCCAGCACCGCATCCGGCCGGACACCGACCGAGCCCCACACAGCCGCCAGCCCCACCATCACCGCAAAACTCGCCGGCTGCACCACATCAACACGGTCCAGCAAGTCGGGACCGCACTCGCCCCGCAACACCTCCAACAGCGACCAGTCCACCCACCGACCCAACGCCGCAGCACACTCCCCGACCCGCTCAGCAAAAACCGGCGAAGAGTCCAGCAGCTCCCGCCCCATCCCCACCCACTGCGAACCCTGACCCGGAAACACCCACACAACCCGGCCCAACACACCCGAACCAGCCGCACTCCCGGACACCAGGTTCGGCCCGCTCGCCCCCCGCGCCAACGCCCCCAGCCCCGCCAGCGCCTCCCCCTCCGAACCCGCCACCACCACCGCACGCTCACCCAGCACCGCACGACCAGACACCAACACCCCGGCCACACCCCCCAGCGAGGCCCCGTCCGGACTCTCGACGCAAGCCGCGAGCCGACCCGCCTGCCCCGCCAACGACCCCGCACTCCGCGCCGACACCACCAACGGCACCACACCCACGCAGGCAGGCAGGGGCGGCGGTTCCTCAGGGGGCGCCTCCTCGAGGATCAGGTGCGCGTTCGTGCCGCTGATCCCGAACGACGACACCCCGGCCCGCCGGGGGCGCCCGTTCGGCGACCAGTCCCGCGCCTCGGTCAGCAGCTCGATCGCGCCCGTGGACCAGTCGACCTGGCTCGTGGGCTGCCGCGCATGCAGGGTCGGCGGCATCACGCCGTGTCGCAGCGCCTGCACCATCTTGATCACGCTGCCCACGCCTGCCGCAGCCTGCGTATGGCCGACGTTCGACTTCAACGACCCCAGCCACAACGGTCGTTCCGGATCCCGGCCCTGCCCGTACGTCGCCAACAGCGCCTGCGCCTCGATCGGGTCGCCGAGGGCGGTACCGGTCCCGTGCCCCTCCACCACGTCCACGTCCGACGGCGAAAGCCCGGCACTCCTCAGCGCCCGGCGGATCACCCGTTGTTGCGACGGGCCGTTCGGCGCCGTCAGCCCGTTCGACGCACCGTCCTGGTTCACCGCGCTGCCCCGGATCACGGCCAGGACCCGGTGTCCACGTTCCCGGGCCGCCGACAGCCGCTCCAGCACCACCAGGCCGACGCCCTCGGACAGGACCGTGCCGTCGGCGCCGTCCGCGTATGCCTTGCACCGTCCGTCGGCGGCCAGGCCGCGCTGCCGCGACATGCCGCGGACGCCGATCGGGGATCCCATGACGGCGACGCCGCCGGCCAGCGCCATCGAGCACTCGCCCTGCCGCAGCGACTGCGCCGCCAGATGCATCGCCACCAGCGACGACGAGCACGCCGTGTCCACCGTGACCGCCGGACCCTCGAGACCGAAGACGTACGACACCCGGCCCGAGGCCACGCTGCCAGCGGTGGCGGTGGTGACGAACCCTTCCAGTTCGGGGGGCATGTTGCTCAAGGACTCGAGATAGTCGTGGATGGAGACCCCGGAGAAGACGCCGATGTTCTCCCCCTGCGACGCGGTCGGGTCGATGCCCGCCCGTTCCAGCGCCTCCCAGGAGGTCTCCAGCAGCAGCCGCTGCTGCGGGTCCATGGCCAGCGCCTCCCGCGGCGAAATCCCGAAGAGCCCCGCGTCGAAGAGGCCCGCCCCCCGCAGGAAGCCGCCCTGGCTGGTGTACGACGTGCCCGCCCGGTCGGGGTCCGGGTCGAACAGGCCCTCCAGGTCCCAGCCCCGGTCGTCGGGGAACGCGGACATTCCCTCGCGGCCCTCACACACCATCCGCCACAGATCCTCCGGACCGGCCACACCACCCGGCAACCGGCACGCCATACCGACGATCGCGATCGGTTCGTCCGGGTCGGCGACAGCGGTCACCACCGGTGCAGGTGCGGCGACCGCCGCGTCACCCAGCTCGTCACGCAGGTGACGGGCGAGCGCCTGCGGGGTCGGATAGTCGAAGATCAGCGTGGCGGGGAGTTTCACGCCGGTCGCGGTGCTCAGCCGGTTCCGCAACTCCACCGCGGTCAGGGAGTCGAACCCGATGTCGCTGAAGCCGCGCGTGTCCCGCGCCAGTTCGGGGCCGCTGAAACCCAGTACTCCGCTCGCCTCGGCCCGGACGATGGTCAGCAGGATGTTTTCCTGCTCGGCCGGGGGGAGCCCGGCGAGCCGGCGGACCAGTCCGCCGCTGTCCCCGGCGGCTGCCCGGGCCAGGCGCCGACCCGCGCGTACCAGGCCCCGCAGCAGGTGCGGGACTCCCCCACCGGCGGCGGCCCGGCCGCGCAACGCGCGCAGGTCCAGCTTGATCGGCACCAGCAGCGCCCGGTCGGTGTGCAGGCCGATGTCGAGGATCTCCAGGCCTTCGGCCGGCGTCATCGCCAGTACTCCACCGCGGCTCATTCGCGCCTGGTCGACGGCGCCGAGGCGAGCGGTCATGCCGGTGGTCTGTTGCCACAGTCCCCACGCGAGTGACTGCCCGGGCAGGTCGGCCGCACGGCGATTAGCCATGAGCCCGTCCAGGTACGCGTTCGCCGCCGCGTAGTTGCCCTGTCCCGCGGAACCCATGAGCGAGGCGGCGGACGAGAAGACGAGGAACGCGTCGAGATCGAGACCCCGCGTCAGCTCGTCCAGATGCCGCACCGCGTCCACCTTCGGCGCGAACACCCTCGCAAGCCGCTCCGGCGTCAACGCCCCGATCACACCGTCGTCCAGCACACCCGCCATGTGCACCACACCGGTCAGCGGATACGCGTCCGGCACCGACCCCAGCAACGCCTCCACCTGCGCACGCTCGGACACATCACACGCCACCACCGACACCGCAACACCCAGCCCGGTCAGCTCGGCCACCAACTCCGCCACACCCTCGGCATCCGGACCCCGCCGACTCGCCAGCACCAAACGCCGCACCCCGTGCACCGTCACCACATGCCGGGCCACCAACGCACCCAACGACCCGGTACCACCCGTGACCAGCCAAGTCCCACCCGGCCGCAACACAACCGGCCCATCCGGAACCTCACCCCGCGCACGCACCAGCCGCGGCGCGAACAGAGCCGTCCCCCGCACCGCGAGCTGCGGCTCGTCTCCACCCAGCACCGCACCCAGTACGGGTCCCCACTCGGCGTCGGTGGTCGGGTCGATGTCGAGCAGGATGATCCGGTCCGGGTGTTCGGCCTGGGCGGCACGGACCAGACCCCACACCGCCGACCCGGCCGGATCGGTCACCGCGCCGTCACCGTCCGCGGGCACCGCACCCCGGGTCACCACCACCAGCCGCGACTTCTCCAGCCCCGCCCCGGCCAGCCACGCCTGCAGCACCCCGAGCACCCGCGAGGACAGGGCCAGGACGGCGACGTCGTTCTCCTCGTCCCCGCTTCCGACGGCTTCCAGGACCGTCACCGCCGGGACCACGGCACTCCCGGCCAGAGCCCCCACGTCCTGGGCGGAGTTCACGGCCACCCACGACGGCGAGGGCCCCTCGCCCCGGGCCGGGCCCACCTCGGTCCACTCCACGGCGAACAGCGAGTCGCGGCTCTCATCGGCCGCGGCGGCATCCAGTCGGCCGGTGGACACCGGCAGGGACACCAGCGAGTCCATCGTCAGGACCAGCCCACCGGTCTCGTCCGAGGCCTGGAAGGACAGCGCGTCGGGGCCGCACGGTGCGACCCGTACCCGTAGCGCCGAGGCACCCGCGGCGTGCAGCACCAGTCCGTTCCACGCGAAGGGCAGCACCCGGCGGTCGTCATCGGGGTGGGCGAAGGCGTTCGTGTGGAGAGCGGCGTCCAGCAGCGCCGGATGGATACCGAACCTGCCGGCCTCCTCCCGCTGTTCCTCCGGCAGCGCGGCCTCCGCGAAGACCTCCTCGCCCCGCCGCCAGACGGCCCGCAGGCCCTGGAAGGCCGGACCGTACGCGTAGCCACGCTCAAGCAGGTCGGTGTAGAAGTCCCCGACGTCGACCGGGTGCGCGCCCGGCGGCGGCCAGGCAGCGAAGTCGACGCCCGCGTCGTTCACCCGGGACACGGTCGACAGCGTTCCGGTGGCGTGCCGCGTCCACCCCTCCGGGCCGCCGCTCCCGACGCCGTCGGCGTCCTCGCGCAGCGAGTACACCTCCACCGTGCGCGACCCGTCCTCACCCGCACCGCCGACCGAGACCTGCAACCGCACGCCGCCACGCTCCGGCAGCACCAACGGCGCCTCGATCACCAGCTCTTCCAGCACACCACAGCCGAACTCGTCCCCGGCCCGCACCGCCACGTCGACATACACCGTCCCCGGCACGACCACCACCCCACCGATCGCGTGATCGGCCAGCCACGGATGCGACCGCAACGACAACCGCGAGGTGAACACCAACCCGTCCGACTGCGGCAACCGCACCACCGCACCCAGCAACGGATGATCAGCACCGGCCAGGCCCAGCGACACCGCGTCCGTCGCCGAGCCGGCCATCCGGAGCCAGTAATGCCGGTGGTCGAAGGCATACGTCGGCAGGTCCACCCGGGCGGTCACCGCCCCGGCAGGCAGAATCCCTGCCCAGTCCACGGCCGCACCCCGGACGAACAGGGCGGCCATCGAGGTCAGCAGCCGCCGCAGGCCACCGTCCTCCCGACGCAGCGAGCCGGTCACGACCACGTCAGCCCGCGCACCGTCCACGATCTGGGTGATCGGCTGGACCAGCACCGGATGGGCGCTGACCTCCACGAACACCCCGTGCCCGTCGTCGAGCAGCTCCGTCACGGCCGGGCCGAAGCGCACCGGCTGCCGCAGGTTCCGATACCAGTACGCGGCATCCAGCACCCCGGCGCCCTCGACCCAGCCACCGCTCACGGTGGAGTAGAACGGCGCCGCCGGGGCTTGCGCCGTGACGCCGGCCAGCGCCTCAGTCAGCGTCTCGCGGATGTCCTCCACCTGCCGCGTGTGCGAGGCGTAGTCGACCGCCACCCGACGCACCCGTACGCCCTGGTCGCCCAGTGCCTCCAGCGCCTCGTCCAGCGCCTCGGCGTCACCGGCGATCACCACCGACGACGGACCGTTGACCGCAGCGACCGCGACACGGTCGGCCCAGGGCTCCAGCCGCCCGGCCGCCTCTTCCTCACCGAGCGCGACGGAGGCCATACCGCCACGGCCGGACAGCCGCCCGGCGATGGCCTGGCTGCGCAACGCCACCACCCGCGCCGCGTCCTCCAGCGACAACGCACCCGCCACGCACGCGGCGGCGATCTCTCCCTGGGAATGGCCGAGCACCGCGTCGGGCCGGACACCGACCGATTCCCACACAGCCGCCAGACCGACCATCACCGCGAAACTCGCCGGCTGCACCACCTCCACACGATTCAGCAACCGGGGATCGCACTCGCCCCGCAACACCTCAAGCAGCGACCAGTCCACCCACCGGTCCAGCGCGGTCGCACACTCCTGGATCCGGGCGGCGAAGACCGGCGAGGCGTCCAGCAGTTCCCGGCCCATGCCCGCCCACTGCGAACCCTGTCCCGGGAACACCCACACGGTCTTGCCCAGCACACCCGCACCAGCCGCGGTGCCGGACACCAGGGCCGGTCCGTTCTCCCCCTGCTCCAGTGCCCGCAGTCCGGCCAGCGCCTCCTGCTCCGAGCCGGCCACCACCACGGCACGCCGGTCCAGCACTGCGCGGCCGGACACCAGGGCCCCGGCCACGCCCGCCAGCGAGGGCCCGTCAGCACCGGACGCACCCGGCTCCAGGCACGAGGCCAGCCGCCCCGCCTGGGCCATCAGCGAGGCCTCGCTCCCGGCCGAGACCACCAGCGGCACCACACGTGCGGGCACCGGCACCACCGGTTGCCGCGCGGCCTCCTCGGCGGGAGCCTCCTCCAGGATCAGGTGCGCGTTCGTCCCACTGGCCCCGAACGACGACACCCCGGCCCGCCGAGGACGATCACCGCGCGCCCACTCCCGCGCCTCGGTCAGCAGCTCCACCGCACCCGCGGACCAGTCCACCTGGGGGGTGGGCGCGTCCACGTGCAGGGTCGCCGGGAGCACCCCGTGCCGCATCGCCATGACCATCTTGATCACGCCCGCGACGCCGGAGGCCGCCTGGGTGTGCCCGATGACGGACTTGACCGAGCCGAGCCGCAGCGGGTGTCCGGGGTCCCGTCCCTGCCCGTACGTCGCCAGCAGGGCCTGCGCCTCGATCGGGTCGCCCAGCACGGTGCCCGTGCCGTGGCCCTCGACCGCGTCCACGTCGGCCGGGGAGAGTCCGGCGCTGGCCAGCGCCTTGCGGATCACGCGCTGCTGCGACGGACCGTTCGGAGCCGTCAACCCGTTGGAGGCACCGTCCTGGTTCACGGCCGACCCACGGATCACGGCCAGCACCCGGTGCCCGCGCTCCCGCGCGACCGACAGCCGTTCGAGCAGCAGCACGCCCACGCCCTCGGCCCAGCCGGAGCCGTCGGCGCAGGCGGCGTAGGACTTGCACCGTCCGTCGAAGGCGAGCGCGCGCTGACGTGCGAAGCCGACGAAGCCGCCCGGTGTGGCCATCACCGTCGCACCGCCCGCGAGCGCCATCGAGCACTCGCCCCGGCGCAGCGCCTGCGCGGCCAGGTGCAGTGCCACCAGGGAGGAGGAGCACATGGTGTCGACGGTCACCGCGGGGCCTTCGAGGCCGAGGGTGTAGGCGACGCGCCCGGAGGCGACTCCGCCGGCGGTGCCCAGGGCGCGTTCCAGGCTGAGGAAGTCCTCGAAGCCGCTGAGGTCCGGGGCGTAGTCCTGGTGCACGATGCCGGCGAAGACCCCGACGTCGCTGCCCCGCACCGAGTGGGGGTCGATGCCGGCCCGTTCGAAGGTCTCCCAGGACACTTCGAGCAGTTGGCGCTGCTGGGGGTCCATCGCCAGGGCCTCGCGGGGCGAGATGCCGAAGAACCCGGCGTCGAACTGTGCCGCGTCGTGCAGGAAGGCGCCCTCCCGTACGTAGGTCGTGCCCGGGTTGTCGGGGTCGGGGTGGTAGAGGCCCTCGGTGTCCCAGCCGCGGTCCTCGGGGAAGGCGGCGTAGACGTCGGTGCCTTCGGACACCACGCGCCACAGGTCTTCCGGGCCGCGGATGCCGCCGGCGTAGCGGCAGGCCATGGAGACGACCGCGACGGGTTCCGCGGCTGCGGCGACAAGTGCGCCGTTCTCCTGCTGAAGCCGGGCGTTCTCCTTCAGCGAGGCACGCAGTGCCTCCACTACCTGCTCGTCTGGCGCCGACATGGCCATCCTCCGGGATGTGTGCACAGGTGGTCAGCTCGTCTTGCCCAGGGCGCGTTGCACCAGGTCGGCAACGTCCATCGCGTCGATCAGCTCGGCGGCGTCGGCGGCTGTCCGTGCCGCGCCGTCCGGCCCGTTCCCGTTCCCGCTGGCGTTCCCGTCGGCAGCCGTGTCCGCGCCGGTACCGGCCCGGGCGAGGCCGAGGAGGGTGTCCAGTACGCCGGCTTCCTCGAACCGGGCGATCGGCACGGCCGCCAGGACTCGTCTGAGGTCGTCCTCGCGGCGTTCGAGGCCGTCGTCGGCCTCGCGGAGAAGTTCGGTGCGAAGGTGGCCCACCAGCGCTTCCGGTGTGGGGTAGTCGAAGATCAGGGTGGCGGGCAGGCGCAGTCCGGTGGCCTTGAGCAGGCTGTTGCGGAGGTTGACGGCGGCCAGGGAGTCGAAGCCGGCCTCCTGGAACGCCTGGCGTGCGCCAATGCCTTCTGCGCCGCTGTGACCGAGGACGGTCGAGGCGTGGCCGCGGACCAACCGGAGGAGGATGCGGTTCTGCTCGGTGTCCGGTACCGCCCGCAGGGAGTCCGCGAGGGACGACGTGGTGTCGCTGTTCCCGCTGTCGCCCTGCGCCGCCCGAAGCGCCGCCTTCGCCTCGGGCAGATCGCCGAACAGCGGGCTGGGCCGGACCGACGTGAAGGCGGGGATGAAGGCGTCCCAGTCCATGTCGGCCACCGTCACGGACTTCTCGTTGCCCTGTACGGCCTGCACCATCGCGGTGACCGCGAGCCGGGGGGCCATGGGCAGGACACCGCGGCGGCGGAGTTGGGCGAGGGCGGCCTCGTCCATGCCGACGCCGATCTGGTCGAGTGCTCCCCAGGCGATCGACGTCGCCCGCAGTCCCCGGGCGCGCCGCCACTCCACCAGGGCGTCGAGGACGGCGTTCGCCGCGCCGGACGGTCCCTGGCCGCCGCCGCCCCACACGCCCGCGATCGAGGAGAAGACGACGAACGCGTCGAGCGGCGTGTCCTCGAACAGTTCGTCCAGCCACACGGCCGTGTCGACCTTGGCGGCGAACACCTCGGCGAGGTCGTGCGTACGGGTGTCGTCGACGGAGCTGGTCCGTGTGATGTCGGCGGCGTGCACGACGGCCGTGAGCGGCTGCTCCGACGCCGTCGCCGCGACCAGACGCGCGAGGGCGTCCCGGTCGGAGTCCTCGCAGTGCTCCACGGTGGTGCCGAGGCCCAGCCCGGCCAGTTCGGTACGGAGTTCGGGCACGCTGTGGGCGGGTGCGTACGCGGTGGTGGTGACGATGAGCCGGTCTACGCCGCCGAGCGCGAGCCGGCGGGCGACGTGTCTGCCGAGTCCTTCGGCGCCGCCGGTCACCAGGACCGTGCCCCGTGGCTGCCAACGGCTGTCGCCGGCGGGTTCCGGCGGCGCGGGCTTGCGCGTCAGCCGCCGGACGTACACGCCCGACCGCCGGACCGCGAGCTGGTCCTCACCATCGGCCGCGTGGAGAGCCCCGAGCAGGTACGGGGCCGTGCGCGAGTCCGGGACCGCGGGCAGGTCGACGAGGCCGCCCCACCGGTCGAGACGTTCGAGCGCGGCTGCGCGGCCGAGCCCCCACAGCGCCGCCTGTGCCGGTGAGGTGACCGTGTCGTGGATGCCGATGTTCACGGCGCCCCTGGTCAGGCACCACAGGGGCGGGGTGGCGTTGACGTCTCCCAGGGCCTGGATCAGCGCGAGTGTCGCCGCCGTGATCCCCGTCGGGTCCAGCGTTCCGGGGCTCATCTCTTGCCGGTCCGGTCCGCGGCGCCCCTCCTGCTCGTCCAGGGCGAGCAGGGACAGCACACCGGTCACGTCGTGTGCGGCCAGTACGTCGGCCAACCGCACGGCGAGCCGTTCCCGGGTGCGGTCGGCCGCACCGATCTCCAGCGGAACCATGCCGAGTCCGAGACCGGCCAGCTCCGCCAGGAGAGCGTCGATCGCGCTGTCGTCGCGGCGCGCGGGCGGTACGACGACCAGCCAACGACCGCCCGGTACGCCGACCGTCTCACGTCCGCGTGGCTGCCAGGTGACGTGGTAGCGCAGCCTCTCCACGGCCGAACTCTCGCGACGCCTGCCGCGCCACGCCGCCAGCGCGGGAACGACAGCGCTCAGCGCGCTGCGCTGGTCACTCGCCGCGATCTCCAGCAACTCCGCGAGAGACTCCGGGTCCGCCTGCTCGACCACGGCCCAGAAGTCGGAGTCCGCGTGGCCGGTGGACTCGGCGACGCCGGTGGCCGCTTCCGCCTCGTGGAGCCAGTAGTGCTGGTGGTCGAAGGCGTACGTCGGCAGGTCCACCCGGGCCGCCACCGCCCCGGGGGGCAGCATGGCCGCCCAGTCCACACCGACCCCTCGGACGAACAGCTCCGCCATCGAGGCCAGCAGCCGCCGCAGGCCACCATCCTCCCGGCGCAACGTCCCGGTCACCAGAGCGTCAGCACCGCTGTCGTCAACGACTTCTGTGACCGGCTGGACCAGCACCGGATGAGCGCTGACCTCCACGAACACACCGTGCCCGCGATCGAGCAGCTCCGTCACGGCCGGGCCGAAGCGCACCGGCTGACGCAGGTTCCGATACCAGTACGCGGCATCCAGCACGCCCGCGTCCTCCACCCAGCCGCCCGTCACGGTCGAGTAGAACGGCACCGCCGGCGCCTGCGCGTTGATGGGTGCGAGCGCCTCGGCGAGGGTGTCCCGGATGTCCTCCACATGCCGGGTGTGGGAGGCGTAATCCACCGCCACCCGCCGCACCCGCACACCGTCACCCGAGAGAGCCCCCAGCGCCTCATCCAGGGCCGTCGCATCACCCGCGATCACCACCGACGACGGACCGTTGACCGCGGCGACCTCCACCCGGCCCGCCCACGGCTCCAGCCGTACGCTCGCCTCCTCCTCACTCAACGCGACAGATGCCATACCCCCACGCCCGGAGAGTCGCGCGGCGATGGCCTGACTGCGCAACGCAACCACCCGCGCCGCATCCTCCAGCGACAACGCACCCGCCACGCACGCCGCCGCGATCTCCCCCTGCGAATGCCCCAGCACCGCATCCGGCCGGACACCGACCGAACCCCACACAGCCGCCAGCCCCACCATCACCGCAAAACTCGCCGGCTGCACCACATCAACACGGTCCAGCAAGTCGGGACCGCACTCACCCCGCAACACCTCCAACAGCGACCAGTCCACCCACCGCCCCAACACCTCCGCACACTCCCCGACCCGCTCAGCGAAAACCGGCGAAGAGTCCAGCAGCTCACGCCCCATCCCCACCCACTGCGAACCCTGACCCGGAAACACCCACACAACCCGGCCCAGCACACCCGAACCAGCCGCGCTCCCGGACACCAGGTTCGGCCCGCTCACCCCCCGCGCCAACGCCCCCAGCCCCGCCAGCGCCTCCCCCTCCGAACCCGCCACCACCACCGCACGCTCACCCAGCACCGCACGACCAGACACCAACACCCCGGCCACACCCGCCAGCGACTGCCCACCCGCACCCTTGACGTAGGCCGCGAGCCGCCCCGCCTGCCCCGCCAGCGAACCCGCACTCCGCCCCGACACCACCAGTGGCACGACACCCACGTAGACGGGCGAGGGCGGCGGTTCCTCAGGGGGCGCCTCCTCGAGGATCAGGTGCGCGTTCGTCCCACTGGCCCCGAACGACGACACCCCGGCCCGCCGGGGGCGCCCGTCCGGCGACCAGTCCCGCGCCTCGGTCAACAACTCCACCGCACCCACCGACCAGTCCACCTGCCGCGTGGGCTCGTCCACGTGCAACGTCGCCGGAAGCACCCCGTGCCGCATCGCCATGACCATCTTGATCACGCCCGCCACGCCCGCAGCGGCCTGGGTGTGCCCGATGTTCGACTTCAGCGACCCGAGCCACAACGGCCGCCCGGACTCCCGGCCCTGCCCGTACGTCGCCAGCAGCGCCTGCGCCTCGATCGGGTCGCCCAGGGCCGTACCGGTGCCGTGGGCCTCCACCACATCCACGTCCGCCGGCGAGAGACCGGCACTCGCCAACGCCCGGCGGATCACCCGCTGCTGCGACGGACCGTTCGGTGCCGTCAGGCCGTTCGACGCACCGTCCTGATTCACCGCCGACCCACGCACCACCGCCAGCACCCGGTGCCCGCGCTCCCGCGCCACCGACAAGCGTTCCAGCACGACGACACCCACGCCCTCGGCCCAGCCCGTGCCGTCGGCCGAGGCCGAGAACGCCTTGCACCGCCCGTCGGCGGACAGGCCCCGCTGCCGGGAGAACTCCAGGAAGGCGTCCGGGCCCGCCATCACCGTGGCTCCGCCCGCCAGCGCCATCGAGCACTCGCCCTGCCGCAGCGACTGCGCCGCCAGATGCATCGCCACCAGCGACGACGAACACGCCGTGTCCACCGTGACCGCCGGACCCTCGAAGCCGAACACGTACGACACCCGGCCCGACGCCACACTCGACGCCGTGCCGGTCATGAGGTAGCCCTGAACGTCGTCGGGCACCTGGTGGAGGCGGCTCACGTAGTCGTGGTGGACGATGCCGGTGAAGACGCCGATGTCACTGCCCCTGACGGACAGCGGGTCGATGCCGGCGCGTTCCAGAGCCTCCCAGGAGGTCTCCAGCAGGAGCCGCTGCTGGGGGTCCATCGCCAGCGCCTCACGCGGTGAGATCCCGAACAGGGCGGCGTCGAACTGTGCTGCCTCGTGGAGGAATCCGCCGGAGCGGGTGTAGCTGGTGCCGGGGTGGTCCGGGTCGGGGTGGTACAGGCCGTCGAGATCCCAGCCCCGGTCGACCGGGAAGCCGGACACCGCGTCCTGTCGCTCCACCAGCAGGTTCCACAGTTCCTCGGGGCTGTCCGCCCCGCCCGGCAGCCGGGTGCTCATCGCGACGATCGCGATCGGCTCGTCGTACGCCGATGCCACCGCGGTGGCCGACGCGGGATCCACCGTGCCTACGCCGAGCAGTTCGGCCCGCAGGTGGGCGGCGACGAGAGCGGGGGTCGGGTGATCGAAGACGAGCGTGCTGGGCAGGCCGATCCCGGTGAAGTCCTGTAGGCGGTTGCGGAGCCTGACCGCGCTGAGGGAGTCGAAGCCGAGGCTCTTGAAGGACTGTTCCTGGTCGACACCGTCCGGGTCGCGATGGCCGAGCACGACCGCGGTGCTCTCCCGGACCAGATCCCTCACCACGCGCTGCTGCTCCGTGGGCGACAGCCCGGCCAGCCGGCCTCGGAGGAGGACCCGACTGGCGCTGTCGTCCCCCGGCACCTCCATGACGGTGTCGAGCAGCGGGTGGTGCGCGTCGGTGGCGCCGGGCGTCCGCGTGGCGTTGGCGCCCGTCGCGGTGGGGTCGGAGTCGATCCAGTACCGCTGGTGCTGGAACGCGTACGTCGGCAGGTCGGTTCCGGTCGTCACGGCGGCGGCCGGCCGGTGGTCGTAGACGGTGGTCCAGTCCACGCTCACGCCGCGCACGTGCAGTTCCGCGAGGGCGGTCAGGACGTCGGCGGTCTCGGCGCCGTCCTTGCGCAGGGTGGCGACACAGCTCTGCTCCGGTGTGCCGAGCGAGTCGAGCGGCGTGAGCGAACCGAGCGAATCCAGCGCCATCGCGGCGAGTACTCCGCCCGGCCCCAGTTCGAGGTACGTCGTCGCCCCCCGGCCGCTCAGCGAGGTGACCGCGTCGCCGAACCGCACGGCGTGCCGTGCCTGGTCGACCCAGTGGCCGGGCGTACCGAGCTGTCCGTCCGGGGCGAGGTCGCCGGTCAGGGTGGAGACGACGGGCAGCGTTCCGGGCCGGTACGACAGGCTCTCCGCGACCGCGCGGAACTCGTCGAGCACGGGCTCCATGAGCGGGGAGTGGAAGGCGTGGCCGACCGGCAGTCTCCGTGTCTTGCGGCCGCGTGCGGCCAGGTCACCGGCGACGGCGAGTACGGCGTCCTCGGCGCCGGAGAGCACCACGGCGCCGGGTCCGTTCACCGCCGCCACGCAGACGACGCCCTGCGCCTGTGCCAGCAGCGGCGCGACCTCCGCCTCGGTCGCCTGGACCGCGGCCATGGCACCGCCCCCGGGCAGGTTCTGCATCAACCGGCCGCGCGCGGCGACGAGCCGTCCCGCGTCCTGAAGCCCCAGCACTCCGGAGACGTGCGCGGCGGTGATCTCTCCGACGGAGTGGCCGGCGAGCAGGTCCGGTCGTACGCCCCAGGACTCGAAGAGCCGGAACAGCGCGGTCTCCAGGGCGAACAGGGCGCCCTGGGTGTACATGGTCCGGTCGAGCAGTTCGCTGCCGGGCGTTCCCGGGGCGGCGAGCACCACCTGGTGCAGCGGGCGTGCCGCGTGTCCGTCCAGGTGTCGTTCGACGGCGGCGCACGCGTCGGTGAAGGCGTCGTGGAAGACCGGGAAGGCCGCGGCGAGTTCCCGGCCCATGCCCGCCCACTGGCTGCCCTGGCCCGTGAAGAGGACGGCCAGTTTGCCCGTCACGGGGGTGCCGGTGACGACTGTGGGAGCCGGCCCGGTCGTAGCCCGGCCGAAGGCGCGCAGGTCGGCGGCGAGTTGTGACCGGTCGGCCGCCAGGACGACGGCGCGGTGGTCGAGCCGGGCCCGCGTGGTGGCGAGTGCGTGGGCGGCCTCGGTGAGGTGGACGCCGGGCCGGTCGTCGAAGTAGCGGGCGAGCCGTTCGGCCTGGCCGCGCAGACCGGCCGCCGTACGCGCCGAGACCAGCACGGGGACGGGCACGGGCCCCGGGGCGTCCTTCGGTTCCGGCGCGGGCGTCGAGACGGTAGGCACCGGTTCGGGGGCCTCTTCGAGGACGACGTGCGCGTTGGTGCCACCGATGCCGAACGAGGACACGCCGGCCCGCCGGGGCCGACCTGTCCGCGGCCACTCCCGTGCCTCGGTCAACACCTCGACCGCGCCCGCCGACCAGTCGACGTGGGACGACGGCCGGTCGACGTGCAGTGTCCCGGGCAGGACGCCGTGCCTCATGGCCATGACCATCTTGATCACGCCGGCGACGCCCGCTGCCGCCTGGGTGTGCCCGATGTTCGACTTCACCGAGCCGAGCCACAGGGGCCGGCCGGCCGGCCGGTCCTGGCCGTAGGTCGCCAGGAGCGCCTCCGCCTCGATCGGGTCGCCGAGCGTCGTACCCGTGCCGTGCGCCTCCACGGCGTCGACGTCCGAGGTGCGCAGCCCGGCCCGGGTCAGGGCCTTGCGAATGACGCGCTGCTGCGACGGGCCGTTCGGCGCGGTCAGTCCGTTGGACGCGCCGTCCTGGTTGACCGCCGAACCGCGGACCACGGCCAGCACGTGGTGGCCCCGGCGGCGGGCCTGCGACAGCCGTTCCACCAGCAGCAGGCCCACGCCTTCGGACCAGCCGGTGCCGTCCGCGCCGTCCGCGAACGCCTTGCACCGGCCGTCGGGCGCCAGCCCGCGCTGCCGGGAGAACTCCACGAAGGTCTCCACGGTGCCCATCACCATCACACCGCCGGCCAGCGCCATGGAGCACTCGCCCCGGTTCAGGGCCTGCGCCGCCATGTGCAGGGCCACCAGGGAGGACGAGCAGGCCGTGTCGACCGTGACGGCGGGTCCTTCGAGGCCGAAGTGGTAGGCGATGCGGCCGGACAGGACGCTGCCCGAGCTGCCGGTGAGGCGGAATCCCTCGGCTTCGGGGGCCTGGTGCGTCCGCACGCTGTAGTCGTGGCTGTTGACGCCGACGAACACGCCGACGTCCTCCCCGGCCAGCGACGTCGGGTCGATCGCGGCGCGTTCGAACGTCTCCCAGGAGGTTTCCAGCAGGAGCCGCTGCTGCGGGTCCATCGCCAGCGCCTCACGCGGCGAGATCCCGAAGAACGCGGCGTCGAACCCCGCGGCGTCGTCGAGGAATGCTCCGTGGCGTACGTAGGTGGTGCCGGCGTGGTCGGGGTCGGTGTGGAAGAGGCGGTCGGTGTCCCAGCCGCGGTCGTCGGGGAACTCGGTGACGGCGTCGACCCCGTCGGCCACCACCCGCCACAGGTCCTCCGGACTGTGCACACCCGCCGGGAAGCGGCATGCCATCGCCACGATCGCGATCGGCTCGTCGCTCACGACCGGCGCGTCGGTCGCGATCAGTTCTTCGGTCACGTCCGGCCCGTGGGTCGTCCCGCCGGGCGCGCGGGACCCGGCCGGACGGTCCGCCGTATCGGCCGTACGTGCCTTGCCCGCCGTACCCGCCGTACCCGCCGTACCGCCGAAGAGTTTGGTGCGCAGGTGTTCGGCGAGCGCCGCCGGCTTCGGATAGTCGAAGATCATGGCCGGGGAGAGCGTGAGTCCGGTCGCGGCGGCCAGCCGGTTGCGCAGTTCCACCGCTGTCAGCGAGTCGAATCCGGCCTCCTTGAACGTCCGGGAGGCCCGGACGGCGTCGGCGGTGGCGTGTCCGAGTACGTCGGCGGCATGCCGCCGCACCAGGTCGAGCAGGGTCTCGGTGCGCTCGTCGTCGCCCAGCCGCGCGAGACGCTCCCGCACGGCCGCCGGCCCGGACGGGGCGACGGTGCCCCGCCCGGCGGTCCGGGCCACAGGCCGCGGCGGCGGGGCCAGGCCGCGCAGCAGTGGCGGTACCGGCGCGTCGGCTGCGGCAGCCCGCAGGGCGGCCACGTCCAGCTTCGCCGCCAGCAGGGCCCCGGCAGCACCGGCCCCCTCGGCGTCGGCGTCCAGCAGAGCGGCGTCCAGCAGGGCCATGCCCTCGGCGGCGGACAGACCGGCCATGCCGACGCGCTCGTTGCGCCGCAGGTCCGCGGCACCCAGGTGCGCGGTCATCGCGCTGACCGTCGACCAGTAACCCCAGGCGAGGGACACCGCGGGCAGCCCGAGGTGGCGCCGTCGCGCGGCCAGCGCGTCCAGACAGGCGTTCGCGGCGGCGTAGTTGGCCTGCCCGGGGTTGCCCAGCACGCCCGCCGCCGACGAGAACAGCACGAACGCGGCCAGGTCCAGGTGCCGGGTGAGCTCATGCAGGTGCAGCGCCGCGTCCGCCTTGGGCCGCAGCACGGCGTCGATCCGTTCCGGCGTCAGTTCGGTGAGCACTCCGTCGTCCAGCACCCCCGCGGCGTGCACCACCGCGGTCAGCGGATGCTCGTCCGGTATCCCGCCCAGCAGCGCCTCCAACTGGGCCCGGTCCGCCACGTCACAGGCGGCGACGGTGACGGACGCGCCCATCGCGGTCAGGTCGGCGTACAGCTCCGGGGCATGCCCGCTGCGTCCGGCCAGGACCAGGTGCCGGACGCCGTACGCGGCGACCAGGTGCCGTGCCGTCAGCGCGCCGAGCGTTCCGGTGCCGCCCGTGATCAGTACGGTGCCCTCGGTGTCGAGCGGGCGCGGCCGCCGTACGGTTCCGGCTCGTGATCCGCCCGGCACGACGGGCACACGCACCAGCCGGGGCACGGACGCGCGCCCGCCGCGCACCCTCATCTGGGGTTCGCCGCTCAGCAGCACGGCCGGCAGAGCGGACCGGGAGCCCTCGTCGAGGTCCACCAGGACGATCCGGTCCGGATGCTCCGACTGCGCCGAGCGCACCAGACCCCACACGGCGGCCGCGCCGAGTTCGCCGCAGTCCCCGGTGACGACGGCCGTCCGGCTGTCCGCCAGGGCGGGTTCCGCCAGCCAGGCCCGGAGTACGGCGAGCGTCGCGTCGAGCAGCGCACGCGTGCCGCCCGCTGCGTCCGCGGCGTCCGCGCCGGCCGAGGCGTCGGCCTCGTACAGCAGGACGTCAGGAGTGGGCCCGCCCGACCGGGCCACGGCGGCGACGTCCTCGCCGGTCGCGACCCTCACGACGTGGAGGGGACGGAGAGAGGGGTCCACGGTGGGAAGCGTCCGTTCCGGCCAGTCGACGCGGAACAGCGCCTCGGCCGGCACCTCACCGTCACCACGCGCCTGTTCGGGATCGAACGGCGTTCCGAGAACCGCCTCCACGGTCATGACACATTGCCCCGAGGAGTCGGCCAGCAGCAGCCCGGTGCCCTCGGCCGCCGGCCCGCCCGGCCGGACCCGTAACGCGGCGGCACCCGACGCCAGCAGGGACACCCCGGTCCACACGGAGGGGAGCATGCCGTCGGGTACGACCGTACGAACGGCTGCGTCCAGCAGGGCGGGGTGCAGCCCGTACCGGCCGGCGTCCCGCAGAGCGGCACCGTCCAGGCCCACTTCCGTGACGGGAACCGACCCGCCGTCCGGTGCTGCCTCCCGGGTGGCAGCGGGAGCGAGCGTGCCGCGCGCGTGCCGAGTCCACTGCGTGTCCAGCGGGGCGTCCGACGGCGCGTCCGTGGAACGGGAGTGGATCTCCACCGACCGCCGCCCCGCCCGGTCGGGCTCGCCGACGACGACCTGGATGCTGCGGCCGCCTCGCTCCGGCAGCAGCACGGGCGTGTCGACGGTCAGTTCGTCGAGGACGGGGGTGCCCGACAGGTCGCCGAGCCGGATGGCCACCTCGACCAGTGCCGCGTTCGGCACCACGACGACATCGGCCGCCAGATGGTCCACGAGCCAGGGGTACGACCGCAGGGACCAGCGGGAGGTCGCCCTGAGCCCGGCCGACCCCGGCATGCCGACGACCGCGCCCAGCATCGGGTGACCGACCGCCGTCTGCCCCAACGAGGCCGCGTCAGCGCCCGACTCGGTCGGCTGAAGCCAGTAGTGCCGGTGGTCGAAGGCATACGTCGGCAAATCGACACGAGCGGCTCCAGCACCGGGGGGCAACACGGCCGCCCAGTCCACACCGACCCCTCGGACGAACAGCTCCGCCATCGAGGCCAACAGCCGCCGCACGCCACCGTCATCACGCCGCAACGTCCCGGTCACCAGAGCGTCAGCACCGCTGTCGTCAACGACTTCGGTGACCGGCTGGACCAGCACCGGATGCGCGCTGACCTCCACGAACACACCGTGCCCGCGATCGAGCAGCTCCGTCACGGCCGGGCCGAAGCGCACCGGCTGCCGCAGGTTGCGATACCAGTAGCCGGCATCCAGCACGCCCACGTCCTCCACCCAGCCGCCCGTCACGGTCGAGTAGAACGGCACCGCCGGGACCTGCGCACTGATGGGTGCCAGCACCTCGGCGAGAGTGTCCCGGATGTCCTCCACATGCCGGGTGTGAGAGGCGTAGTCCACCGCCACCCGCCGCACCCGCACACCGTCGGCGGACAGCGACTCCAGCGCCTCATCCAGGGCCGCCGCATCACCCGCGATCACCACCGACGACGGACCATTGACCGCAGCGACCTCCACCCGGCCCGCCCACGGCTCCAGCCGCCCGACAGTCTCTTCCTCACTCAGCGCAACGGACGCCATACCCCCACGCCCCGACAGCCGCGCCGCGATCGCCCGACTGCGCAACGCCACCACCCGCGCCGCATCCTCCAGCGACAACGCACCCGCCACACACGCCGCCGCGATCTCCCCCTGCGAATGCCCCAGCACCGCATCCGGCCGGACACCGACCGAGCCCCACACAGCCGCCAGACCCACCATCACCGCGAAACTCGCCGGCTGCACCACATCAACACGGTCCAGCAAGTCGGGACCGCACTCGCCCCGCAACACCTCCAACAGCGACCAGTCCACCCACCGCCCCAACGCCGCCGCACACTCCCCGACCCGCTCAGCAAAGACCGGCGAAGCATCCAGCAACTCCCGCCCCATCCCCACCCACTGCGAACCCTGACCCGGAAACACCCACACAACCCGGCCCAGCACACCCGAACCAGCCGCACTCCCCGACACCAGGTTCGG
>NZ_JBEXVL010000044.1:0-25134 GCF_040638805.1 Streptomyces sp. NPDC005925 | reverse complement strand
CTGCACACCTACAATCACCACCGCGGACACACCGCGCTGAAGGGCCAACCACCCGCCAGCCGCGTCCCCAACCTCACGGGTCAGTACATCTAGCCGGGCCGCCGGCCCGTGACCGCTCCGGCCCGCGCGGGATCCCGGAGGGACGACTCGCCGGGCGGGGCCGCTCCGGCTTCCCGGCCGCGTCGTGGGTTCCTGCCTTGAATGATTCGGCCGCCGGGTGCGTACGGGTGGGGGCAGTCAGCACCCCACCCGCACCCGACGGCACGAGGATTCGGCATGAGGTCCCTGGAACGGCATCGCGACGTCGGCGCGTACGCGCTCGGCGTGCTGGACGAGGCGGAGGCCTTCCGTTTCGAGGACCACCTCCTGGATTGCGCCGGCTGCACCGCCCAGGTGACCGCATTCGCGCCGACCACCCGCCAGTTGCTGCTCTACCGGCGGGCCACGCCCCGCTTCGTCACCCCGGTCGCGCCGGTCGTGCGGGCCGGCGGCAGGCTGCTGGACCGTCTGCTGTCCGAGCTCGCCGCCCGGCGCCGCGCAGGACGCCGCCGGACGCTGTACGCGACGGCCGCCGTGGTGGTGGTCGCCCTGGCCGGGCCCGCCGCCGCGCTGCAGGCACAGGGCGGGCCGTCACCACTGCGGATCACGGCGACCGACGAACGGTCTGGGGTGTGGGCGCGGCTGACGGCCGGGAACGCGCCGTGGGGCAGCGCCGTCGAACTGACCGTCAAGGACGGCGCGGGCCCGCGCGCCTGCCGGCTGATCGCGGTCGGCCGGGACGGCTCGCGGGAGACGGTCACCGGCTGGCGCGTCCCGCGGCACGACGCCCGCCCCCACACCGTGCGCGGCGGAGCGGC
The DNA here is from genome assembly GCF_040638805.1 of Streptomyces sp. NPDC005925. NCBI lineage: Bacteria > Bacillati > Actinomycetota > Actinomycetes > Kitasatosporales > Streptomycetaceae > Streptomyces > Streptomyces sp. NPDC005925. The sequence goes on along the minus strand of NZ_JBEXVL010000044.1, from coordinate 24,277 downwards.
CCTCCACCCCGCGGACGTCGCACGGTACGAGGTGCGCGGCGCGGCCGGGGAACACCTGGTGACGCTGCGTCCGCCGCGGGACCGGTGAGCCGGGCCACGACGGACCCGCGCGTCACTTGAGGAACCGGGACAGCCTGCGGTCCGCGAGAGACCTGCCGCCGGTCTGGCAGGTCGGGCAGTACTGGAGCGAGGAGTCGCTGAAGGACACCTCGCGGATGGTGTCGCCGCACACCGGGCAGGGTTCGCCGGTGCGCCCGTGGACGCGCAGGCCGCTCTTCTTCTCCGCCTTCAGCCGCCCGGCCGCCACGCCCCGGGAGCGTTCGACCGCGTCGGTGAGCGTACCGCGCAGCGCCTCGTACAGGCGGGTGGTCTCCTCGGGGGTGAGGGACGCGGTCGGTTTGAACGGGGACATCTTCGCGGCGTGCAGGATCTCGTCGCTGTAGGCGTTGCCGACGCCGGCGATCAGCCCCTGGTCGCGCAGGGCGCCCTTCAGCTGCCGTCGCTCACCCTTCAGCAGCGCGGCGAGCCGCGCCTCGTCGAAGTCGCCGGCGAGCGGGTCGGGGCCGAGGCGGGCGATGCCGGCGACGTCCTGCGGGTCCGCCGCGACGTACACGGCGAGGCGTTTCTGGGTGCCCGCCTCGGTGAGGTCGAAGCCGGCGCCGGTCTCCAGGGCGACGCGCAGCGCGAGGGGGCCCTTGCCCGGGCGGGGCGGGACGTCGGGGATGCGGTCCTTCCAGTGCAGCCAGCCCGCGCGGGCCAGGTGGGTGATCAGGTGCGGCCCGCCGTCCGTGGCGAGGTCCAGGAACTTGCCGTACCGGTGCACGGCCGTGACCTCGCGGCCCTCGACCGCGCTCAGCGGCGGGTCGTACGTCTTCAGGACGTTGATCGCCACGGGCAGCGCCCGGACGATCTCGTGGCCGACGAGGTGCTCGGTGAGGAAGTCCTTGAGCGCCTCGACCTCGGGGAGTTCCGGCATGTGTCCAGCGTGCCACCCGGGACGCGCGGGGTCAGGTCGGGCCGGGTCGGCCGTGGCTCTGCCCGGGCTCCTCCGGCGCCCGCTCCGGGGTGAGGAACTCGCTCCACACGCACTTGCCGCCGCCGCGCGCCTCCACGCCCCACCCGTCGGACAGCAGTTCCACGAGCAGCAGCCCGCGCCCGGACACGCCCTGCTCGCCCGGGTCGCGGCGGCGCGGCAGCGCGCTGGAGGAGTCCTCGACCTCGACGCGCAGCCGCCGGTCGGGGCCGGTGAGGACCCGGAGGGTGACGATCGCGGCGCCCTCGGTGTGCATGAGGGCGTTGGTGATCAGCTCGTCGGCGGTGAGTTCGATCTCGTCGGCCCGGTCGGTGGCACCCCAGGCGCGCACGGCGGAGCGGATCATGTGCCGGGCTCCGGTGAGGGCCTCGGCGTCGCCGGGTGCCACGTGCTGCTGGAGCCGCCCGCCGGGCTGCGGGGTGTCCGGCATCCGGCGGCGCAGCAGGAGCAGCGCCACGTCGTCCTCGCCGCCGCGTTCCTCGGCGACGTCGATGAGGAAGTCGGCGAGGGCGCGTACGTCGCCGGGTCCGCTACCGACGAGTGCGGCGAGGTCCCGTATTCCGTCGTCCAGGTCGCTGCCGGGCCGTTCGACGAGGCCGTCGGTGCACAGCAGGAGCGTGCAGCCGGGGTCCAGCTCCAGGGTGCCGACGGGGTACTCGAGGCGGTCGAACTCGGCGGACAGGCCGAGCGGCAGGCCGCCCTCGACGGGGACCCGGCGGCAGGCCCCGTCGGCCCGGCGCACCAGCGCGTCGATGTGCCCGGCGCGCACGGCCTGGACGACGCCGGTGGTCAGGTCGGCTTCGGCGTACAGGCAGGTCGCGAAGCGGTCGGTGTCGAGTTCGTGCAGGAAGACGGAGGCGCGGGCCATCACGGTGGCCGGTGGGTGCCCCTCGGCGGCGTAGGCGCGCAGCACGATGCGGAGCTGGCCCATGACGGCGGCGGCGTGCGTGTCGTGGCCCTGGACGTCTCCGATGACGGCGCCGACCCGGCCGCCGGGCAGCGGGATCAGGTCGTACCAGTCGCCGCCGATGTCCCGGCCGAGGGTGCCGCCGATGGAGGCGGCGCGGTAGCGGACGGCGACGTCGGCGCCGGCCACGCTGGGGATGGTGCGCGGGAGCATGGCCTGCTGGAGACCCTCTGCGAGGTCCATCTCCTGCTCGTAGAGCATGGCCCGCTGGAGGCTCTGGGCGATGCCGGTGCCGAGGGCGACCAGGACGTTGCGGTCCTCGGGCGAGAAGCCGTGCCGGTCGCTGTAGAGCAGGCCCATGGCGCCGATCGGCCGGGTCTGGGCGATCAGGGGGAGGTAGGCGGCCGAGGTGATGTTCAGGTCGGCCAGGTGCGGCCAGAGGATCGGGTAGCGCTCGGCGAACTCCTCGGGCGACTCGATGAAGCGCGGGCTGAGGGTGCGGACGACCTCACTCATCGGGTAGGGCTCGTCGATCCGGGTGACGCGGGTGCCGGGCACGAAACTGCGGGCCGGGCCCTCGGCGATCAGCCGGATGCGGCCGGCCTCGACCAGGCCCATGACGAGGCTCGTGGCGCCCAGATGGGTGAGGCCGTGGGTGTCCTTGAGGACGTCGAGGACGTCGTCCACCGTGCGGGCGTGGGCGAGCGCGGCCGTCGCGAACTGCACGACGCTGGTCTGCTGCCGGCGTGCCGTCTCCAGGTCGGCGTGCTCGCGGCGGGTGGCGAGCTCGTCCAGTTCCTGGAGTTCCTGGGTGGCGTCGCGGAGGATGCCGACGATCCGGCGGGGCCGGCCGGTACCGTCGCGCCGGATGCGGCCCTGGACGTGGGTCCAGCGCAGGGTGCCGTCGCGGCGGCGGATGCGGAAGTACGTGCCGTAGCCCTCGCTGCCGTCCTTCATGGCGCGGGTGACGACGGCGTCCACCCGGTAGGCCTCGGTGCGCGGCACGCGGACGGCGAGGCTCTCCGCCCTGCCGTCGTACTCGTCGGGGCGCAGGTCGAACACCTCGTGCGCCCGGGCGTCCAGGTGGAAGAGTCCCGTGTCCAGGTCCCAGTCGAAGCTGCCGATGCCGTTGAGCGCCAGGATCGGCTCCGGATGGGCGGGCCAGTCGTCCGGGAGTGACAGGGCGCTCGCTCCCCGGTCAATCATGGGCCCGCCTTGCCAGCATGTGTCCGGTCCTCCTGTCGGGCTCACGCGTGCGCGACCGCAGGCGAGAGTTCCTTTATCCATTGTTCGACTTATTCGTTACTTTATTGTCCGCTTCGCCCGACGGGGCTGCGCACGCACCGCCGGGGTACGGGAAGAGTGACTCCCGGGAGCGATCCCGTCTCGCGGCGCGGCAGCCGCCCGCGCGTCACCGGCAGGAGGAGCTCACGGCCGTGGAGTGGTTCACCGCATCCGAGTACTGGCTGAGCAGGCTGGTCTTCCAGCGCGCACTCGCCGCCGTCTACCTGGTCGCGTTCCTGACGGCCGCACTGCAGTTCCGGGCCCTGCTCGGGGAGCGCGGGCTGCTGCCGGTGCCCCGGTTCGTGGCCCGGGTGCCCTTCCGGCGGGCGCCGAGCCTGTTCCACTGGCGTTACACCGACCGGCTGTTCGCGGCGGTCGCGTGGACCGGCTGCGCGGTGTCGGCGGCCCTGCTCGCGGGCCTCGACGGGTTGCTGCCGCTGTGGGGCGCGATGCTGCTGTGGCTGGTGCCGTGGGCGCTGTATCTGTCGGTCGTGAACGTCGGCCAGACCTGGTACGGCTTCGGCTGGGAGTCGCTGCTGCTGGAGGTGGGCTTCGCCGCCGTCCTGCTCGGCAACGACGAGACGGCGCCCCCGGTCGTCGTCCTGTTCCTGCTGCGCTGGGTCCTGTTCCGGGTGGAGTTCGGCGCGGGGCTGATCAAGATGCGTGGCGACGCGTGCTGGCGGAAGCTGACGTGCCTCGACCACCACCACGAGACACAGCCCATGCCGGGCCCGCTGAGCTGGTTCTTCCACCGTCTGCCGAAGCCGGTGCACCGCGTGGAGGTGGCCGCGAACCACGTCACGCAGCTCGTCGTGCCGTTCCTGCTGTTCACACCGCAGCCGGTCGCGTCGGTCGCCGCCGCGCTGATGATCGTCACCCAGCTGTGGCTGGTGCTGTCCGGGAACTTCTCCTGGCTGAACTGGATCACCATCGTGCTCGCGCTGTCGGCGGTGCGCTTCCCGGGCGACGCGCCGGCCGGGGTGCCCGGGGCGCCGCTCTGGTACGAGGTCCTCGTCCTGGCGGTCGCGGCCGGGCTGCTCGTCCTCGGCTACCGGCCGGTCCGCAACATGCTCTCCCGCCACCAGGTGATGAACCGCTCCTTCGACCCGCTGCACCTCGTCAACACCTACGGCGCGTTCGGCAGCGTCAGCCGCGTCCGCCACGAGGTGGTCGTCGAGGGCACCTGGGACGACGTACCGCGCGAGGACTCGGACTGGCGGGAGTACGAGTTCAGGGGCAAGCCCGGCGATCCGCGGCGCTGGCCGCGCCAGTACGCGCCCTACCATCTGCGGCTGGACTGGATGATGTGGTTCGCCGCCCTCTCCCCCGCGTACGCCGAGTCGTGGTTCGGAACGTTCGTGGAGCGGCTGCTCGAGGGCGACCGGGCCACGCTGCGGCTGCTGCGCCGCTCCCCGTTCCCGCCCGGCCGGCCACCGCGCTTCGTGCGGGCCCGGCTGTTCCGCTACCGGTTCACGACCTGGCGCGAGTTGCGGGACACGGGGGCGTGCTGGGAGCGGACGTACGTGCGGGAGTTCCTGCCGCCGACGCGGCTGGCGGGCGGTGCGGCGCGCGAGCCGTAGCGGACGGTCCTGGGCCGGGCTGTGCCGGAGCCGTGGCGCGGGCGCAGGGTGACGGCGCCGGTCAGGCCGGAGCGGTGGACGCGGGGACGGGCGCGTCGTGCGGGAGCAGGCCCTCCTCGCGCAGCTGGGCCCACAGGGCCGCCGGGACGGGCGCCCGGAACTGCTCGGCGCAGTCGTCGGCCTCGGCCGCGGAGCGGACTCCCACGAGGACGCCCGCGACGGCCGGGTGCGCGGCGCAGAAGGCGAGGGCGCAGGCCCGCAGGGTGGTGCCGTGGCGGTCGGCTGCCTCCTTCAGCCGCAGGGCGCGCTCCAGGACGGCCTGCGGCGCGGCGGCGTAGTCGTAGGTCGCGCCGGGCCGCGGGTCGGCCAGCAGGCCGGAGTTGAAGGCGCCGCCGACGAGCACCGAGACGCCGCGCCGCCGGGCGGACGGCAGCAGGTCGGTGAGCGCGCTCTGGTCGAGCAGCGTGTAGCGGTTGGCGCACAGCACCACGTCGACGTCCGTGTCGTGGACGAAGCGGGTGAGCATCGCGGTCTGGTTCATGCCGACGCCGATGGCGCCGACGACGCCCTCGGAGCGCAGCCGCTCCAGCGCAGGGTAGCCGTCGCGGAAGGCCTCCTCCGCGTGGTCGTCGGGGTCGTGCAGGTGGACGACGTCGACGCGGTCCAGGCCGAGCCGCTCCAGGGACGCCTCCAGGGTGCGGCGGATGCCGTCGGCGGTGAAGTCCCACACCCGGCGGTGCGTGGCGGGGACGGCGAAGCCGTGGGCGAGGTCGTCGCCCGCGGCACCGCCGTCGGCGGGTTCCAGACGGCGGCCCACCTTGGTGCCGACGGTGTACTCGGAGCGCGGGCGGCCCGCGAGGGCGGCGCCGACGCGGCGTTCGGACAGGCCGATTCCGTAGTGCGGCGCGGTGTCGAAGTAGCGGACGCCCTGCCGCCAGGCGGCGTCCACGGCCGCGTACGCCTGCTCGTCGGTCAGTGGCGTGTACAGGTTCCCGAGGGCGCCGCCGCCGAAGCCGAGCCGGCTGACGTGGACGCCGCCGCGCCCGAGGCGGCGCCGCTGGGCGACCGGGTCGTCTGCCGCGTCACTCATGCACCGGGCCCCTTTCGTTCGTCCACGCCACGCGTGCCGGAGGTACCGGCCGGCCGGTGTGCGCCGAGGCACCGCCGACGGGGCGGTACGTCCCCATGTACCCACGTCGGTACGGAGCCCCGGCGCACACGCGGGCTCATCCCCGGCTGAAGCGCAGGGTGACCAGCTCGAACGGCCGCAGGCTCAGCCGCACCCTGCCGCCCTCGCCCTCGCCCCCGCCCTCCAGCGTGGCGGCCGCGTCCGGCAGCGGGCGTTCCAGCAGGTCCGTCGCCGTCACGCCAGCAGCGTCGAAGCCCACCGAGAGCGTGCCGCGCACCCGGCTGCCGTGCGCCTCGTGCAGCCGGACCACCACGTCGCCGCTGCCGTCGTCCGCGAGCTTCACGGCCGTGATCACGACGGCGTCCCGGTCGGCCGTCACCAGCGGGGCGGTCCCGGCCGCGCCGGTCAGCCGCCGCTCGGGCAGGTTGACGCGCCAGCCCTCGCGCACCGCGTCGCCGATCGAGGCACCGGGCACGAGCGCGTGCCGGAAACGGTGCACGCCCTGGTCGGTCTCCGGGTCGGGGAAGCGCGGCGCACGCAGCAGCGACACCCGGACGGTGGTCGTCGTACCGCGGTCGCCGTCCGAGCGCACGGTACGGGTCACGTCGTGGCCGTACGTCGAGTCGTTGACGACGGCGACGCCCCAGCCGGGCTCCTCGAGGTGCACGAAGCGGTGGTTGCACGCCTCGAACTTGGCCGCCTCCCAACTGGTGTTGGTGTGCGTGGGACGGAAGACGTGCCCGAACTGCGTCTCGGAGGCGTAGCGCTCGGCGTGCAGGTCGAGCGGGAAGGCCAGCTTGAGGAACTTCTCCGTCTCGTGCCAGTCGACCTCCGTGTCCACGAGCAGCCGCCGCTCCCCCGGCGCCAGCGACAGCACCTGGGTGACGCGGGACGCGCCGAAGGACCGGGTGATCCGCACCGACCGGCCGTCCTCGCCCGGTGTGACCTCGTCGGTGCCGGTGAGGTCGGTGACGGTGTTCCGGTAGAACTTGTCGACGTCCCAGGCGTCCCACTTGTTCGGCAGGTCGGGGTGCAGCTGAAGCAGGTTGGCCGCCTCCCCGGGGGCGACGGTCTCGCGGTCGGCTGCGATGTCGTATGCCGATACGACCAGGCCGCGCGCGTCGATCGCCACCCGCAGCAGGCCGTTGTCGAGGACGTGCCCTCCGCCGTCGCGCGCGGTGAGCGTGGTGGGCGACCCGGCGTCGGCGCTCTCCCCGGCGCCACCGGCCGGGACGCCGGTGAGGGCGTGCGGGGCGGCGTTGAACAGCAGGGGCGTGTCGCCGTCGCCGGCCAGGGCGCGCTGGGCGGCGTCGACGATGCCGTCGAGCTCGGCGGTGATCCGCTCGTAGGTGGCGCGGGCCTCGCGGTGCACCCAGGCGATGGACGAGCCGGGCAGGATGTCGTGGAACTGGTGCAGCAGCACCGTCTTCCAGATGCGGTCCAGGTCCTCGTAGGGATAGGGGAATCCGGTGCGTACGGCCGCCGTCGCCGCCCACAGCTCGGCCTCGCGCAGCAGGTGTTCGCTGCGACGGTTGCCCTGCTTGGTCTTGGCCTGGCTGGTGAGGGTCGCGCGGTGGAGTTCGAGGTAGAGCTCGCCGACCCAGACGGGCGCGTCGGGGTACTCGGCGGCGGCCTTGTCGAAGAACGCCTTCGGGGTCTCCCACGTGACGGTCGCCGAGCCCTCGAGGTCGCGCAGCCGGGCGGACCTGGCGATCATCTCCCTGCTGGTGCCGCCGCCCCCGTCGCCGAAGCCGGTGGGTGCCAGGGAGTGCCGGGCGGCGCCCTTGTCCTTGAAGTTGCGGGCCGCGTGGGCGATCTCGGCGCCGGTCATGGCGCAGTTGTAGGTGTCGACGGGCGGGAAGTGCGTGAAGATCCGGGTGCCGTCGATGCCCTCCCACTGGAAGGTGTGGTGCGGGAAACGGTTGGTCTGCGACCAGGAGATCTTCTGCGTCAGCAGGTACTTCGACCCGGCCGCCCTGATGATCTGCGGCAGCCCGGCGGCGAAGCCGAAGGTGTCCGGGAGCCAGGCCTCGTCGTTCTCGATGCCGAACTCGTCGAGGAAGAACCGCTTGCCGTGCACGAACTGCCGCGCCATGGCCTCCGAGCCCGGCATGTTGGTGTCGGACTCCACCCACATGCCGCCGGCCGGCACGAACCGCCCGTCGGCGACCGCCTTCTTCACCCGCGCCCACACCTCGGGCCGGTGGTCGCGCACCCACGCCCACTGCTGGGCCTGCGACATGGCGAACACGAACTCCGGCTCGTCCTCCAGCAGCGCCGTCATGTTCGCGGCGGTACGGGCCACCTTGCGGACCGTCTCGCGCAGCGGCCACAGCCACGCCGAGTCGATGTGCGCGTGCCCGACGGCGCTGATGCGGTGCGCGGACGGCGCGGCGGGTGAGGCGAGCACACCGGTCAGGAGGGAACGGGCGCCGGCGGCCGTGCCGCCCACGTCCTGGAGGTCGAGTGCGTCCAGGGCGCGTTCCACCGCGCGCAGGATGTCCCAGCGGCGCGCGGAGTCGGCGGGCAGCTCGGCCATCAGCTCGCCGAGCACCTCCAGGTCCGTCACCAGGTTCCACACCGTCTCGTCGAAGACGGCGAGGTCCATGCGGTTGAGGGTGTACTGCGGTTCGCTGCCCGCGGTCTCCTTGTCGCCGAGCCAGGTCGGCCGGAACGGGTGCGGGCCGAAGATGACCGGGTTGGAGGCGGCCTCGATGTGCAGCCGCACCTCCTCGCCGCCCTCGGCGGGCGTGCCGATCCGCACCCACTGGTTGAGCGGGTTGACGCCCTTCACGGGGCTGCCGTCCGGGCGGTAGACCAGGCCCTCGCACTGGAAGCCGGGCATGTTGCCGTCGAAGCCGAGGTCGAGCAGCGCCTCGACGGTCTTCCCGGCCCACTCCTCGGGGACGGTCCCGGTGACCGTGAACCAGCTGGTCCCCCAGGGGGCGCCCCAGCGCGTGCCGACCGTGATCGGCTCGGGTACGGCGGCCAGCCCCTCGGCGACCGGCACGGGTTCACCGGGGGCGTGCCAGACCGCCACGTCCAGCGGCACGGACTCGGGATACACGGCGGGGCGGACTCGGTCGTCGAGGACCCGCCTGAGGCGGGCTTCGACCAGGTTGCGGTCGTCATGCATGCGGGCTGCTCCGTAGGGTCGTCCGTCGCCGGTGGGACGGGGGTGCCGGTGGTGCGTGACGGTCATGGGGCCGACGACTGAGACTGCTTTCCAGTGGCACCGGGTTCGAACCGTACCGGCGCCGTCCGGAAACCGGCACGGTACGGCCCCCCGACGCGGTGGCCCGGCGCGGGCACAGTTCTCCCTGTCGTACTCGCCGGTAACGGCGGGAGTCCCGCCGTCGCAGCACCCCGAGGAGCCCTGGTGACCACCTGGGCCGGCCGTTCCTCACCGAGCGCGACGTCCTGCTCACCCCGGCGCCGGCCCGCCGCTCCCCCGCGGCCGCGCGCCGGCACGGGCGGGGCCGGCTGCGCGACATCGCGGTCAACACCGCGTATTCGCCACTGACCCCGCCGTGGAACCTGACGGGCCGGCCCGCGATGTCCGTCCCCTTCGGCACCCTGCCCTCGGGCGCCCCCTGCGCCGTGCAGCTGGCCCCCTGCCCGTCCGGGAAGCCACCCTGCTGCACCTGGCCGGCCGCCCGGAGAAGCTGCGCCCCTGGCGACGGACGGCACCGCTGGACCGGAGCCCGGCGGGAAGCGCTACAGCCGGCGGTGCATGACGTGCAGCCCGACCCGGCCGTGCCGGGGATGGTCGAACGCGTCCGGGACCGTGCCCACGACGGTGAAACCGAGCGACGTCCACAGGTGTACGGCGGGGTTGGTCTCGACGACGGCGTTGAAGACCATCGCACGCCAGCCGGCGGCCCTGGCGGCCACGAGGACGTGTTCGGCGAGTGCGCGGCCGATGCCGCGGCCCGCGTGGTCGGGGTCCACCATGAAGCCCGCGTTGGCGATGCCGGCGGCGGGGCCCGCGTAGTTCCGGGTGACGTAGGCGGAGCCGACGACCGTGCCGGAGGTGTCCTCGGCGACGAAGACCTGTTTCGGCGGGTTCATCCACAGGGCGCGGGCGTCGGCCGGGGAGGTGTCCGGGTCCCAGGTGTAGGTTTCGCCGGCTGCGACGATGCGGTGCCAGAAGGGCCAGATCCGCGGCCAGTCGTCGGTGGTTGCTTCCCTGATCGGCATGGGTGTGAGTCTTGCACGCCCATGCCGGTCGCGATCGGGACGGCGGTCAGTCCACGCTGGGCAGGATGTGCGGTTCGGCGAGGTCGTCCTCGTAGCCCGCGAGCCGGATGGGGGCGGACCGGGCCCACACGTCGAGGCTGCCGATCTCGCCGGGGCGGCGCCTCGCACGTTCCGGGTCGTCCCTGGGCTTTTGCTCGCGAGTCGTCTTCTCCGGTGTCACCGCGCACTCCTTATGTGTCGGTCACCCAGCCGGTGTCCGTCGGGCACCAGGTTAACCAGATGAGCGGGGGTCCGCTCGATGTGGCAACAAATTGCCGGGGCGGGTACGGCAGGCGAGCCCCGCCCCGCCGCGAGGGTCGCGACGGGGACGGCGGCTGTCGCCCCGGCGGCCCTTGCGGGGTACGGCGGGCGCCCCGGCGGTCACCACTTGCCGGGCGCGTAGTCCTTCAGGAAGACGCCGAACAGGTCCTCGCCCTGCTCACCGCGCACGATCGGGTCGTAGACGCGGGCCGCGCCGTCGACCAGGTCGAGCGGGGCGTGGAAGCCGGCCTCGGCGAGACGCAGCTTGTCGAAGTGGGGACGTTCGTCGGTGATCCAGCCGGTGTCGACCGAGGTCATCAGGATGCGGTCGGTGTCGAACATCTCCTGGGCGCTGGTCCGCGTCACCATGTTCATGGCCGCCTTGGCCGCGTTGGTGTTGGGGTGACCGGCGCCCTTGTAGCCGCGGGCGAAGACGCCCTCCATCGCCGAGACGTTGACGACGTACGAGCGCCCCGCCGACGCCGCGCGCGCGGCCCGGGCCATCGACGCGCGGAGTGCGCTGATCAGGATGAAGGGCGCCGTGTAGTTGCACAGCTGGGTCTCCAGCAGCTCCACCGGGGAGATCTGCTCGATGCTCTGCACCCAGGTGTTGCTGTCCACGACGTCCGGGACGAGGCCGCCCGCGTCGATGGCGGTGCCGTCGCGGTGCCGTTCCACGCTGGCGTGTCCGGCGACCAGGGCGAGCTCGGCGACCTGCTGCGCGTCCAGGCCGCTGACGCCGACGGGCAGCGCGGTCAGGCCGTCGACCGCGCCGGAGCCGAAGGCGCCGATGACGTGGTGGGCGGGCAGTTCACCGGCCGGCAGCGGGGCGCTCTCGCCCTCGACGAGCGCGGCGTAGGCGGAGGGCAGGCGGCGTACGGTCTGGGTGGCGTTGTTGATGAGGATGTCGAGGGGGCCCTGCGCGGCGACCTGCTCCGCGAGGGCCACGGCCTGGGCGGGGTCGCGCAGGTCGATGCCGACGACCTCCAGGCGGTGGATCCAGTCCGCGGAGTCGTCCATGGCCTTGAAGCGGCGGATGGCGTCCTTCGGGAACCGGGTGGTGATCGTGGTGTGCGCGCCGTCGCGCAGCAGCCGCAGCGCGATGTACATGCCGATCTTGGCGCGTCCGCCGGTGAGCAGGGCGCGCTTGCCGGTGAGGTCGGCGCGGGCGTCGCGGCGGGCGCGGTTCTCGGCGGCGCACTTCTGGCAGAGCTGGTGGTAGAAGTAGTCGACCTCGACGTAGCGGGTCTTGCAGATGTAGCAGGAGCGGGGGCGCCGGAGTATCCCGGCGATGTGGCCCTCGCCGGTCCGGGAGGAGGGCAGGATGCCCTCGGTCTCGTCGTCGATGCGCTCGGCGGAGCCGGTCGCGGTGGCCTCGGTGACCGCCTTGTCGTGCGCGGTCTTGGCGGCGCGGCGCTCCTGGCGGCGGCGCTGCTTCACCGTGCGGTAGATGTGCGAGGTCGCCCGGCGCACGGCGATGGCGTCGGGGTGGTCGACGTCGATGGTGTCGAGTTCGTCCAGCACGCTGAGGCAGATCGCCAGCCGCTCGGGGTCGATGCCGGGGCCGTACGGCTGCTGGGGCGCCTCGTCCGTGGTCGCCGGGCCGTCGTCTGTCACCGTCATCGCTTTGCCGTTTCCCCTGATCACGTGCGTGGCGCTCCGGTCGCGCCCGCTGTCGAACGGGGGATTTTACTTCAGCGGCGGGCCGCGCCACCACATCCGGGGACCCGCGCCCCCAGCGGCGGTCCCGGGGGCCCGCCCCTCCGCGCGGCGCCGCGGGGTGCCGTGGGAGGGGCGGGACTCGGCGGACGCCGGTCGTCACTTCAGGGCGGGCGGCGCGGCGTCCGCCCCCGTGCCCCACTCCGAGGGACGCGGGCCGACCGTGAAGTCGAGCGCGCGGACCGAGCGAAGCGTGTCCGTCGTCAGATACGTCCGGCCGTAGGACTCGCCGTCGGCGCGGGCCGACTGGATGTAGCGGTCGGTGTCCGAGGTGCCGGGCGCGGTGACGGTGAGCGCGCCGTGCGGGTAGTAGCGGCGGTCGAGGGTGAGGTCCACGCGGTCGAAGACGGGCGTGGACAGGCCCCAGGTGGCGTGGCCGGGCTGGACCGGGAAGACGCCGATGGACGACAGGACGTTCCAGGCGGACATCGTGCCCAGGTCGTCGTTGCCGGTCATGCCGGTCGGGGTGTCGGTGAACAGGGTGAGCGCCGCGTGCACCACGTCGGTCGTCTTCCAGGGCTGCCCGGTCGACAGGTAGGTGTACGGGGCGATGAGGTCGGGCTCGTTCTGCGGGTTGTACTTGTCGGCGTTGTAGTAGTCGTACGGCCCGTTCACCCACACCTCGCGGGCGGTCTTCGCCGGGGCGGCGAGCAACTGGTCGTAGGCGAAGAAGGAGTCGAGCCGGTCGTTGGTGGCCCGCTTGCCTCCGATCAGGCCGATCATGCCGGGCAGGTCCTGCGGCACGAGCCACTGGTACTGCCAGGACGTGCCCTCGTGGAAACCCTCACTCTGCGCCGGGTCGGCCGGTCCGGTGAAGGCGCCGGAGGCGTCGCGGGCACGGAAGAAGCCGGTCGAGGGGTCGAAGACGTGGCGGTAGCTCTGCGCGCGGGCCGCGTAGCGCTTCGCGTCCGCATGGTGGCCGAGGTCGCGGGCGAACTGCGCGAGCATCGCGTCCGACAGGGCGTACTCCAGGGTGGCGGAGGCGCCGTGGTCGTAGTCGGAGTCGCCCGGCTTGGCGTGCGGCCGGCCCTTGACGTACGGGGCGAAACCGTCGGCGAGGTACTCCCGGTTGGCCTCACGGCCCACGGCGGGCGAGTCGGCGGGGGGCACACCGTCGGCGTTCTTCTTCAGCGCCCGGTAGGCCCGCTCCTCCCAGCCGTGCAGCAGGCCCTGCTGGTGGGCGTTGGTGAGGAACGGTGTGACCGGGTCGCCGGTCATGATGTTCGTCTCGACCGTGCCGTAGCCCCACTTGGGCAGCCAGCCGCTCTCCTCGTCGATCCTGATGACGGAGATCGCCATGTCGCGGGCCTCGCGGGGCGCGAGCAGGGAGAGAAGCTGGGACTGGGTGCGGTAGGTGTCCCACAGGGACCAGTTCTGGTAGTACGTGAAGCCCTGCGCGCGGTGGGTCTTCCGGTCCCAGCCGGTGTAGCGGCCGTCGGTGTCGCTGCCGATGTTCGGCGCGAGGAACGACCGGTACAGGGACGAGTAGAAGGTGCGCCGCAGGGTCTCGTCGCCGCCCTGCACGCGTACGTCGTCCAGGCGGTCCTCCCAGGTGCGGGTGGCCGCCTCGCGCACCGCGTCGAAGGAACGGCCGCCCTCCGCGCGGAGGTTGCCCGCGGCGCCGCGCGCGTCCACGTACGACAGGGCGGTCGTCGCCTCGACGGTGCGGTCCTCGCGGGTGTCGAAGCGGACGTAGGCGCCGTCGCCCCCGGTGTCCGAACCGGCGGTGACCTTGCCGTCGTCCCAGGTGCCGTGCGCGGTGAACGGCCGGTCGAAGCGGGTGATCGTGTAGACGGTGTACGGCTCGGTGTCCTGGCAGAAGCCGCTGCCGGTGATCGCGGTGCGCACGGTGCGGCTGTCGAGGATCTCCACCTCGGTGTCCGCCGTGCGGTGCAGCGACTGGCCGGCGTTGAGGAGGACGTTGGCCTTGTCGGTGGCGGGGAAGGTGTAGCGCTGCACGCCGGTACGTTCGGACGCGGTGAGTTCCGCCTCGACGCCCGTGTCCAGGCCGACGCGGTAGTAGCCGGGGCTGGCTTCCTCGTCGTCGTGGCCGAACCCGGCGGCGTATGTGGCGTAGTCGGTCTGCGTGACGTCGCCCGTGGTCGGCAGGACGGGCAGGTCGCCGCCGAGGCCGCAGCCGACGCCCGACAGATGGACCAGCGAGAAGCCGCGGATGTGGTCGTCGGAGTGGTCGTAGCCGGTGTTGTGACCGGTGTCCGGGGAGAACTGCACCATGCCGAACGGCACGGCGGCCCCCGGGTAGGTGTTGCCCTCGTTCTCCGTGCCGATGAACGGGTTCACCAGCTCGGTGAGCCGCGTGCCGGAGGGCGGGGCGTCGGAAGGGGTGTCGGCGGCCCGGGCCGCCGGTGCGGCGAGCAGCATGATCGCTGTCGCCGCACCGGCCGTGCCCCGGCGCAGACGCCGGGTGATTCTCATGTCGCGTTTCCTCCGGTGGCCGGGCAGCCCGCGGGCGTCGCCTGCGACGCGTCGCGGATCAGGGCCTCGTGTGCGGCCTTCAGGCGTGCGGTGTCGGGCTTGAGCACCTTGCGGTCGTAGGTGAGCAGGCCGTTCAGCTCACCCTCGACATCCGTGATCTGGGTGTAGACGGCGCCGTTCCCGCCCTTGCAGACCAGGGCGCGCACCTCGTCCAGCTTGCTCAGGTAGTCGTCGGTGTAGGTGGCCGGGTCGACGTCGACGTACGACTGCTGCACCGACCAGGCGTGGCCGGGCACCGCGAGGCCGAGGCCGCCGTACTCGCCGCTGATCAGGGCGCGTTCACCGTCCGGGTGGGGTGGCAGGGCCGGGCTCGGGTAGCCGTGCTCGTCCATGATGTCGCCCGCGTCGCCGTCCGAACCGAGGTTCAGGCCGGACTGGTTGTTGACGAGCCGGGTCGGGTCCCAGGCCTTGGCCTGCTCGGCGACACGGCCGATGTCGTACTGGCCCCAGCCCTCGTTGAAGGTGACCCACATGACGATCGACGGGCTGCTGATGTGCTCGTCGATCATCTCCTTCATCTCCCGCTCGTACTCGGCGCGCGCCTCGGTCGACGGGTCGACGCCCGCGGTCATCGCGGGCATGTCCTGCCACACCAGCAGGCCCAGCCTGTCGGCCCAGTAGAACCAGCGGTCCGGCTCGACCTTGATGTGCTTGCGCACGGAGTTGAAGCCGAGCTGCTTGTGCACCTTGAGGTCGTGGGCCAAGGCCTCGTCGGTGGGCGCGGTGTGCAGGCCGTCCGGCCAGAAGCCCTGGTCGAGGGTGGCCATCAGGAAGACCGGCTTGCCGTTGAGGACCGTGCGCGGCACGCCGTTGATCTTCTCCACGGCGATGGACCGCATACCGAAGTAGCTGCTCACGCGGTCGCTGCCGACGGTCACCTTCAGGTCGTACAGAAAGGGATCGTCGGGCGACCACAGGCGCGGGTCGTCGATGGTCAGGGTCAGCGGCCCGCCGGTGCGGCCGGTGGCGGTGGCCACCCGCTTCTTCCCCTCGTACGCCGTCGCCGTGACGGGTACGCCGGAGCGGACGCCCTTCGCCTCGACGGTGAGGGTCTTCTTCACGACGTCGGGGATGAGCTTGAGGGAGTCGACGTGGTCGGTGGCGACCGGCTCCATCCACACCGTCTGCCAGATGCCGGAACTGGGCGTGTACCAGATGCCGCTCGGGTCCAGGCGCTGCTTGCCCATTGGCGGGTTCTCGCCGTCGGACGCGTCGGTCGGGTCGTACACGCCAACGATGAGTTCCTGCGTGGCACCCGGCTTCAGGGCGTCGGTGACGTCGGCGCCGAACTTGTCGTAGCCGCCCTTGTGGTCGGCGACCTTCGTGCCGTTGACGTACACCTCGGACTTCCAGTCGACCGCGCCGAAGTTCAGCTTGAGGCGCTTGCCCGAGCCGATCTCCCAGTCGGCGGGCACGGTGAAGGTGCGGCGGTACCACATGCGGTCCTCGTGCCGCTCGACGCCCGACAGCTGCGACTCGACCGGGTACGGGACGAGGATGCGCTCGGCGAGGTCCTTGCCCACCGGCGGCTGTTCACCGGCCTCGGCGGCGGCGAACTGCCACTGGCCGTTGAGGTTGCGCCACTGGGTGCGGGTCAGCTGCGGGCGCGGGTACTCGGGGTGGGCGTTGTCCGGCCCCACCTCGTCGGCCCACGTGGTGCGCAGCTGGTACGTCGAGTGGTTGGGGCCGCTGCTCCAGAAGCCCTTGACAACGTTGCCGTCCGTACCGGTGAGACCGCCGTCCCCGTCGTAGCGGATGTCGGCGGTGCCCGGCGCGGTGCCGGTCTTGTTGCCGACGACGGGCTGTTCGAGGGTGACGAGCAGCGCCTTCGGGTCGTCCGGGTCCGGCCGGGCGTCGCCGAGCGGCCACTTCGCCCCGCCGATCACCGCTTCGAGGTGGTCGGCGAGGCCGGCCGGCGGTGCGGCGAGGGACTGCGCGAAGTCCAGCTTGAGGGTGCGGCCGGAGGCGAGGACGGTGGCGGCGGTGGCGCCGTCGTAGTCCCAGCCGTCGGGCAGGCGGAACGCCGACTGCGGGACCGGTTCCTTGGCTCCGCCGGGTTCGGTCCAGCGCAGGTGGAGGTTGGAGCCGCCGAAGTGCTCGAAGTACTCGACCTTGATGTCGTAGGCCGTGCCTGCGGTCAGTTCCACGGGCTCGGCGGTCTGTTCGCGGTCCCAGTCGTCGACCCAGTGGTCGATGGCGAGCCGGCCGTCGACCCACAGGCGGAAGCCGTTGTCGCCGGTCATCGAGAAGGTGTGCGGGCCGGTTCTCTCCGGCACGATCTTCCCGGTCCAGCGCACGCTCGCGTCGTCCGAACGGCCGGTGGCGAAGGCGAGGCGCGACTCGAGGTTGGCGAAGTCGATGTTCCGGTCGAATCCGGTGGCCTTCAGCTCGTGGAAGTCGAAGGCGCCGGGGGCGGACTGCGTGTAGTACTCGCCCTTCAGGCCGTGCACTCCGGACGCCGGGTCGGCGGCGGACGCGGACGGCACGGCGGTGAGTCCCGCGAGGCCGAGAGCGGCGGCGAGCAGGAGCGCGAGCCTGGTTCTGAGGTGTCTGGAGCGCACGAATCCTCCGTCTTGGGGGGTGGCGGAAGGTGGTGGTTTTCGTCCTGGTGGCGCGGGGTGGGGGGTTGTGTGCTGTGCGATGAAGGGAGTTTGTGTGTGTTGTTGGGTGATACAACGTTGTCAGCGACGGGCAGTGGCATGACAACACGGATTCCGCGTGCCGTCCAGGGACATGACACGCGAAGGGTGAAGTCCCGTCCTCGGCGCGGACGGGACCCCGACGCGGACGCCCCCGGCCTCGCCCCGAGCAGGGCGCGTGCGGCGCTCCTCGCGCGCGCGGTGCGCGGCAGGGACGGACGACGGCAGGGACAGCGGGAGGGCGGGGAGGGGGCACGGTCCGCGGCACCCGACGGGGCCTACGACACCTTCTGTCCCTTCCCGAGGGCGATCACCCCGCCCTCGGACACCGTGTACAGCTCGGCGTCCCGCTCCGGGTTGACGCCGATCGTCGCGCCCGGCGGCACCTGGACGTTCTTGTCCAGCACCGCGCCCCGCACCACCGCGCCGCGCCCGATGTGCACGTTGTCGTGCAGCACCGACCCCTGCACCACCGCACCCGGGTCGACCACGACACCCGGCGACAGCACCGACCTGGTCACCTGACCGCGGATCAGGCAGCCCGCGCTGATGATGGACTCGCTCGCGATGCCGCCCGCGTTGAAACGGGCCGGCGACAACTGCGACGAGTGCGTGTAGACGGGCCAGCTGCGGTTGTAGAGATTGAACGCGGGCCGCTCGGCGATCAGGTCCATGTGCGCGTCGTAGTACGCGTCGACGGTGCCGACGTCCCGCCAGTAGCCCTGGTCACGGCTGGTCTCGCCGGGCACGTGGTTCGTACTGAAGTCGTACAGTCCGGCCTCGCCGCGCGCGGTGAGCTGCGGCAGTATCGAGCCGCCCATGTCGTGCGCGGAGTCCTCGTCCTCGGCGTCCCGCCGCAGCGCCTCGACCAGGGCCCCGGTGGTGAAGATGTAGTTGCCCATCGACGCGAACACGCGCTCCGGGTCGTCCGCGAGGCCCGGCGGGTCGGCGGGCTTCTCCAGGAACCGTTGCACCGTCCGCCCGTCCGAGCCCGGTGTGATCACCCCGAACGCCGACGACTCCGTACGCGGCACCCGGATCCCGGCGACCGTCACGCCCGCGCCGCTCTCGATGTGCTGGGCGAGCATGTGCCGCGGGTCCATGCGGTACACGTGATCGGCGCCGAAGACCGCCACGTACTCCGGCTGCTCGTCGTGGATCAGGTTCAGCGACTGCAGGATCGCGTCGGCGCTGCCCGCGTACCAGCGCGGGCCGAGGCGTTGCTGCGCCGGGACGGGGGTGACGTAGTTGCCGAGCAGGCTCGACATCCGCCACGTGGTGGTGATGTGCCGGTCCAGCGAGTGCGACTTGTACTGCGTGAGCACGCAGATCCGCAGGATGTCGCCGTTGACGAGGTTGGACAGCACGAAGTCGACGAGGCGGTACGTCCCGCCGAACGTGACCGCGGGTTTCGCCCGGTCCGCGGTCAGGGGCATGAGCCGTTTGCCCTCACCGCCCGCCAGCACGATGCCGAGCACCGAAGGACCACCACGACGCATGGCCGCTCCCCTCACGTGGATTGCCGCACCTGCCCGGACACCGGCTCTGTCGCTCGTTCCGGTTCCGACCCGGGCAGACTAAGCCTGCCCGGGGATCTCCCGGTAGAGCCGCACCGTCCCGCCGGGAGGTTGTCAGGCATCCCGCCCAGGGGCTGTTCGGGTGTCGCGCGGGGGCCGGGTGAAGCAGCAGTCGCCGCACAGACCGCCGCCCGGGACGCGGTAGTACAGGCAACAGCTGCGCCGCCGGAAGGCCGTCGCCGTCGCGGCGCCTTCGCCGGCCGTGGCGAGCAGGGGGTGGCGCAGGAGTCCGGCCGCGAGGTCCCGGGTGCGTGCGGCGACATCCGTACGGCCGTGGCGGCGGGCCCAGCGGTCCAGTTCACGGGCGGTCCCCGCGAGGGCGGAGGCGGCGTTGCCCCACAGCAGACCCGCAGCCGGGCCGTACCGGGCGCGCAGGGCGCTGTTGAGCGGCGTGAGGTGACCGTCGAGGACGATCCGGGCAAGGCTCGCCGCGTCGCCGGGGAGCGGGCTCACCCGCGACAGCCACAGGTCGTCGGGGGCGCTGCCCTCGGGGTCCCAGCGCAGCAGCCCGGGACCGAGGTCGGGGACACTGCCGTACAGGGCGGCGCAGCCGAGGGCCACCGACCACAGGCGCGCGGCGAGGCCCTGCTGGGCGACGGACGCCGCGACGCGTGGCTCGGGGGTGCGCAGGGCGGCGCCGACCCTGCGGACGCGGACGGCGAGCGGGTCGAAGTGAACGTCCGGCGGCGTCCGGGGCGCGTATGTCCGGGCGAGCGTGGGCAGGTGGCGTCCGTGGACGCGGGCGGACGCGTCGGGGGCCGGGGAGGCGGGAATGTCCGGAGTGGTGGATTCCGGGGACGTGGGTTCCGCGGAGGTGCGGAGGACGAAGAAGCCGCCGAGGGTGTGCAGGGCGGCCAGTCGGGCGTCAAGGGCCGGGGTTCGGCCGCGGCCGGCGGCGGTGCCGGAGGCAGGGCCGGGGCCGGGGCCGGGGGCGGGAACTGGGGTCACGCAGAGCAGTAGTACCAGGGCCCCTGGGGGACATCCCCGCAGGGCATGGCGCGTTCGGTACCCACCCTGGGGAGGACGGCGCCGGGTTCGTACTCCATCGGGAGTAGGAGCCATTGACGCCTCAGGGACGACGACGGGAAGAAGCGGAGAGGGCATCGTGTTCTTCATGGCAGAAGACCCTTCGCCGCGTCGGGCCGCGCGCCCCCGCCTCACGCAGAGGAGCAGCCGATGAGCGCCCTCGCGTTGTCCGTGCTCCTCTCACTCGTCTCCGCCGTCGCCTACGCGGGCGGGGCGATCGTGCAGGAGCAGGTCGCGGTGTCCTCCGGGCAGACGTACGCGCCGCTGCGCCGGCCGGGCTGGTGGGCGGCGGTCGCCCTCAACGGCACCGGGGGTCTGCTGCACGTGGTCGCTCTCGCCTACGGTCCGTTGAGCCTCGTCCAGCCGCTGGGCGCGCTCACCATCGTCTTCGCGCTGCCCATGGCGGCGCTGTTCGTACGCCGGAAGGCCGGTGCGACGGCGTGGCGCGGCGCCATCATGGCCACCGTCGGACTCGCCGGTCTGCTGTCGCTGGTGGGCTCGGCCGACGCGCAGTCCCTCGACACCGCCCAGCGGGTGGCCGTCGGCATCGTCACCGCCGGGGTCGTCGTGGGCCTGATGATCGCCGCCCGCGCCGCGCACCGTCATCCGGCGGTGCGCAGTGTGCTGCTGGCGATCGGTGCCGGCATCGCCTTCGGCATGTCGTCGGTGTTCACCAAGACGGTCGCCGTCGACTGGACCGGTGGGATGACCGCCGGTGACGTGCCGTCCCTGTGCGCGATCGGCGTCTTCGCGACGGCGGGCCTGATGCTGTCGCAGGCGGCCTACCGCGGCGCGGGCCTCGCCGCTCCGCTGGCCACGCTGACGGTCGTGAACCCGTTGGTGGCCGCCGCGGTGGGCATCACGATGTTCGGCGAGACCTTCCGGTACGGCACCACGGGCACAGCGCTCGCACTGAGCTGCGGTGTCGTCGCGGCGGGCGGCCTGATCCTGCTGACGACGGAGCGGATCACGCGGACGGACGACGCGCAGGCGGAGGCGGCCCCCGGGACGGAGGGGGGCGCGGAGACGGGGCCGACACCGGCACCGGAGGCGGTGGGCGAGGACGACGACGAGCCGGCGCCCGAGCCGGCCCTGGAGCCGGGGCCAATGATCCCCGCGCCCGCCGTGCCCTCGGCGGTGACCGCCGGTCAGGTGCCCGCGGCGGAGCTGCTCCCCGTGTCCGCCGACGACCTGCCCGATCTGCTGCCGGGGGCGGCGCTCGTCCCGGCGACCGTGGCGGCCGCGGAGGACGTCGAGGGCGCCGACGACGACATCGACGAGGACGCCCCGCGCTTCGCCACCCCGTTCTACGGCAGCCCGTGGGTGCCGGTGGTGCCGGTCCTGGACCGGCACCGGGTACGCGTCAAATCCTGACTCCGCCGGCCCTGAGGTACGCCAACGGGTCGATGTCGCTGCCGAAACCGGGCCCCGTCCGCACCTCGAAGTGCAGATGCGGGCCCGAGCTGTTGCCCGTGGACCCCGAGCGCGCGATGCGCTGCCCCGCGCCGACCGTCTGCCCGGCGCGCACGGAGATCGCCGACAGGTGGGCGTACTGGCTGTAGCGCCCGTCGTCGTGCCGGACGACGACCTGGTAGCCGTAGGAGCCGCCCCAGCCCGCGCTGACGACCCGGCCGGCGGCGACCGCCTTCACGGACGTGCCGGTCGGGACGGGGAAGTCGACGCCCGTGTGGTATCCCTTCGACCAGGACGATCCCGCCTGGCGGTACGGCGTGCCGAGGGAGGCGTGGACGGGCGCGACGACGGAGTGGCCGGACTGACCGGTTTCGGCCTTGCGGTCGGGCCGCTCGGGTGCCGTCTTCCGGTGGCTGTCCCGGGGAGCGGCCTCGCGGGTGTCCGTGCGGCTGGCCTGCCGAGTGTCCTTCGCGCCGTCCTCGTCACGGTCCTGGGCGGACGGCTCGGGCCGGGGTGCGGACTTCGGCTTGGACTTGGACGAGGACCTGGGGCCGGTGGTCCGCTTCGCCGGGGCATCGGTCGCGCCGGCCCGCACGGACAGCCGCTGCCCCGGCAGGATCAGGTCGGGGTCGGCCCCGACGGTCCCGCGGTTGGCGGCGTAGAGGCCCTGCCAGCCGCCCTCGGCCTTCCGCTCCTCCGCGATGCCGGAGAGCGTGTCGCCGCTGACCACCGTGTACATCTCCGTACGGCCCGCCCGTGACTGCGGCGTGGTCTGCGGCCGTACGTCCACCCCGGACGGCGTGTCCCGCTGCTCACCGTCACCGACAGGGTGGACGTCGGGGGCGTCATCGCCCCGTGCGGGCCCGGCCGCCGCCACCGTGTCCACGGTGTCCATGTCGGCGGCCTGGGCGGCGACTCCGGTGCCGATGAGCGGGAGGGCGATTCCGGCGCCGCCCGCGGTGACGGTGAGTGAGGCGCGGTTGATCCTGTTCGGCTGATACCGGCGGTGCCGGCCGTTCACGGCCATGAAGCCCCCCATCGACATGCGTCAGGAGGGGCAAAAGTAAGCGGTGTGAAGATGGCGTGACAAGGCGGCAATCGGTCTACCCCGCGCGCCAAGGGACGGCAGCCGCACTGTGGTTGGCGGGTCGGCGCGGGCTGGATGCGGGCCGGTGCGGGGGCGGGCCGAGACGCCGGGCTCGTCCCTCACGTATGGGGCCGCGCGAGGGACCGTGCACGCGGCGCGGCCGGTGACCGCGGTCACCGGTGCCGCCGTGATCACGCGGTGTCCCGCCGGTGACGGCGCGGTGCCCGGCCGGTGATCGTGCGGGAGTCGTACCGGGACGTCGCGACGGCGGGCGGCCATACTGGCGCGCACGACCGGCAGCACACCCTTCGCAGGGCCCGCAGGACCTGCAGGAACTTCTAGGAGCAGGCGGCATGAGCACGAGCACTACAGCGCAGATCGGCGTCACGGGCCTCGCGGTCATGGGCCGCAACCTGGCCCGGAACTTCGCCCGCAACGGCTACCCGGTGGCCGTGCACAACCGGACGGCCTCGCGCACGCACACGCTGGTGAAGGAGTTCGGGGGCGAGGGCGAGTTCGTCGCGGCCGAGACCGCCGAGGAGTTCGTGGCGGCGCTGGAACGCCCGCGGCGCCTGGTGATCATGGTGAAGGCCGGCGAGCCGACCGACGCCGTGATCGAGGAGTTCGCTCCGCTGCTGGAGCCCGGCGACATGATCATCGACGGGGGCAACGCACACTTCGCGGACACCCGGCGCCGGGAGCGGGACCTGCGGGAGCGGGGCGTCCACTTCGTCGGCGCCGGTATCTCCGGCGGCGAGGAGGGCGCGCTGCACGGTCCGAGCATCATGCCGGGCGGCTCGAAGGAGTCGTACGACTCGCTGGGCCCGATGCTGGAGCGGATCTCCGCGAAGGCGGCCGACGGGGCTCCCTGTGTGACGCACGTCGGCCCGGACGGCGCCGGCCACTTCGTCAAGATGGTCCACAACGGCATCGAGTACGCCGACATGCAGCTGATCGGGGAGGCGTACCAGCTCCTGCGGGACGTCGCCGGGTACTCCCCCGCCGGGATCGCGGAGATCTTCCGCACCTGGAACACCGGCCGGCTCGACTCGTACCTGATCGAGATCACGGCCGAGGTGCTGTCGCACGTGGACGCGGCGACGGGCAAGCCGTTCGTGGACGTCGTGGTGGACCAGGCCGAGCAGAAGGGCACCGGCCGCTGGACCGTGCAGATCGCCCTCGACCTGGGCGTCCCGGTCTCGGGCATCGCGGAGGCGGTCTTCGCCCGCTCGCTGTCCGGGCACGCGGCGCTGCGGCGGGCCTCGCGCGGTCTGGCCGGCCCCAAGGCGTCGCCGCTGGGCGAGGAGGAGGCGGGCGCGTTCGCGGACCGGGTGGAGCAGGCGCTGTACGCGTCGAAGATCGTGTCGTACACGCAGGGCTTCCACGAGATCGCCGCGGGAAGTGAGGAGTACGGCTGGGACGTCGACCTCGGCGCGGTCTCCTCGCTCTGGCGCGGGGGCTGCATCATCCGCGCCGCGTTCCTGGACCGGATCCGGGCCGCGTACGGCGCCCGGCCCGACCTGCCGAGCCTGCTCGCGGACGAGACGTTCGCGCGGGAGATCGCCGACGCCCAGGACGACTGGCGCGAGGTCCTGGTCGCCGCGACCCGTCAGGGCGTGCCGACCCCCGGTTTCGCGGCGGCCCTCGCCTACTACGACGCCCTGCGCGCCGAACGCCTCCCCGCTGCCCTCACCCAGGGCCAGCGCGACTTCTTCGGCGCGCACACGTACCGGCGTGTGGACCGGGAGGGTTCGTTCCACACGTTGTGGGGCGGGGACCGGTCGGAGGTCGCGGAGTAGTAGCGGACGGGGCGCTGCGCGGGCTCGGCAAAGACACCTCGGCGACCGTGATGTCGGCGTCCAGGGTGCGCGGGTAGCGGTCGAGGTC
>NZ_JBEXVL010000043.1:0-33848 GCF_040638805.1 Streptomyces sp. NPDC005925 | reverse complement strand
GGCCGGAAGCCACCCGGCCGCTCCGCGGCCACCGCTGCTTTGCTGCTCCGCAGCAAAGTGATGAATTTCCTTGCTCCGCAAGGAAATTCATGCGGTGTCACTCCGTGACGCCAGCGGGATTCGCTCCGCGAATTCCCGAAATGCCGCAGCTGCAGGGGGTGGTGCTGGGCTTTCTGCTTTTCCTGACGGGTCGTCGCTTAACTCTGTTGTCCTTGAACCAGAATCAACTACCCGTCACACTTTTCAGCAGCAAGTGTTTTTCCACACTCCCACGATAAGCGGTCTCGTCGTCCCAGGGGCGGTCGTCGTTCCGGTCCCGGACTCTGGGTGTGCAGCCGGGCCGGTGAGACAGTTCGCGTGCGACGGCGGCGGTGGCCCGGCCGAGTTCGTGCATGGTGCGCCGGGACGCGGCGGGAAGTGGGTGGCCCCCTGTCAGCTGATCTTCCGCACGCGAGTGGTGTCCACGTCCAGAGGGAGGCCGTCGGCATTGGTCGGGGTGACTTTCGGCACCGCGGTGCCGTGCTGGTCGACCAGGGCGGAGTGGGCCTCCCCAGGGGCGAACGCGTGACGCTCCCCCCACTGCCGGAGGCTGAGGATGACAGTGAAGAGATCGCGGCCGACATCGGTCAGCTCGTACTCCTGTCGGCGACCCGATGGTGCGGGGCGCCGGACGAGGAGTCCGCGAGCGGTGAGCTTGCAGAGACGGTCGGTCAGGATGTTGCGGGCGATGCCAGTACGTCGCTGGAACTCGGTGAACGACCGCACCCCGTCCATCGCGTCACGGACGATCAGAAGGCTCCACCTGTCGCCGACCAGGTCGAGCGCACGGGCGACCGGGCAGTCGGGATCGGTCCAGTCGGGCACTGGGGCGCTCAGGGTGGTGCGCGACATGACACCTCTCAAAAAGTTGCATCTTGAAACCGGCTTGGCATACGGTTCAAAATCGATTGTAATCTGCAACTCATCGAGGTTGGAGAGCGATGAACGCATGGCGGCGGTTACTGCTCGCTATGGTGTGTGGCGTCGCTGTGGCGAGCATCTACGCCGCACAGCCGGTCCTGGAGCCGATGGGGCACGATCTCGGCGTCCCGGCAGGACTCACCGGATGGATCGTGGCAACCGGCCAGTGCGGCTACCTGGTGGGACTGGTACTCCTGGTGCCGCTCGGCGACCTGGTCGACAGGCGCCGTCTCATCGCGGTGCACCTGACCGTCACCGCGGCCGGCATGTTCCTGACGGCTACGGCGTCCGCCACCTGGGCGGCGTTCACCGGCCTCGCGCTCGCCGGGCTGTTCGCGGTCGTGGTGCAGACCACAGTCGCCTACGCCGCATCGGTGTCACTGCCCGCCGAACGCGGACGGAACATCGGTGTGGTCACCTCAGGTGTGGTGATCGGCATCCTGGGCGCGCGGATCGTCACCGGCGCCCTCGCCGACCTGTGGGGCTGGAGAAGCTTCTACGCCCTGCTCGCGGTGCTGTCACTCGGACTCGCAGCCCTCGTCCTTGCCATACTCCCGGCGGAAGAACGCCCCAACCGCCCCGCAGGGTACGGGCAGGCCCTCGCCTCACTCGGAGAGCTGTTCCGGGAACGCGCCCTGCTGACACGCGGACTCATCGCGTTCTTCCTCTTCGCTTCGTTCGGCGCTCTGTGGAGCGGTGTGTCCCTGCCTCTCGCGGATAATCCGTGGCAGCTGAGCGAAAGCCATATCGGTCTGTTCGGCATCGCCGGACTCGCCGGGGCCCTCGGCGCGGCACGCGCGGGACGGTGGGCCGACGCGGGACGGGCATCCCCGGTCACCGGTCTCGCGCTCGCCCTGCTCATCCTGTCGTGGGCGGCGATCGCACAGCTCCCATGGTCCCTGTGGCTCCTCATCCTCGGCATCGTGGTGCTCGACTTCGCGGTCCAGGTCGTACACGTGAGCAACCAGCACCGACTCATCGCCGCCCATCCCGACCGCACCAGCAGCCTCATCGGCAGCTACATGGTCTTCTACTCGCTGGGCTCCGCCCTCGGCGCCGCGGCGACCACCGCCGTCTTCACCGCCCACGGCTGGGGAGGCTCCAGTCTCCTCGGGGCCGGGTTCGCGGGGTGCGCACTGGCCGTCTGGGCGATCGACAGGCGCCTGCCCTCCGGCGGCGCCGACCCCGCGCCCGGTACGGCCGGCACACGCCGGACGCACGCCGAAACAAACGAACACACCCCGATCGAACGGCCGGCGAAAACGTCGCAGCCGCTCGACGACCCCCCGCCGTCACCAGGGCCAATGCCCACCCGGCGCACGAGATGACCGGGAGCCGGCACGCCCCGGCAGGTGTCCCGCCCCCGCGAGGCCGTCTCCACCAAGTGAGCGGCAGAGCACCGGGGAAGCGGAGCGGGCGCAGGACCCTTCTGCGTCCGCCCGAGCCCCGGCCGAGTCACCGGAAACAAGCCCCCGCAGCAACAATGCATTCTTCGGTCATTTCTCGAATCACCTGCTTGACGGGCAGGACATCGAGAAATCGTGGAGAAATTATCGGAGAAGACGACTACCGCGACTATGGTGATGCAATCCGATGACATGCATTCCCTTGCATAACTCTCATGAAGTCCGCCTCCGCAAGTACCAGGAGCCGTCCGGGCGCTGCCCCCTGTTGAGAATCAGGCAGTGATCGTGCAGGAGTGGGAAGCCGTCGCGGTTGTCGAACAAGCCGTACGTCGGTCACCCGGTGGGTGACGAACACCTTGGTGCGCCCGGCAGCCGGACTGCGTGACCACTGACCGCCGCCGTCGTTCTACCCGCGGCTGTCGGCGCTCATGGGGGATACTAGGGGCATGGTCCACACGCTCGGCGTTCCCGAGGCTCGCCGCGACAGGTTCGTGCGGCGCCTCCCCGCTACGCTCGAGGACCTCGCTGGTCCGGCCCGCGGCACTGTCTGCCTGCCCCTGCACCTCACATGGTCGGGTCTCACACGGTTCGACCTCGACCAGCCCCGCCTGCGGATGAGCTGCTACCGCATCGTCCTCGCCGAAGGGCAGCGGGACGACCTCGTCCGCTACCTCAACCATGACCTGCTACTCAGCATGTGGCCCGTACTGCGCACGCTCGTCAGCCGCAGCATCCGCGAGGTCTGGGAGGACGCCTTCGTCGAGCTGGCTGGTCGAGCACGGCCCTCAGCGTGAACCTCACCGAACTACACCGTCGGCTCCTCGCCGATGTCTTCGCCGTCGGCGGCGCCTACCCGCTCGTCCTCACCGGCGGTTACGCCGTCCACGCCCACGGCCTGGTCAATCGGCTCAGCCAGGACCTCGACCTCGCCACCGAAAACCCCGAACCGATGGAACGCATCGCGGCCACCGTGCGCACCGGGCTGGAGAAGCGAGGATGGCAGGTCCGGGAGCTGGAAGCCGATCCGCTCTCCGCACGGCTGATCGTCACCGACCCCGCCGACGGTGAGGAGTGCGAAGTCGACATCCTCAAAGAAGTACTCTGGCGCCCGCCCGTGCACACCGAACACGGCCTCGTGCTCTCACTCGACGACGTCGTCGGCACCAAAGTCCGAGCACTGGCCGACCGGGGCCTGGCCCGGGACCTGATCGACGTCCGGGCCGCGACCAGCCACTGGAGCCACACCGAACTCGAAGAACTCGGCCGCCGCCACGCCCGCGACACCTTCGACCTCAACGAGCTCCAATCCCGCCTGGCCGGCACGGACTGGATCGACGACACAGAGTTCGCCGCGTACGGCCTCGACGACGCTGCCATCGGTGATCTGCGCCGCTGGGCACAGGGATGGGCCGACGACATCGCCCAACGCCTCCAGGAAGAGATGGACCCGCCGGACGAATGACAGGGGATGTTGTCCGGCAGCGCCTTTCGGTCAGTAGGCATGCTCGTGGTGCCGCGACCACACCAGGAGGGGGCGGTACGCGGATCGTCGGCGCCATCCAGCAGGTGATGTACAGCGTCGCCACGGCGATGGGGCTGGCGCCGTGTGCGCTGGGATCGGGCGACATCGACCTGTTCGCCCGGGCCACCGGCTGCGACCCGGTCGAAGAGTCCAGCGTGGGCGAGTTCTCCCTGGGAACCCTGCCATGACAGTACGGCTGAGACCGGACGCGGTACTGACCCGCGACGGCGACGGGCCCGCCGTGGTGACCGCCGACACCAGGACGGCGCTCCCCCCGGCGGCTGCCCCGTGGCTGGAGCGGCTGGCCCCCGTGCTGAACCGGGGCATCGAGGTTGACGCGCTGACCGGCCCCCTGGACCCCGCCCGGCGGACAGCCGCCCGCAGGCTCCTGGACGGGCTGACGGCCGCCGGCGTACTGCGGGGCGGAGTCTGCCCGCCGGGGCCCGCACGGTGGTACCACTGCCTCACCGACGACCCCGCCCGCGCCGCCGCGCTCCTGGATGGCGGCCCGGTGCGCCCCCGGCCGCCGGGGCGCCGGGGCGCCGGCCGAGGCGGTCCGTGTCGCCCTGGCCAGAACACGCCTGCCATACCGCACCGGCCCGGACGACGGGACCGGACACCCACCGCTTCCCCGCATCCACCTCCCGGCCCTGTCCTCGGCCGCGGCGGCGTCGCTGGTACGTGCGGCCGAGGCCCGTCTCCTCGGCCTCGACTGGCCGGACACCCGGTCACGCGGCCACGGGGACGCGCACCCCGCCCCGCCCCGCACCGCACCGTCGCGGTGCTGGGCGGCGGCGTTCTGGCCCAGTGCCTCGCCGCAGCCGCTCCGGCGGGGCGGTGCCACAGGCCCGGTGGTCTTCGCCCCCGACCGGTGGCTGCCGTCGGCGATCGACGACGGACGAGCCGAGGCACGCCGACTGGGCACGCGATGGCTCCCCCTGCGCGTCCGCCCGGGACAGTTGGTGATGGGCCCACTGGAGGAACACGGCGACGACGGGCGGCCCTTGCCCGGCTGCGTCCGCTGCGCCTGGTTCCGTGAACGCATGATCGGACAGGGCCGCTCCGGCCCCCCGGAGGAACGCGTCCCCTGGCCGGTGGCGTTCGCCCCCATGGCTCGACGGCCTCCTGTGCGGACTCGCCGCCGACATCGCCGCAGCGCAGTCACTGCCGCGCGGGCAGCGCGGCGTGGACCTCACCCGCGCCGTCGTCACCGTGGGCCTGCGGGACCTCACCGTCGGCGAGCACCCGCTCGTACCCGACCCGCTGTGCCCGGACTGCGGACGCCCGCCCGGCGACAGCCCCGAACGCGCCCGTGTCACCCTGCGAGCGGTACCCGACCGCGGCAGCCTGCGCGCCCGGACACTGCCGCAGGTACGCCGGGCGCTGCTGTCGACTGTGGTGGACCCGGTCGTGGGAGTGGTCGCAGAGATCCGCACGGCTGTCGAAGGCGGCCTGGCGACGGCCACCGCCACCGTCGGGGTACGCGCCGGCACCGGCCCCGAGGCCGGGTACGGGCGGGCGGCCGACACCGACACCGCGCAGACCATCGCCGTCCTGGAGGCGCTCGAGTGCCTGGGCGGCATGGTCCCCGGCGGGCGGCGCACCACCGTACGGGCGAGCCGGGACGACCTCGGCCCGGTGGCGGTCGACCCGCGCGCCTTCGGTACGCACGACCCGCACCGCTACGCACGACCGGACTTCCCGTTCACCCCGTGGGACGACAAACGCGAGACCACCTGGGTGTGGGCCCACCACGTGGGCACCGGCCGCCAGGTCCTGGTACCGGAGACGCTGGCCTACTACCGCTCCCATGCCCTGCGCCCCGACGACCCCGGGTTCGTCCACGACACCTCCAGCGGCTGCGCGGTCGGCTCCTGCATCGAAGAGGCCGTCCTGTTCGGCCTGCTGGAGGTGGCTGAGCGGGACGCGTTCCTGATCCACCACTACGGCCGCCTGCCCGCGGTGGAGATCGACCTGGAGACCATGCCCGACGTCTCCTTCCGCCGGACTGCCGCGTGGATCACCGCCTCGACCGGCTACCGGCTGCGCGCCTTCGACCTGTCCGTCGACCACGCGGTGCCCTGCGTGTGCGTGGTAGTCCAGGACCCGGGGGGCGGGCACGGCAGGCCGGTCCTGCTGTGCTCCGCCGCCGCCCACCTGGACCCGGTCGCGGCTCTGAACTCGGCCGCGTGCGAGGCCGGTCCGCTCCTGGACCACCTGTGCGGTGTCCACGCCCGCGACCCGGGCCGGGCGGCAGAACTGGCAGCCGACCCCGAACGAGTACGGCAGATGTCCGACCACGCGCTGCGCTACGCGCACACGGACGCGTTCGGCCGTCTCGCCCACCTGGTGGACAACGGCTCGGCCCCGGTGGACTTCGCCTCGGCGTTCGGCGGCCGCCGAACGCCCGCGGGAGAGACCCTCGACGTGCACGTGCGTGACATGGTCGGCCGTTTCGCCTCCTGCGGCATGGACGTCCTGGTGGTGGACCAGACGACTGTCGAGCACGCGGCCGCCGGACTGCGCTGCGTACGGGTGCTGGTCCCCGCAGCGGTGCCCATGACCTTCGGCCACGGATACCGGCGTGTGCAGGGCCTACCGAGACTACGGACGGTGCCGGGCACCCTGCGGGGGAAGCCCGACAACCGGCCCGGCCGACGGGACCTCAACCCCGACCCCCACCCTTTCCCCTGACCGCCGGGTCACCACGACCACGGACGCCGCGGGCAGGACCACCAGACGCGGCTACGACAAGGACGCGCGCGTCAGGTCCGTCACGAACGCGGACAACAACACCAGCTCATCAGCTACGAGAAGCGCGGCAATCAGACCGAGGTCGACGCCCTCGGATCTGCCGTGACGTGGGCCTCGCCGTGGGGTGCCCCCGGGCAGGGGCAGGTCAGGGGCAGGGGCAGGTCAGGGTCAGGGGCAGGGGCAGGTCAGGGCGAGGCCACGAGCAACGGCCGCGACGGGCCCAGGTCGGTGTCCGCCTTTCTGTCGCTGACCACAAGGCCGGGTGGCCATCCTCGGCTTTGTCGGCTTCCTGGCCGTCTCCTGCAAGGACGTCGAGCGCGACATCACGCCGTGATACGCCGGTGGCGTCGAGTGCGGCGCGGTCACCCGGCAGGCAGGCTCACCACGAAGCGTGCCCCGCGGGTGTGTCCGGGGTCGTACGTCACGTCGCCGCCGGCGGAGCGGGCCAGGCGTCGCGCCAGCGGCAGTCCCAGGCCCGCTCCGCCGTGTCCGTCGCCGGGATCCGCCCGCTGACCGGGCTCGAAGAGCTGCCCCGCGAACGGGGGCGGTACCCCGGGCCCGTCGTCGATCACGTCGACGCGTACGCCGTCCGGCGCGCGGTAGGCGCGGACGGCGACCTTAGAGCGGGCGTAGCGGCAGGCGTTGCTCAGGAGCGGGCTGACGATACGTTCCAGGAGGGCGGGTGGGACTCCGGCCTCCAGCGGTGGGCCCTCAGCGGCGACCGTCAAGTGGATCGGCAGGTCGAGGACTTCGGTGAGGCGTCGCAGCGTGGGGAGGATCTCGGCGGTACCGGGAGCGGTGAGTACGCCGCCACGGGCGTCGTCGAGGAGGGTGTCGCAGATGGCGTGCATGGAATGGGCGGCTTCCGCGATGACCTTGTGGATGGCGTGGGTCTGGTCGGCGGTGCGGGGGCGGGACTGCCACCAGTCGAGTTCGGCGATGATCCGGCTCAGGGGTGTGCGCAGCTCGTGCGAGAGTTCCCCGGTGAGCTGCCGCTCGTGGCGCAGGAGGGTGCGGATGCGGTCCAGTATGGCGTCCAGCGATGTACCGAGGCGCGCGAGTTCGGCCGGGTGCCGCATTTGGCCGAAGCGATCTTCGGAGGCGACGGCGCTCCACTGGGTGGCCTGGTCGGTCATCATGCGAACCGGGCGCAGCGCGCGGCCTACCGCCAGCCGTGTCAGAGCGTAGGTGCAGGCGAGCGTCACGGCGTCCAGGGCGAGCGATCCCAGGAGCAGGGTGTCGGCCGAACTCCGGTACGGCGAGAGGCCGAGCGCGGTGACCACCGTGGCTTCGCTGTTGTCCCCGGACACCGACCGCGAGCACAGCCGGAGGGGGCCGTCGACGTCGGCGGTGACGCACCGCCGCCCGCCGCGCCCGGCGAGGGCGTCGGCGATGCGGGTAAGGGGGCCGGCGTTCGGCGGCTCTTCCAGCAGTCGTCCGTCGGAGTAGATCCACACATTGGCGTCCAGGAGGGCGTCGTTGGACGTTTCCAGGACACGTACGGTCCTGCCGGTGGTGTCGATGGTCGTGGCAACGGCCGCGGCGCGAGTGCGTAGTTCGTCGTCCGCCTGGTGCTGGAGGCGGTGCTGGGCGACCACGTTGAAGGCGACGGTGAGGACCAGCATCAGCAGCGCGGCCGTGGTGAGGGCCACGAGGGAGAGCCGGCCGCGCAGAGTGCGGGGCGCCAGACGGTTGCGGAAGGCGGTCATAGCGGGCCGCAGACGGTGGCAGGAGCCGCTCACGACAGCCGGTGGCCGATCCCGCGGGCCGTGCCGATCGTCCGGTCGCTGCCCGCCTCGCGCAGCTTGCGGCGCAGTCGGGTCAGGTACTGGTCGAGGGTGTTGTCGTGGACCTGGGCGCCCTCGGGCCAGGCCGCCCGAATCAGATCGCGGCGG
Source organism: Streptomyces sp. NPDC005925 (assembly GCF_040638805.1). Classification (NCBI taxonomy): domain Bacteria; kingdom Bacillati; phylum Actinomycetota; class Actinomycetes; order Kitasatosporales; family Streptomycetaceae; genus Streptomyces; species Streptomyces sp. NPDC005925. The sequence goes on along the minus strand of NZ_JBEXVL010000043.1, from coordinate 25,311 downwards.
CGCACGATGTCGCCGGAAGCCGCCATGAGCGCCGCCAGGAGACGGAACTCGGTCGGTGTCAGGTCGACTCGGGTGCCTCGGACGCTGACCACGTGCCGGACTGCGTCCAGTGCCAGGTCTCCCGCTGCTGCAGCGGGCGGCGGTGCGGACCGTTTGAGGGCTGCCCGCAGGCGGGCGGCGAGTTCGGTGAAGTGGAACGGCTTGGGCAGGTAGTCGTCGCCTCCGGCCGAGAACCCAGACAGCCGGTCGCTGAGCCGGTGGTGAGCGGTCAGGAAGATGACGGGGGAGAGGAATCCGTTCGCGCGCATGGCTTGGCACACGTCCCGTCCGTCGGCGTCGGGCAGCCCGATGTCGAGTACGGCGGCGGAGATGTCGGCGGTGGCCAGCCGCAGGGCGGTGGCGCCGTCCGGCGCGGGCACGGGATCGAAGTCCTCGTCGCGCAGTCCGCGCATCAGCACGTCACGCAGGGCGTGATCGTCCTCGACGACCAGGATGGTCTGGCGCATGGTCCTCCCTCTGCTCTCGTGCCACGTCCGTGTGTTCCGCTGCCGTGTCCGTTCGGCCCCCTGCTGTGCTGCCCGTCGGTTCTGCCGTCCTGCGCGCCGAGCCCGTGTCCGTGTCCGTCGTGCCGGGGGTCCATCGCTCGGGAAGCCAGTGGGCCACGGCGCTCAGGCACAGGCCCAGCCAGCCGAGGGCGAACAGCCAGCCGCCGACGACGTCGGTGAACCAGTGCACTCCGAGATAGGCGCGGGTCAGGCCGACCGACGCGCCCCAGGCGCCGATGACCAGGGTGAGTGGGGTCGTGCCGCGTGGGCCGCACATGCGGACAGCCATGATCAGCAGTCCCGCGGCGAGGGCCGCCGTGGTGGTGTGACCGGACGGGAACGCCCATCCCGAGGCATGCGTCGCCCAGTCCGTAAGGGGTGGTCGCGGTCGGGCGACGAACGCCATCACCGCGTACCGCAGCGCCTGGCCCGCCCCGAGGCAGACGAGACAGAGCGCGACGGCAAGCGCGCGCTGCCGGCGGGTGCGCCCGGCGATGATTCCGGCCAGCACCGCCAGCGCGTACGGGATCACGCTGGTCCCGGTGGCGGTCAGCCCGCGGGCGAGCGTCACCGTCACGTCGGGCCTGTGGCTGACGGACCACGAGAGGATGTCGGCGTCCGCGAATAGCGGCATGCCGTCGTGGCCTGCCACGACCATGGTCAGCACGCCGAACGCCGTCCACGTGCCGAGGCCGCAGCTGCCGGCCAGGTCGGCGACCTCGCCGCGCTTCACGACACCACCAGCAGCGGACGCAGACGGGTGGCCGCGAGCCGCAGGGCTGCGGCCTCCGCACGCCCTCGCAGTGCCGACATGACGAGCTGGGAGACGAGCGCGCCCACCACGACCCCTGCCAGCACGTCGTGGGGGTAATGCGCCCCCACCCAGACACGCGAGACGGCCATCGCGCAGGCAGCCACCACGGCGAGCGCGCCGAGCCGACGGGAGACGAACAGCAGGGCGACGGCCGCCGCGGCGGCGATGGCCGCGTGGTTGCTGGGGAAGGACCAGTCGCCGGGCGCCGGACACGCCTCCAGCGTGGTCACTCGCAGGCTCTGGCAGGGCCGGTCCTCGCGCACCAGCAGCTTGAGCACCGCGTCCACTCCGAAGGCCACGACCACGACGAACGGCACGGCGAGCGCCGTCACCGACGCGGTGGCGCCCACACGCCGGGCATGCCACCAGCCGACAGCCATGAGCACCGCGAACAGGGCGAGCCCGTACGTCGACCAGGCCGACACGGCGTCGTCCAGCCAGACGGGGGAGTGCCGAGCGAGGTTCACCACGCCGGTGTAGGCCGAGCCGTCGACCGACGAGCCGTCAAGGGCGATGATCATCCGCGTGCCTTCTTCGCCTTCGCGTCCCGCCGCGAGCGGTACACCTCGGAGGCGACCGGAATCAGCGACAGGCCGACGATCACCGCGACGATCGGCAGCAGATATCGGTCCACGTTCGGCACGGAGGAGCCCAGCGCGTAGCCCGCCAGGGTGAGGCCCAAGCTCCACACCAGTCCGCCGGTCACCTGCCAGGTGGTGAACGTCCGCACCGGTACCCGCAGGGCGCCCGCCATCGGGTTCAGGACCGTGCGCACCACCGGAACGAAGCGGGCCAGGACGATCGCCTTCGCGTATCCGTAGCGCTCCAGCAGCTCCTCCGCGCGTTTCGCTCCCTCGTGCAGGCGGGCCGAGCGGCTTCGGGAGAGCAGAGTGCCGCCCGCTCGACGGCCCATGAGGTAGCCGCACTGTGAGCCGGCCAGTGCTCCCACCGCCGCGGCCACCAGGAGCGGGGCGAGTGACAGCTTCAGGCCGCTCTCGGCGGTGCCGTTGCACAGCAGACCGGCTGTGAACAGCAGGGAGTCGCCCGGGAGGAAGAAGCCGATCAGCAGACCGGTCTCGGCGAACAGCACCACGCCCACGCCCAGCACGCCGAACGCGGCCAGCAGGGACCGCGCGTCCAGCACATTGACGGCGAGCTGCGAGGATAGGTGTATGGCTGTGGTCATCGTCGGGAGCCCCTCATCGTTCTTCCGGCCTGTCGGATGCGGCGGAAACGGTGGCGCGGCGGCATCCGGCGGCTGACTACAATGCTGTAGACGGTCTACTGAACTGTAGACGATGGCGGAGTGAGGAACGTTCCCATGAAGGACGCGAGGGACGAGAGGCGGCCGGCCGGTGAGCTGGAAGCCGCCGTCATGGCCGCGCTGTGGGCCGCCGGGGCCCCGCTCACGCCAGGACGGGTGCAGGCCGAGCTCGGCTTCGGCCTGGCCCGGACGACGGTGGCGACGATACTGACTCGTCTGCACGAGAAGGGCGTCGTCGACCGGGAGCGGCAGGGGCGCGGCTACGCCTACTTCCCCGTCCAGGACGCGCCCGGCCTGACCGCCCGGCGCATGCACACCGAACTCGACCGGGACACCGACCGGGAGACGGTCCTGGCCCGCTTCGTGGCCCAGCTCAGTCCCGGCGACGAGCAGCACCTGCGCCGGCTCCTGGAGGGTGACGAGCGATGACTGCTCTGCTGCTCCTACCGCTGATCCTGCCCTTCCTCGCGCCGACGCTGGCCCGCCGAACCCTCGACCGACTGGCCCCCGCCGCCGCACTGTGGGTCCTCACCGCCTCAGCCCTGGCGCTGGGGGGAGCCTGTGTCGCCGCCCTGGGAGCCCTTGTCCTGACCGGACTGCTCACACTCCCCGCCTTCGCCGCCCTCGGCGAGCTCGTCCACCCCCTGCGGACCCCCTCGGACTACTTCGTCCTTCCCGCCGCCACGGCGGCCACCGGGGTGCTCACCCTCAGCGTCTGGACCCTCGCGCGCTCGGCCTTCCGGCAGACCCGCGCATTCCGCACCGCCCGCACGCAGGCCGATCGCCGCCCCGCCGCAGGTGACCTGTGCGTGATCGAATCGCCCGATCCGGACGCGTACGCCCTGCCCGGCCGGCCCCACCGCATCGTCGTCACCACCGCCATGCTGCGCAGTCTGGGACCTGCCGAGCGTGAGGCCCTCTTCGCCCATGAACGCGCCCACAACCGGGCCGGCCACCACTACTTCCTGGCCGCCGCCGAACTCGCCGCCCACTGCCACCCCGCCCTGCGCACCACCCGCGCCACCATCCGGTTCGCCGTCGAGCGGGCTGCCGACGAGGCCGCCGCCGAGGTCACCGGAGACCGGCGCCTGATCGCCGCGGCCATCGCCCGCGCCGCCCTCGCCGGAAACGCCTCCCCCTCCACCCGCCCGGACTTCGCACCCGCGGCGACGTCCGGACCGGTGCCGCAACGCGTCGCCGCGCTTCTCGCATCCACCCGGACGCGCCCGCGCACCACCCGGCGTACCGCGTTCCTCCTCGTGGCCTGCACGGTCCTGTCCGTCACCGCAGGAGCGGCAGGCGTCGTCGACTTCCACCACGAGGTCGAGGTCGCCCAGGGCGAGGAGGCTCCCTGACCGGTTCGGCCCCGTCGGCCGACCCCCTGAAGCTCAATCGGCCCGCCGAGTGATCGCCCTCGGGCCATGACCGGTTCCAGCAGCCGGAGCAGGCAGTTCGGTGCCCGCCGGCTGCCCCTCGCACAGCGTCGCAGCGCCCGGCGGGTGAGGTCGGCGCGGGCGGCTCTGAAAAACCGGTAGGCCACGATGAGCAGCAGCGCACACGCGGCGAACGCGACGACCTCCGGTACGGCTCGGGCAGTCGGCGGCTCGACCGAGGACCCGAGGCTCGGCTCCCTCACCGGCCGCGAACAGCTCGTTCGCGATGTCGGCTGCGCTGTGGATGTTGATCCAGTGCATCGCGGCGACCAGCGCATCGACGACCTTCTGCACCGTGTCCCGGTGCGCGTCCGTGAGGAAGCGGCTCCGGCCGAGCGTGCCGCCGAAGATCGGTGACGGGCGCGAGAGAGCGGTTCTGTACGGGGCCGCCGTCGGCGGTCGGCCAGGCGGGCACGGCATTGAGCCGTTGCGGCGGCGCCCGTCAGGGTTCCAGGCGATAGCCGTGCCCGCGCAGGGTGGTGATGCGGGGCGGGCTGCCGGGGTGGACCGAGGCGTCGACGGCCTGAGCGAGGCGCCGACGCAGGCCGGCCATGGTGACGTCGAGGGTCTTGGTCGAGCCGAACCAGTTCTCGTCCCAGACCTCGGCCATCAGGGTCTCCCGGGAGACGGCCTCCCCCGCGTGCCGGGCCAGGACGGCGAGCAGATCGAACTCCTTGGGACGCAGGTCGATGTCCGCGTCGTGCAGTGTGCAGCGTCGGGCTACCAGGTCGAGGACGAGGTCGGCCAGCCGGACTGGTTCCTGCGGTGCTGTGGCGACGACCAGGCGACGCAGATGGGCGCGGAGCCGGGCGAGCAGCACGGTCAGGCTGAACGGCTTGACGAGGTAGTCGTCGGCCCCCGCGTCCAGCCCGGCGATGACGTCGATGTCGTCGGTGCGGGCCGTCAGGATGACGATCAGCAGATCCGGGTGCCGAGCGCGCATGGCGCGCGCGACGTCCAGACCGTCCATGTCGGGCAGTCCCAGGTCGAGCAGCAGCACGTCGTACGGGGTCCGCGCGGCCTCGGTCAGGGCTGCGGATCCGGTCCGGCTCCAGGTCGGTGTGTAGCCGTTGCCGCGCAGGCCGGTCTCCAGGTGGCGGCCGATGGTGTCGTCATCCTCGACGACGAGGACGCGGTGGCGGCTGGGGTCGGCGGTCGCGTGCGTACGCATGCTGGACAGCGTAGGAGCGGGCGAGGCGCGCGGCCCGCCCGCTCCCGGCCGCTCACATGTCACGCAGCTCCTCCACGGCGGGCCGGCCGGCGCTGCGGATGCCGTTCAGCGCGGCGGCCAGTACGGCAGCGACGGCCGCGCCGGCCGTCAGGGCCAGGTAGCCGCCCGGCACCGCCAGGCCGGCGGGCGGCGGGTCGAAGACGCCGGTCAGGACCTTCACGAGCATCTCGGACAGGGCCCAGCCGATGACGGCGCCCCCTGCCAGGCCGCCAGTGGCCAGCAGCAGGGCCTCGGTGAGGACCATGCCGCGCAGTTGGCCGCTCTTCGCCCCGAGGACGGTGGCCACGGCGAAGGTACGGCGGCGCTCGGCGAGGCCCAGGGCAAGGACGAGCCCTCCGGCCCCGGCGGCCAGCAGCACCGCGAAGGCCAGCTCGATCCGGGTGAGCCCGGCCAGGTCGACGGAGGTCAGGCTGGTGCCGACCGTGCCGCGCGTCTGCGTCAGGTCGGTGACGGTGGCGCCGGTGCCCAGCTGCTTGCGCAGATGCGCGGCGACCTGCTGCTGGTGGCTGCCGCCCGTGTCGAGCAGGAAGGCGCCCACCGCGTCACTGCCGGTCGCCTTCGCCACATAGGCGGCGTTGGCGACGAAGAAGCTGTCCTTCGGCGCGGTCGGGAACTCCTTGACGATCCCCGCGTAATGGAAGGGCACGGTGCGCAGCGCCTTGGTACGGGCGTCCTGGACGCGGAGGTTGACGGTGTCGCCGGAGGAGAGCTGGAAGTCGTGCACGGTCTCTGCGCTGACCAGCAGGTTGTCGGTGCGCTGGGCGAGCAGGCGCATCAGTTGACCTGCTGTGCCGCCCGAGAAGTAGGCGTCCTGGAGCGAGGTCGCCTTGGCGACGGTGGCGGGCCGGACGCCGTAGAGGTCCTGGAGGTCGGAGCCGACGTAGGCGTAGCGGTGCTCGAGGGGCTCGACGTGCCGGACGCCCGAGACCTTCAGCGTGTCCGCCGCGCTCGGCCCGACCTGGGCGCCGGGCGGTTCGGTGACAGTGACGTCCGCGCCGTTGGTGAGGCGGGCGTCGACCTCGGACTGCTGCCGGTAGGTGGAGTTGAAGACGGCCGTGGAGATCGCGAACGACACGGCGAGGGCGAGCAGCACCACCGAGCGGGCCAACGTCCGCCGACGGCGGGACAGCACGGCCGCCGTGGTGGTGGCGAGGGTCGCGGTCAGCGGTCGGGCGAGGCGGGCCAGCGCCGGACGGCCATGGGCGAGGACCAGCAGGGTCAGCCGCCACAACAGCAGGGCCGCGCCGAGCCACAGCAACGCGGGGCCGAGGAAGGCCCAGTAGGAGACGGAGACGCTGGGCACGCCCTCCGGGGCGAGGACGAGGGCGTACTGGTTGCCGGAGGAGGCGCGAAAAACCAGCCAGGAGCCGATCAGCAGCGCGAAGTCCAGGCCGTACCGCAGCCACCAGGGCGACCGCGACCCGCGGGGCTCCCGCCCGGTGTCGGCGACGGTCACCGTGCGCAGATCCCGCAGGGCGGGCACGAGCACGGCGCCGGCGGCCACGACCACGCCGAGGACGAAGGCGATGACGTACCAGAGAGCCCAGGTACCCGCGCCCGCCCCGAAGGAGGTGGCGCCAAAGGCGAGGCGGCCGGTCAACGCGGCGAGCCCGAGACCCGCGAGGCCGCCGCCGACGCCGACCAGCGCGGCCTCCAGACCCGCGAGCGCGGTGATCTGGCGGGGACGCAGGCCGCGCAGCCGCAACAGACCCTGCTCCCTGCGGCGCCGTTCGCCGCCGGCCGTGGCGACCGCCACGGTCAGCACGGCGGCCAGGACGGCGCCCGGGACGCCGAGGAAGAGGAAGAGGATCTGGGCGTAGAGGGCGTCCTGACGGGCAGAGTCGAGGGCCGCGCCGAGGTTGTCGCCGACGAGTGCGGTGCCGGCCGACTTGGCCTCCAGGTGGTGTGCGGCACCGGTGACCGAGGTGAAGGCGGCGGCCGGATCGGTCGGCAGTCGCGCGTCGCGGGTCACGTGGATCTGGGTCGTGACGTCGGTGGCTCCACGGGTGAGAGAGGCGAACCGGGCGCCGGGCAGGAGGACGACGTTGTCCGGGGGCGCGGCCGGCTGGGACTGCGGGGGCGCGCCGACTTTCTGGAACAGCGAGTCGGCCTGGGGCAGGTCGACCACGCCGTCCACCCGCACCTGCCGCAGCCCGGCGCCGGGCAGCCGTACGCCGATGGTGTCGCCCGGGGCCGCGTGCAGGTTGGAGGCGGTCTGCTGGGCGAGCAGGACGCCGTTGCCGGATCCCGAGAGCGTGCGCAGTTCGTCGGGGAAGTGACTGCGGTAGTCGGCCGACAGGCCGAGCGCAACGCCGGGGCCGGTGGTCTGAGTGCTGCCTCCCACGCTGGCGGTGAAGCCGGTAGTCCGGGCGAAGCCGACGGGCAACGCGGCCCGGGTGCCGGCAGTGGTCTGCACCAGCGACCGGACGGCGTTCGGGTCCGCGCCCGGCTGCACCTCGACCTGCCAGTCCACGGCGACGGAGTGGACCGCCCGCTGGGTCATGGTCGCCTTGGACGCGGTGAGGAAGGAGCCGAGCGCTGCGACCAGGGCGACGGCGAGGGCGATACCGGCGACGGCCGCCAGGAGCCGTCCGATGCGGTGACGGGCCAGTCCGCCCGCCCAGGCGGTGATCATCACAGGCTCCCTCGTGGGTCCGGTGCTTCCGCTGTTTCGGCTGCAAGCAGCCGGCCGTCGCGCATGCCCCGGCGCACGGTGAGCCGGGCCGCGACGGCGGGGTCGTGGGTGGTGACGACGAGCGCTGCGCCCGTCCGGTCCCCCGCCGCCAGCAGTGCGTCCAGGACGCGGGCGCCGGTGGCGTGGTCGAGGCGCCCGGTCGGCTCGTCCGCGAGGATGAGCCGCGGCGCCTGCGCCAGCACGCGGGCCACGGCCACCCGCTGGGCCTGGCCGCCGGAGATCTCGTCGGGCAGCCGATCGGCCAGCCCGGCCGCGCCGACCACGTCGAGCGCCTCGGCGACCGGGCGGCGGGTCTCCTCCTGCGGGCGTCCCGCGAGGACGAGCGGCAGCGCGGTGTTCTCCATGACGTCGAGGGCGGAGATGAGGCTGTCGGCCTGGAAGACCAAGCCGATGTCCCGCGGCCCGTGGAGTCCGGGCCGGGTGATCGTGCCGCTGGTGGGGAGTTCGAGCCCGGCCAGCAGGTGGAGCAGCGACGACTTCCCCGACCCGGACGGTCCCACGATCGCCAGCCGGTCGCCGGTGCGGACGTCCAGGTCGGCGCCGTGCACCGCCACCACGGCGGTGGGGCCCCGGCCGAAGGTGAGCGCGACGCCCCGGCAGGAGACGAGCAGGTCAGCGGAGGACATGGCTGCTCTCCCGCACCTGGGTGGTTCCCTCGTGGGCCCGCCCGTCGTCCAGTGTGATCACTCGGTCGGCGCCCCGCACCGCTTCCGCGCTGTGCGTCACGATCAGCACCGCGCAACCGTCCGCCGTCCGGTCCCGCAGCATCCGCAGCACCAACTCCTCCGTTGCGCCGTCGAGTTCACCGGTCGGTTCGTCGGCCAGCAGCACGGCCGGGGAGTTGGCCAGCGCGACGGCGAGCCCGGCCCGGGCCAGCTCACCGCCGGACAGCTGCCGCGGCAGCGCGCTGGACCGGCGTCGGAGCCCCACCTGCTCCAGCAGCGCCCCGGCCCTCATGGCGGGGCGGCCGCGCACCGCATGCTGGGCGAGTCGGATGTTGTCGCGCACGGTCAGATGCGGGAGCAGGTTGCGGGACTGCACGAGCACCCCCACATGCCGGGCGCGCAACCGGGCGCGTTCGGTCTCGGGCCGGTGACTGATGCGCTCGCCCGCCACCCGGACCTCGCCGCCCGACGGCTCGTCGAGACCGGCCAGGCACGCCAGCAGGGTCGACTTGCCCGCCCCCGACGGGCCGACGACGGCGACCGTCTCCCCCCGCCGCACCTGCAGCGACACCCCGCGCAGCGCGAGCGTCTCCTCCTCACCGGCCCGGTAGAAGCGGTACAGCTCCCGGGCGGCCAGCACCACGTCGTCGTCCGACGGTTTGGCGGGCATCGCACTCACCGCCACGCGAACGAGTCGCTGACGGTCCGCCACGGATCGACGTTGTCGGCGTTGACCGGGCCCGACAGTGTCACATCCACCTCATGGCCCTGCCGGTAGAAGGCGTACCGCTCGAACGCGTCCCGCACCACCTTGCCGGTGACCGGGTCCTTGGCCGAGTCGCTCTGGTAGGCGAGCAGGACGACGGGGCCCGCCTTACGGGCCACCTGCGACACCTTCGGTGACGTGAACTTCGGCATGTGCCGGCGCAGTTGAGGGACGACGGTGTTCTTGACGGAGAGGACGGTCGGGGCAGTGGAGGCGTTGGCCGTAGCGATGGTGACGCTGTTCAGCTTGTCCGTGTACACGGTCGTACCGCCCTTGTCGGTGCGCGCCCAGCCCTCCGGCACCTTCACCGTGAACCCGGTGAAGCCGCCAGTGGGCCGATAAGCCACGAACACCTGGTTGTCGGGGATGTCCCCGGGCGGGTTCGACTCGGTGGGGGCCGGGGTCGCCTGTGCCGGGGCCGTCGAACCCGAGCCGGAATGCGCCCCGGACGATCCGGAGCACCCTGCGATCACCGCGGCGATCACCGTCACCGCGACGACGCCCGCGGAATTACGTACGTGCGACATGTCTACCGCCCTCCCGAGGAGCTGCCTTGCGGTCATGCCACCGACGCTAGTGAGCTGTCGGTTAACGGCCCGCACACAGACGGTTAGACGACGGCAAAACCGCGTGGCGGACCACCCAGGGGGCGCCCAGGCGCTCCCAAGATGGGGGCATGAGACAGCGCGTGGTGCGAGTCGCCCTCACCGCCGCCCTGGTCGCCGTCGTCCTCCTCGCCGTCCCGCTGGCCCTGGCCATCAGGTCGTCCCTGTACGCCGACCAGCGCGACACCCTGGAAAGGGCGGCCCTGTCAGGGGCCGTACGCGTCAGCCCGGACTACCCGACCGGCGACCCCGTGGAACTGCCCGCGCCGCCGCCCGGCGGACGCCTCGGCCTGTACGACCCCGCGCTGCGCCTGCGGGCCGGCACCGGCCCCCACACCGGCGACACCGCCGTGCGACGGGCACTCGCCGCGGAGGCGGTGCGCGGCCGGTCGCGAGGCGACCTGGTCGTCGCGGTGCCCGTGTCGCACGCCGAGCGGGTGATCGGCGTCGTACGGGCCTCCTCGCCCGCGGCCGCTGTACGTGACCGTGTCCTGATCGCCTGGGCGGTCCTGGCCGGGGTCTGCGCCCTCGCGCTGACGGTGGCCGTCCTCGTCGCCCGCAGGCAGGCGCGGGTACTGGCCGCGCCGCTGGAGGACCTCTGCCAGCACTGCAGGGCTGTCACCGCCGGCGACCTGAGCGCCCGGGCCGCGCCCAGCAGCGTCGCCGAGATCGACCAGGTCGCCCGCACCCACAACGAGATGCTGCACAGCCTCACCGAACTCCTGCGCCACGAGCGCGACTTCACCGCCAACGCCTCCCACCAGCTACGCACCCCGCTCACCGGGCTTCAGCTGACGCTGGAGGCGGGGCTCGCCCAGGACGACGCTCGCACTCGGCCCGCCCTGGAGGAGGCCCTCGAGACCACGCGTCGTCTGCACCGCACGGTGGACGAAGTGCTGCGCCTGTCCCGCTCACACGGCCTGCCGCGCCGGCCCGCACCGGACACGTCCGTGCCTCGGCTGCTGCGGGAGACCGAGGAACGCTGGCACGGACCGTTCGCCCGCGACGGCAGGCGTCTGGAGTGCGGGACTCCCGAGGTGCCGGACGACATCCGTGTCCCCGGCGCCTCCGTCACCGAGATCCTCGGCGTCTTGCTGGAGAACGCGCGCGTCCACGGGCGCGGCACCGTACGCCTCACCGCCCGTGACCTCGGGGAGGCCGTTGCCTTCGATGTCATCGACGAAGGCGCCGTGGACGGCGAGGCGTCCCGGCTCTTCGACCGCGGCCGCACCGGCGCGGGGGAGGGCTCCGGCATCGGCCTGGCCCTCGCCCGCGACCTGGCAGTGTCCTTGGGTGGCAGACTCTCCCTGACCGGCCGCCGTCCAGCCGCGTTCACCCTGCTCGTCCCCGTACGCCGGGAGGAACCCGACGCCGAGGGCGGCGGCTGAGGACTGTTCAGGCGCCTGCCGCGGTGGGAGCCGGTCGCAGCCGGGTGACGATCCGGTTCGCGGCGGTCTTCTGCAGCAGCCCGTAGGCGAGGACCGGCAGCAGCAGATGCGGTTTGTCGGGCAGGGACGCGGTGATCAGCACCGCGCTCGCGCTGCTGTTGTTCATGCCGCAGGCGAGTGTCAGCGACGAGGCGGTGCCCGCCTCCAGCCGTAGGACGCGGGCGGCGACCCGGCCGAGGACGAAGGAGAGCAGGCACACCAGGGCGGCCACGGCCAGGGCGGCCGCGAACAGCAGCGGGCGTGGCCGGGTCACGACGGATCCGAGGGCGCCGCTGGCGTTGACGTAGGTCAGCACCAGCGAACCGGCCATGGCCGACGGGGCCACCGTGGCGACCAGGCGGCCCAGCCGTCGCGCGGGCAGGACGAGTGCGCCCAGCAGGCCCGCCGCGCAGGGAAGGACCACGGCCGTGAGAGCGAATCCGCCCTGGGCCAGACGGCCGGTGTCGGCAAGGGTGTGCGCGTAGCCGCCGCTGAGCAGCGGCGACAGCGTCGCCAGCAGCACGGGGGTGGTGAGCGGGCTGAGGAGGGTCGAGGCCAGGACGAGGCCCACCATCGTCGGCTGATCTCCCTCGCCCTTGTCGGTCCACACGGTAGCCCCGGCGGCGACGGGCATCGCCACGACGAGGATCATCGCGGTGAGCAGTCCGCTGCCGCCGTCGGTGTCGGGGGTGCGCCGCAGGAGGAAGGCGACGAACGGCACGACCGCCAGCGGGATCGCCAGGTGCAGCACGAGGCCGGCGAGCAGGGCCTTCGGATGCCGCAGCACGGTACCCAGCGCGCGGACGGGAACCTGGAGCCCGGCCGAGAACAGGACCAGGGACAGCAGGAGCGGTGCGGTGTGCAGTGTCAGGTGCGTCGGCGGCAAGGAATGGGGGCGGCGCAGCCACACGCCGGGTGCGGGCAGGATCAGGGCGAGGCCGTAGGAGAGGACGACGGCGCGGCCGAGCCGGTGCCGCAGCCAGGACGCGAAGCGGGTGTACATGCCCCCATCGTGATCAGGCCGGACCCGGCGGGCCGGGGAAAGCCCCGCGGCAGTCAGGATGCGTTCAGGTAACCGCTGGCAACGTCCTGCCCATGACCTACGAACTCTCCGAGACTCCCGAGGCCGAACCGGGCACGAGTGCCTCCGCTCGCCCCTCCCACCGCCTGCGCTGGAACAAGGTCCCCGAGGTCACCGCCTACTTCTGGATCATCAAGATGCTGTGCACGACGGTCGGCGAGACCGCGGCCGACCTGCTCAACGAGAAGGCCGGCCTGGGCCTGACCGGCGTGTCGGTCCTGATGAGCGCGCTGCTCGCGGTCGTCCTGGTCGTCCAGTTCCGTACCACCGCCTACCGAGCGGGCGTGTACTGGCTCGCCGTCGCCCTCATCAGCGTCGTCGGCACGCTGATCAGTGACAACCTCACCGACAACATGGGCGTCCCGCTGGAGGCGAGCACCGCGGTGTTCGCGCTCCTCCTCGCGGTCGTCTTCGTCGTCTGGTACCGGCGGGAGGGGACCCTTTCCATTCACAGCATCGACACCACCAGCCGTGAGGCGTACTACTGGCTGGCCGTGCTGTTCACCTTCGCCCTCGGCACGGCCGCCGGCGACCTCGTCTCCGAGCGCATGGACCTCGGCTACTGGCTCTCAGCGGTCCTGTTCGCCCTGGCCATCGCAGCCGTGGCGATCGCGCACTTCGCGCTGGGCCTGGACGCGGTGTGGAGCTTCTGGATCGCCTACATCCTGACCCGCCCGCTCGGCGCCTCGATCGGCGACTACCTGTCCCAGCCGACCGGCGACGGCGGTCTCGGGTTCGGCACCGTCGTCACGAGCGGGCTCTTCCTGGCCGTCATCCTGGGCCTGGTGGTGTACCTGGCGGTGACCCGCAAGGACGTCGCGGACCCCGCGCGAGTGACGCGGCAGGCGGCCTGAACGGCTGGGAAGGCGATCACCGCCTCCACCACCCCGGACTCGACCACCGGCGAGGACCCGGCCGGCGCCGAAGCGTCGGCTGCCGAGGCGGCCGCACCGGACCCCGCGAACGAGGACCCTGGCCAGCAAGTCCAGGAGGAAGCAGTGGCAGACGAATCGGAACCCGCGAGTATCCCGGCCGTCGGCCCACCAGCTGGAGACCTCGCCTAGGAGGTAGCCGAGCCTGCTGTAGACGTCGAAGTTCCGCCCGAGCCGCGGACCTTCACAGAGAAGGTCCCCCTCGCCGCCGACACCCGGTACCAGCTCCGGCTGACAAGCGTGGAAGGCGAGTGCCCTCGCGAGGGTGAGCTGCGATACGGCGACGTCACCATTGCCGCCGTCCGCCTGTCCGTTACCGGGCGCTGGCTTACCCGGATGGCGGTCGACGGTACGCCCGCCGACATCACGCAGCTGAACGACTCACCGCTGGACGCAGCGCATCAGGGCGCGTGATGTTCGCGGTGATCACCGGGGAGCCGTACGGAGAGCCGCCGGTCGCGGCCGACGCCCCGGGGGCGGCTGTCGCAGGTGACGGCCGAGTGGTTGGGCAAGTTCCGTCGGCGGGTGCTGGCGCGGGTACGACGGGCGGCGTAGCGGCTGGAGCAGGCCGAGCAGGAACGGGACCGGGCCCTGGCCGATGCCCGCTGTTGCAACGGACCCTTCGTCAGGCAGAGCGCTCGGCGGCGTGGCGGGGGCTGACACCAGAGGCTGGCTGCTTGTGATCGTGCCGGAGAAGCAGATCTCATGTACGTGAGGTCAATGAGCACCGATTCCGGGATCGGTGCTCATTGACCTCACGTACATGGGTTCTGGCTCTGAATCCGTTCAGGTTGCGCGGCGCAGAGGGACGACAATGTCCTCGCCGGTGCTCTTCTCGCTGAGCCGGTAGTAGCTGATGTGTGCGAGGCGCTCGGCTTCATCGAGCCATCCGGCTTCCACGACCTGGCGCCGCGTGCGGGAGAAGACAGTCGGGGACATGCCGACGAGCTTGGCGAGGTTGGCGCCGGTCTCGATGACGGCGCCGGCGCGGTCGGTGGGGTGCACCGCGTAGAGCATGACGACCAGGCGCTGGTTGGCGGTCATGCCTACGGTGCGGTGGAGGACGTCCAGGAGCTTTCGCTTGTCGTCGTTTGGTGTTTCTGCAGGTCAGGGTGCTCCCGTGCCCTGCGCTCTCTTTAGCAGTAGGGCAGGCTGTCACCTGCTGCTATCCCCCACACTCCGTGCCCCGGGAAGCAGTCGCGCACAGCATTGCTGAGCGCTCCCTGCGGGGCGTCCACATCCGCACCCAGTCCCACTCGTCGACAAAAGGCCTCGCTCCCTCCCTCATCCTCAGCCCACGAAAGCACGCCACGACGCGACCGCAGCGGACCAATCACCCGCCACGTGTGCCTCCATCAGCCCCCACCAACCCCAGCCACGCTGTCCCTTGACAACACCCAGCAAGCCGCAGCCGCCTGACCACCTCCAACCCCGTCGGTGCATCGGAGGCCCCCAAGGGCCGAGAATGTGCCGACCCTTAGGCGCGAAGAGCCGCACGTCGTCTGCTGCACCGCGATATCGCCCTGCTAGCCGTCCGGCCGCTGTGTGCCGACCGGACCATGCAAACGCTGCGCTGAATCCGCGTCGCCACCACGACAGCCCTGTCGGGTTGGTCGGCGGCGCCGGTGGCCTGGTCCCAAATCGCGAAGCGAATGGTCATCTCGGCTCGGTAGTGGACGGCGGTCATCAGGTGGCGGCGAGGTCGGAAGTGGGATGAGATCTTGATGAAGGCCTCGTCCAGGTGCCACTTGTCCCCGGGCCGGGGCTGCCGGCAGCGCAGTACGTTGGCGTAGGCCCGCCCGAACTTCGCGCACCAGCGGCGGACCGTGTCATAGAAGACGATCACACCGCTCTAGAGCATCAGCTCCTCCACCTCGCGGAAGCCGAGCGGGAAGCGGGAGTACAGCCACACACAGTGGGAGATCACCTCGACCGGGTACTGCGGTGCGCTGTCCACGGACGACCCCTCCCAGCGTGACCCACCCGAAGATCATCCCTCCCGGACAGCCAACGTGACAGTGCCGTTCATGGAGCCTGCTCCCCGACCGGGGAAGGGGCCGAACCCTCCTTCGTTGCGGATGCCCTTGAGTCACCTCGCAACGGGGAAAACCAGGCGAGCGCCGCGATGACCAGACGGAATATGCCGCTCACCACCATGATCAGGTAGATGTTGTGGAAGTTGTTCTCCAGGACGCCGCCGAGCAGCGCGGCCAGCGGGATCGAGGCGAAGGCCAGCATGCGTGTGGTCGCGACGACCCGCCCCAACAGAGCTCTGGGAACCACCTTCTGGCGCATCGTGAACCAGGTCACCACGTTGATCGAGGCGCAGCAGAAGAGCAGCGCCCAGTCCAGGCCGATGAGCACGGGGTTGCGCAGGGGGATCAGGATCAGGGTGGTGCACCCCGCGATCACCGTGGTGACGATGATGATGCGCCCCGGGGCGAACCTTTCGTTGAGGTGCCCGGCCAGGGCCGCGCCCACGAGGGCCCCGACGCCCTGGCATCCGATCACCACACCGAGCACGGTCGAGCTCAGGTGCCGGTAGGTTGTCAGGTAGAAGACGAAGTTCGCCTGAACGAGCCAGGTGGCGAGGTTGGTTCCGGTGAAGATCAGAGATCCGGCCAGAAGCACCTTGTTCTTCTTGGCGATGTACTTACCGGCCTCGCCGATGTCCTTGAGGATCGACGATCGTACGGTCCTGTCCTGCCGGGGAGAGCCCACCTTGCCGATCAGCAGGATGGCCCCGGCCGAAACGAAGTAGGTGCACGCGTTGAAGGTCACCGTCGTGCCATAGCCGAACAACGCGATGGCGCCGCCCGCCACGGCTGGTCCGAGCATCACCATCAGGTTGTCGCCGGACTGCATCCAGCTGTTGGCCTTGCCCAGCTTCTCCTTCGCCACGATGTCGGGCAGAAGGCTCTGGAACGCGGGATGGTAGACGGGGTCCACGCACCCGAGCAGAAACGCGGCCAGGAGGATCGGCCAGAGGTGAGTGGTTCCCGCGGTGACCAGAACGGCCAGTGCTGAAGCGAGGGCCGCTGCCGCGAGGTCGCCGCTGATCAGGATGGAGCGCCGGTTCCAGCGGTCGGCCCAGACGCCTCCGGGCAGCGAGAGGAGGAGGAAGGGAACATATTCGACGACATACACAAGGCTGGTGCTCAGCGCCGATCCGGTCTGGTGCAGGACCAGGAGCGGAAGGGTGATCCTGTATACCCAGTTGCCTATCGACGAGGTCAGATAGGCGCCCAGGAGCAGGTAGTACCGCTTTCCCATGTCAGCCGATCGTAGAGGGGATGGCGCGTGCGGCTTCCCCGCACACCGGGCAGTCCGCTGCCCTGGTCCAGTGTTCCGCCTCGGTCATCGCGTAGTCATGGAAACGCAGTTCCATCAGACGATTGGTGGCGACGGCGGGGGCTACTCCGGTGACCAGGCGTGTCAGTTCGCCGAGTAGGAAGCCCGTCGTCATCGTCACCAGCGGGCCGAACGCGGCGTTGTCACCACCGATCCGGCGCTCGGTCTTCTCGTTGAGGAGCCCGTCCGAAACGGGGTCGGTCTCGGATACCTGTCGTCTCCAGCACTGCACGCAGCCGGTCCTGCCCGGAATCACCGTGTAGTAGAAGGCACGCTGGGTGTCCAGGCCACCCGTGGTGAAGGGAATCCCGGTCTGTGCGCAGGCATGGTTGACCCAGCTCATGATCTCGACCTTTGGGCGGTCCGCGACACAGATCACGACGTCACATCCGGTGATGACGTCGATGACGTCCTGAACCGAGCTGATCTTCATGTCCACCGGGTCCACGTGCATCCGGGAGTTGAACTCCTTGACCCTTTCCACGGCCAGCGGAAGTTTGGGCTGCCCGAGATCGGACTCACGGTAGAGAATCTGCCGGTTCAGATTGGACAGCTCGACGCGATCGAACTCGACCACGCGAACGTTACCGATGCCCAGTCCGGCCATGTCGAGCAGGAGATGGGAACCGAGCCCGCCCAGCCCCAGCAAAGCCACCTTGCAGTCGCGAAGTTTCGCCTGCATCTCGTATTTGTTGTCGCCAAGCCGTGCGTACGAGCCGAAAAAGTTGATATTCCGTTTCCAGCGCCCCAGTTCGTATGCGTCGAGGAGTCCCTCGGACGAGGCGGCCGCGTTAAGCAGGAACCCCGCAGCGTCGAACTGCTCCAGCACGGCTATCGTTTCCTCCAAGGTCACCTCAGGGTGATCAGCAGACAGCGCTTCATGGACCGCCTCGGGAGACCGGGAGCCGTCCAGGAGTGCGAGGAGCTGGCGAACAGCGCCGCTGGGGTCGTCGACCATCGTGACTTCCCCGAAGCCGTTGATGAGGACTTTCGCGCCGGTGCCGTAGACAGGGTTGGTGTGCTTCAGAAGAGGCAGTACGTCCTTGTCCATGGGCATGAGCACTCCTAGGGGATTGCTTGCAGGCGTGATTGACACAGGGCAGTACCCGCTCGCGGGTACTGCCCTGTGGGGGCACCGTAGGCCATGCCTCGGCATCCCGATCCGTGGTCGGCGGGCGCTTGGTCCGCTCGCCGACTACGGGTGACGGTGCTGGCGGGGCGTTCAGCCCTCGCCGACGACGCCGGCCGTGCTCGACTTCAGGGTCTTCAGCTCGATGGACATACTGACCACTCCTTCCTCGTCTCATATGACACTGGCGTTTCCGTCCCAAAACGGAACGGAAACCTCTTGAGGCATCCAGAAGCAACCCGACCGGATTCCGCCGTACGGGAGCCTCTTGAACCGGCGCAACACTTGCATATGTTGTAGCTCCTGTGAGCATTTCGTGGGGGTCACGTTTCTGCCACGTAAAAAGAGGAGGGGGTCAAAGCATGCTGAAGAGGGACCTGGCGGACCAATCGCATGATGCCCCGGGCGACAAGCACAGTTGCGCCGTCTACGTTGCTCTCCTCTCGGCCCAGGGCTCGACCCTCGCCGAATTGCATGAAAAGACGGGGCTTCCCCCCTCCGTATTCACGGCGGCCATGGAACGGCTGCACCGCCTGGGTCTGGTCGAAGGCGACCCGTCAGCAGATGGACGGTTGCTGGCCGTACCGCCGGCCGCGGCCATGATCCGGACCTGCGGTGACGATCTCCAGTCTCTGGCGGAGAAGCAGGAGAGGGTATACCGCGTCACCGCCTCGCTCTCGCCGTTCACCCGTGTCTACAGGGAGGTACCGGGTGGCGACGGGATGGCCACGTCCGGCAGGCGGTTGCTGAACCGTGGGGCGGTAGGCGAAACCCTCTGCGAACTAACGGCGGGGACACGCGGAGAGATACTCACTTCGCTGCCGACGGGTGACCCGGAGGAGTTCCTCACCTCCACGGAGAACGCGCTGCGGCGAGGGGTCCGGCTGCGGGCGCTGTACCAGAGTTCCGCCCAGTTCAACCGGGCCTCGGCGCAGGGCGCGCAACGGCTGATCCGGCTGGGTGCCGAAGTGCGTTTGATCGAGGACGGCTTCATGAAGATCGTGGTGTTCGACCGCAGCACAGCCGTCCTGCCACGAGGAGACGGCACCGAAGGAGCCCTGGTCGTCCAGGACCCGAGTATCGTCGACTTTGCCGTCAACGCCTACTCACGGGCATGGGCGGAAGGAAGTGCCTTCCCCACCCAATACAGGCGACAGCAGGTCCTCGAAGCCTCCGACCGCACGAAACGCGTCATCATGAAGCTCCTCGCGGAGGGGGCTGAGGTGGCCTCGATAGCCAAGCGGCTCGGTATCTCCCCCCGGACGTGTCAGCGGCACATCTCCGAGATCATGCACAGACTGGGAGCGCGGAACCGGTTCCACGCCGGATATCTGATGAGCCAGCGCGGCCTGGTCGATTAGCGGATGAGAAGGCGCGCGGCCTCACCCATCCGAGACCTGCGGTCGATGGAGCACGCGACGGACTCGCCACCCGCATCGCTGGCGACGGATCCCCTACCGCGGGCGGCGACTACGAAACGAGCGCGTTCGGGGCGACGTCGCCCGGACCGCCGGCGGAAGCCCGCGCGTGGGGGGGCATGATGGCTTCGTAAGCGGTGTGATCGTCTTCTATGAGACGGTCCGCCGCTGGTGCGCGAAGTTCGGGCGGGCCTACGCCAACGTACTGCGCTGCCGGCAGCCCCGCCCAGGGGACAAGTGGCACCTGGACGAGGCCTTCATCAAGATCAACGGAGGGCGGAAGAACCTGTGGCGGGCCGTGGACGCCGACGGCACCGTGCTCGACATCCTGGTCCAGAACCGGCGGGGCACCGCTGCGACCAGGCGGTTCTTCCGCGAACTGCTGAAGAAGACCCGTACGGTGCCGCAGGTGATCGTCACCGACAAGCTCCGCTCCTAACGGCAGGCTCTCGGGGGTCGGCTTGTGGTGGTGCTCGAGGTTCACGAGCGGCGGTCTGCTCGCGGGTGGCCAGCGCGTCCAGGACCTCGGCCTCCGCCGCGCTGCGGACGTCGTCCGGTTCACCCCGGGCGGAGTACCCGAGCTGGGTGATGCGGGTGCCGGCCTGGACCAGGGTGTGCAGGTAGCCGGCGCCGCCGGTTTTGGTCAGGTCGCCGCGTTTGGCGAGTTCCGCGGCCGCGGTGATCGGGTCGGCGGGTTCGCCCTTGTCGGCGCGTCGTGCCTGCGGAGCTGACACGACGCGCCGGCCCTACAGGCCGGAAGCCACCCGGCCGCTCCGCGGCCCCCTCCCGGCGGCTCCGCCGCCGAAATCCCCTCTGCTCCGCAAGGTGATTGACACGGCGCCACTCCGTGACGCCGAAGGAATTCGCTCCGCGAATCGAAAAGACGCAACTGCAGGAGAGGCTCCGTACGTCCAGAACGTATCTCTGCGTTTACGAGCCGCAGAGATACGTGAGGGAAATCACTGCGACCCGTGCGTAAGCACGTGGTTTCCTAGATTGCGAAGCCCACCGAGCTGACGTATTCGTATTTGCCCCATTGGCTGCCCAGGTTGACTATTTGGTCGATCCAGGCGTTGTCGAGGGCTTGGGTGTCTCCTCGGGACCAGGCGTCGATGATGGCGTCCCAGTGTCTGATATTCAGGCGCCGATATTCGAGTACTCGTCGGTGAGGGACGGGTACGTGGGTTTGGTCGAGGGGGTGGATTTCTACTCGGGTTCCGCCGTTTGCGTTGAGGCGTCCGAGTAGGTAGCGGGCCACGTTTTGGCGGCGTAGCTTCCCGTATGCTGCGTCGATCTTGGCCAAGTTGGCTTTTTTCGGGCGTTGTTTGCCCGCGATCCAGGCTTTCAGGGTGCGTGGGGTGACGGTGATGCCGGCGTCGCGCATGGCGTCGCGTCCGGCCTGGGACCGGGTGAGATAACGCAGCCGGGCGGCGAGGCCGCGGCGGGATGTGACGGGGGATGCGATGCCCTGGGTGAGGGAATCGAGAACTCCGGCCGCGGCTTCGCTTCCGCGTCGGCCATCGGCCCCGTAGCGTCCGAAGTCATGTGTTCTGTCCGGCATTTGCGCTGTTTACCGTTCCTGGGTGTCCACGGTGTAGACGTCCTTGACCTTCACCTGTGAGACCCCGCGCCCTTCTGTGAAGACGTGCCGCCATTCGCCGGCGATGTGCAGTTCGTCGGTGCCCATGGCTCTCATGACGGTCAGTCCTGCCGTGTGCGCTTTGTAGGCTTTCAGCCAGAGATTGACGAATGCCTGTGAGCGGATGATGTGCATCCAGTCCGGTCGGTAGATCTGCCGGTTGAAGTTCGACTCGCCCATCGTGGACACGAACTTAGAATACATGGATTTCACGTATTCCAGGGCGACTTCGTCATCTTCCTCAATGGCATTTTCTCGTGCGTCCCGCAGTACCTGGCGGAATTTCTCGAAGAGGTGCTCCGTCGATCCCGAGGTCCAGGATTCGTGAATGACCGGCGGGTCGCAGAGCCGTCCGTACTGATCTGTGGCGAGGCGTTGCAGAAGGCGCAGCGTGGGTTCGGTGACCCATACCGGTCCGGGTTCGTCGCGGTTTCCCAGCGGGTTGGGGAGGTGGTCCTGGTGGTCCCATTCGGGTGGGGTGACGAGATGAATTCCGGAGCGGCGGCGTGAGTGGGCGTCACCGGTGGAGTGTTCGAGGGTGCCGAGCGGGAGGTGGGTCTTGAGGGCGGAGAGGTAGGCGCCGTTGATGTCAAGGGCCGTGACGTCGAGCGCGCCCGGGGGCGGGTAGAGGCGGGTCCAGTTGGGGCGGGCTTCCCATACCTCGTCGGCGCCGTGTGCGGATTTCTTGCGCAGGATGTCCGGGAGGGGCGGGTGGCCCACGACGTCGTAGCGCGCCCCGATGCGGCAGCGGTCGAGCAGGGCCATCGCGTCGGGGATGGCCCGGCGTTGCAGGGCTGCCGTGGCGGCCTGGATGTCGCCGTTGTGCTTGGCCAAGGCGTCGCGGACGGCTTGGGCGATCGGTTCCGTGGTCCCCGCCCCGGATCCGCCCGTCGCCGCGGTGCTGCCCGCGCCGGTACCGGCCGGAGTGCGGGTGCCGACCGCGCCCCGGGGACCGCCCGTCGGGCGGGTGTCGGCCGTCGGGCGGGTGTCGGCCGTGGTGCGGGAAGGGCTTTCGGTGTGGCGGGGGCCGGGGGCCGGGTCCGGTCGCCGGAGCCCGGGGCGTACACGTTGTTCCGGTTCCGCCGACCGGCTCGGCGCGGGCGTGGGCCGGGGTGGGGCGCAGTCTGCGGCGTCGAGGTGTTGGGGGTAGCCCTCGAGTTGTTCGGTGGCCGGGGCTCCGCACAGTACGCATGGCTCGGGCGTGGCCAGGTGGTGCGGGTCCGCGGGGGTGGTGGGCTGGGAGGGCCGCGGGCCGGTGGGGGCGGGGGGAGCGGGGGGTTCCTTCTCGGCGGGGGGCGCGGTGGGGGTGCCGAGCCGGGTCTGCAGGCCGGTCAGTAGGCGGCGGTAGCGGGTGCGGGCTTCACCGGTGGGTTCCCAGCGGCCGGTTTCCCAGGCGCTGATGGTCTCCCGGCTGACCCCTACGGCTTCGGCCACCTGGGCCTGGCTCAGCCTGGCGGCGCGGCGCAGCTCTTTGCGTACGGCCGGCGCGGGCAGTTCGTCCGCGGTCACGGAGGCGAGGAGTGCGTCTACGGGATCCATCGCTGCCCTCTCTCCCGGTCCTCTCCCGGCCTGCTCGGGTCCGGCTTCACACCTGGTTCCGTCCGGCCATGCACTTCACATTTGGCTTCGCATCGTACGTCTCGTGGCTGGTGGAGGGGGTGTGGGGGCGTCGCTGGGCGGCTCGTACGGCTCACCCTCCGATCCACTACTCACTTGCTAATGGGAGTTGCTATCATTTGGGTATGGCTCTCAAGAATCGTTGGTTAGCGCTGATCGGTCTGACGATCAGCGTCCTTGTCATCGGCTTCGACCTCACGATCCTCAACGTCGCCCTGCCCACCATGGCCGCCGACATCGGCGCCGACACGGGCGAGTTGCAGTGGATCGTGGACTCGTACGCCGTCGTCTACGCCGCCGCCATGCTCCCCGCGGGCCTCCTCGGCGACCGCTTCGGCCGGCGCAAGCTGCTGGTCGCCGGGCTCGTGGTCTTCCTGGCCGGCTCCGTGCTCGGAGCGCTCGTCGACACCCCGGGCATGGTCATCGCCGCCCGTACGGTCATGGGTATCGGTGCCGCGCTGATCATGCCGCTGACGCTGTCGGTCATCCCGACCCTCTTCAAGGGTCCGGAGCAGACCAAGGCGATCGCGGTCATCACCGTGGGCATGTCGATCGGCATGCCGCTCGGACCGCTGGTCAGCGGCTGGCTCCTCGACCACTTCTGGTGGGGCTCGGTCTTCGTCTTCAACATCCCGCTGGTCGCCATCGGCATCGTCGCCTGCCTCCTGCTGATCCCCGAGACCCGCGACCAGTCGGCGCCCACCATCGACATGCTGAGCACGGTGCTGGGCATCCTCGGTCTGGGCGCGCTGATCTACGGCGTGATCGAGGCTCCCGCCGAGGGCTGGACCGACCCCGTCATCCTCGCCTCGATGCTCGTCGGTGTGCTGATGCTCGTCGGGCTGGTCGTACGGGAGCGGAGCCAGAGCCGCCCCATGGTGGACCTGGAACTGCTGAAGAACCGCGCCTACCGGTGGAACACGATCATCGCCACGCTGGCCATGTTCGTCTTCATGGGTCTGATGTTCGTCCTGCCGCAGTATCTCCAGGCCGTGCAGGGGCACGACGCCTTCGGCACCGGCCTGCGGCTGATGCCCCTCATGGCCGGCACGATCATCGTGGCCCGCGCGGTGCCGCCGCTCACCGCCCGCTTCGGAACGCGCCCGCTGGTCGTCGCGGGTGTCGCCCTGATGGGCGTGGCGATGCTGCTCGGCTCCACCACGGAGGCCGACACCGGCTACGGCTTCACCGCGCTGTGGATGACGCTCACCGGTCTGGGCATCGGCTTCGTCCTGGTGCCGGCCCTCGACAGCGCCCTGGCCTCGCTGCCCAGGGGCCGTGAGGGCACCGGCTCCGGCCTGATGACCACCATCCGACAGGTCGGCGGTGCCTTCGGTATCGCGCTGCTGGGCAGCGTGCTCAACGGGGCGTTCACCGACAGGCTCGACACCGACGGCGTGCCGGAGCCGGCCGCCGAGGCTGCCAAGGAGTCCGTGGTCGCCGCCCAGACGGTCGCCGCGAAGCTGGACATCCCGCAGCTGGCGCAGTCCGCCGAGTCGTCCTTCGTCCACGGCATGGGGCTCGTGCTCCTGGTCTGCGGCATCGCCGGCCTCGCCACGGCCGTCCTCGGCGCCTTCGTCCTGCCGAACGACCGCAAGGAGAAGCAGATGCAGCAGGAGGCAGGTGAGCAAGCCCTTGCCGAGTCTGTATCCGGCGCGGCCGACGGTGTCCGACAATGAGTCCCATGCCCTCAGCCACATCCGACGCGCCGTCGTCCCTGTCGCCCACAGTCTCTGAAACCGGCCTCGGCCTGCGTGAGCTCAAGAAACTGCGCACACGCAGGGCGATCCGGGAGGCGGCGCACCACCTGATCGACGAGCGGGGTTACGACAACACCACCATCGAACAGATCGCCGCGTCCGCCGAGGTTTCGCCGAGCACCGTCTTCCGGTACTTCCCCAGCAAGGAGCACATCGTCCTGACGGACGACTACGCCACGTCCAGCATCGAGTTTCTCCGCGCCCGTCCCGCGGACGAAGCGCCGCTGGTCGCGCTGCGGGCAGCCATGACCGCGATGGTGCGCGCTCTGTCCGAGGAGCTCGGCGAGGAGTACCGCTGGCGGCGGAAGCTCGTCCGTGAGGTGGCGCCGGTCCGGGCGTTGATGCGCGAGAACCAGGACAAGATGGTCGCGGCCGCGAGCGCGGTGCTCGCCGAGCGGACGGGCCGTCCGGAGACCGACCTGGAACTCCGTGTCCTGGTGGGTGCCGTGACGGGCAGTCTCCATCAGGTGCTGTGGGGCGACCACGACCAGGAGACCACGCTGCCGGAGATGATCGAGCGGGCTCTGGCGGTGCTGGAGCGCGGTCTGACGTTGTAAGGGTGCGGCTGTAGGGGACAGGGCCTCTCGGCAACTCGTCGGTGGTGCGGTGATACCGACCGACGGAGTGCCGGGAGGCCCTGTTGTCCTACGGAGTCGGACGACGACCGGGTGGGTCGGGCCGCCCCCGGGGGTCTTCCACCCTCAGATCGTCGAGCTCACAGGTCCTCAGGTCCTCAATCCCTCAGGCCCTCGGGTCCTCAGGCCCTCAAGTCCTCGGGCGGGTCCTCGGGTCCTTGGGTCCTCAGGCCCTCAAGTCCTCGGGTCCTCGGGTTCAGGTCCTCAGGCGACGACGGTCCAGGTGTCGCCGCCGGTGAGGAGGGCTTGGAGGTCGCCCTTGCCGTGCTGCTCGACGGCCTTGTCGAGCTGGTCGGCCATCAGC
>NZ_JBEXVL010000042.1:0-36863 GCF_040638805.1 Streptomyces sp. NPDC005925 | reverse complement strand
CGGCTGGCTGCACACCTACAATCACCACCGCGGACACACCGCGCTGAAGGGCCAACCACCCGCCAGCCGCGTCCCCAACCTCACGGGTCAGTACATCTAGCCCAGTGCGCGTCCCAGGACGTAGACCGCCGGGGCCGCCGCCGCGAGCGGGAGGGCCACGCCCGCGGTGAAGTGGACGAAGCGGGACGGGTAGTCGTAGGCCGCCACGCGGTGGCCGATCAGGGCGCAGACCGCCGCGCCCGCGCCGATCAGCGCGCCCGGCTCGTCCAGCCCCGTCAGCCGGCCCACCGCGATGCCCGCGCCGGCCGCCGCGAGCAGCGCCGCGACCACCGACACCGGGGTCGGCAGCGGCAGCGCACGCGCCAGGACGGCCACGGCCACCCCGGCCGCGCCGACCGACACCGCGTCCGCGTCGGCCGCGAGCCAGCCGCCTGCCACGATGGCCAGCGCCGCGGAGGCGACGGTCGCCATCAGGCCGTACATCCGCTCGTCCGGGTCCGCGTGCGAGCGCAGCTGGAGTACGAGCGTCAGCAGCACCCACACGCCCAGGGTGCCGAGGATCGCCGCCGGGGAGCGGTCCGACGCGAGCAGAGCGGCATCCGCGGCCAGCCCGCCCGCGAAGCCCAGCGCGATGCCCTGGCGGGCCGGCCACATGCCGTTCAGCCGGAACCAGCCCGCCGCCGTCACCGCCTGGAGCAGCACCAGCGGAACCACCAGGGCGTACGTGCCGACCGCCGCGGCGCCGGACAGCAGCAGGCCAAGCAGCGCCGTGAGCGCCGCGGGCTGCAGACCGGGGTCGATGACCGGCGACCGTCCCTCGGCCCGGGCCCGCTGGGCGGCGGTGAGGGGGACGTCCGGGATCCCGTCGGGCGCGGTCCGGGTGCCGGTCGCGGCCGGGGCCGCCGTGCCACCGGCCGCCTGCGGCTGCTGGTACGCCTGCCCGTACGGGCCCCGGCCCTGGTACTGAGGCTGAGGCTGAGGCCGGCTGCGGACGCCGTAGGCCTGCTGCCGCGGGTACGCCGTCTCCTCCGTGGAGGCCTGCGGCGCGCCCTGCCACTGCTGCGCGTACGGCTGGGCGGCGTGCGGGTCGTGGGGAGCCCGCGGGTCGTGGGGAGCCCGCTGCGGGGTGTGGCCCGGCCAGGGCTGCTGCTGATACGGGTCGTGGGCTCCGTGCGGGCCCTCGTACGGCTGGTTCGTCATCGGTCGCTCATCCTCCTGCGAACGGCGGGAGCACTTCGACCGTGCCGCCGTCGACCAGCCGTACCGTCTCATGCGGGCGGGTGCCCACGGGGTCACCGTCGACGAGGAACGAGCAACGCCGCAGCACGCGGGTGAGTTCGCCGGGGTGCCGCTCGCGCACCGCGTCGAGCGCCTCGGCGAGCGTGGCGGCGGTGTACGGCTCCTCGGCCAGCCCGGCCGCGGCCTTCGCGGCGGCCCAGTAACGCACCGTGACCTCAGCCATCGCGTTCCCCGGTCGTCGCTGTCATCGCTCTCGCGTTCCTCGGCACTCTGCTTCCCCGGTCGTTCCTCGGTCGTGCTCGGTGACGGACAGCCAAAGGCTAGCCGGATCGGCCGGCCCGGGCGGCGGCCCAGTCGCCGATGCGGCGCAGCAGCGCGTCCGTGGCGGCGTGTTCGGCGTGCCCCATGGCGGGCTCCAGCCAGAGTTCGCCGTGGTCACCGGCCGCGGCGGCCAGCATGCGGGGGTGGTCGACGGGGAAGTAGGCGTCCTGCTCGCCGTGCACCACGAGCAGCGGCGTCGGCGCGATCCGGGCCGCCGCCCCGACCGGGGACAGCGGCACCGGGTCCCAGCCGCGGTGGTGGACGCGGGTGCGCAGGCCGTAGCGGGACACCAGGCGCCCGCCGGGCCGGGTGACCAGCCAGTGCAGGCGCCGCATGGGCGCGGTGCCCCGGTAGTACCAGCGGGCGGGGGCGCTGACCGACACGACCGCGTCCGGGCGCAGGCCGCTGTCCCGGTCGTACAGCGCGGCCTGCCGCAGCACGACCGAGCCGCCCATCGAGAAGCCCACGGTCGCCACCCGCCGGTGTCCGAGCTCGCGTGCCCAGGCCACCGCCGCCGCGAGGTCCCGCACTTCCCGGTCGCCGACCGTGGAGCGCCCGCCGGACGCCCCGTGTCCCCGGAAGGAGAACGTCACCACGGCCCCGTACGAGGCGAGGACCCCCGCGACGCGCCGCACGTGCGGCCGGTCCGCGTCCCCGGTGAAACCGTGTGCGACGACGAAGGCGGGCCGCGCGGAGGGGCCGGTGGGACCCGTCCGGGCGATGCCGTCGCTTTCGTGTGCCGCGGCGCCCGATTCGTACACGGCGTCGATCGGCACCCCGTCCGACGTGCGCAGAAGCGTGCGGCGGCGGGCCGGCCCGGCCGTCCCGGAGTGCGGACGCGGCGTGGAACGGGCCACACGGCCTGCCGGAGAAAGGGTCATGTCGGCTATTGTCCTGGGCAGAGGACTCGGGCAGCGAAGCCCCCGGGTCCTTTTGTGCTTTCGGAAGCGTTGTATACGACCCGGGCGACCGCGGGGTGCACGTGTACGGGGCCTTCGGGATCGCAGAGCGGTGCTGTGCCAACCAGTGTCCTCGCAGGGACCGAGGAGGAACCAGACATATGAGTTCTCTGCTGCTCCTGACCAACGCCCTCCAGCCGTCGACGGAGGTGCTGCCCGCACTCGGCCTGCTGCTGCACCACGTGCGCGTGGCCCCCGCGGAGGGGCCCGCCCTCGTCGACACCCCCGGCGCCGACGTCATCCTCGTCGACGGCCGCCGCGACCTCCCGCACGTCCGCGGCCTGTGCCAGCTGCTGCGGTCCACCGGCCCGGGCTGCCCGCTGGTCCTCGTCGTGACCGAGGGCGGCCTCGCGGCCGTCACCGCCGACTGGGGGATCGACGACGTCCTCCTCGACACGGCGGGCCCCGCCGAGGTCGAGGCGCGGCTGCGGCTCGCGATGGGCCGGCAGCAGATCGTCGGCGACGACTCCCCGATGGAGATCCGCAACGGTGACCTGTCGGTGGACGAGGCGACGTACAGCGCCAAGCTCAAGGGCCGGGTGCTGGACCTGACCTTCAAGGAGTTCGAGCTCCTGAAGTACCTCGCGCAGCACCCCGGCCGCGTCTTCACGCGCGCCCAGCTGCTCCAGGAGGTGTGGGGCTACGACTACTTCGGCGGCACCCGAACGGTCGACGTGCACGTACGACGGCTGCGGGCCAAGCTCGGACCCGAGCACGAGTCGCTGATCGGAACCGTCCGGAACGTGGGTTACCGATTCGTTACGCCCGAGAAGGTGGAGCGGGCCGCCGAGGAGGCCAAGGCCGCGGCAGAGCGGTCAAAACCGGGGATCTCCGGCAAAGCTCCCTCTCCGGTCAGCACCGAGGCCCCGGCAGACGTGTAGGAACCACGAGGACGACGTGACGCGGGATGTCACAGGGTGCCGCCCCGGCTGATCGCGGGCCCCCGACGCCCTGCCCGCGGCGGGTCCATCCGCGTAGACTCCGCGCGTGGCCAAGGTGACTCGGGATGATGTGGCACGGCTGGCGGGGACCTCCACCGCCGTCGTCAGCTATGTCATCAACAACGGACCCCGGCCGGTCGCCCCGGCCACGCGCGAGCGTGTCCTCGCCGCGATCAAGGAGCTGGGGTACCGGCCCGACCGGGTCGCCCAGGCGATGGCCTCACGGCGTACGGACCTTCTGGGTCTGATCATTCCCGACGCGCGCCAGCCCTTCTTCGGGGAGATGGCGCACGCGGTCGAGTGGGCCGCCGCCGAGCGCGGAAAGATGGTCCTCGTCGGCAACACCGACTACGTGGCCGAGCGCGAGGTCCACTACCTGCGGGCCTTCCTCGGGATGCGGGTCTCCGGCCTGATCCTCGTCAGCCACGCCCTCAACGACCAGGCCGCCGCCGAGATAGACGCCTGGGACGCCCGCGTCGTCCTGCTGCACGAGCGGCCCGAGGCCATCGACGACGTCGCCGTCACCACCGACGACCTCGGCGGCGCCCAGCTCGCCGTCCGCCACCTGCTGGAGCACGGCTACGACTACGTCGCCTGTGTCGGCGGCACCGCCGAGACCCCGGCCGTCGGCGACCCGGTCTCCGACCACGTCGAGGGCTGGCGGCGCGCGATGGCCGAGGCAGGCGCTTCGACGAAGGGCCGGCTGTTCGAGGCGCCGTACAACCGCTACGACGCCTACAAGATCGGCCTGGAGATCCTCGCCGGTCCGCAGCGCCCGCCGGCCATCTTCTGCTCCACCGACGACCAGGCCATCGGTCTGCTGCGCGCGGCCCGCGAACTGCGCATCGACGTGCCCGGCGAGCTGGCGGTGGCCGGCTTCGACGACATCAAGGAAGCCGCGCTGACCGACCCGCCGCTGACCACGGTCGCCTCCGACCGCTCCGCGATGGCCCGGGCGGCCGTGGACCTCGTCCTGGACGACGGGCTGCGGGTCGCCGGGTCACGGCACGAGCGGCTGAAGGTGTTCCCGTCGCGGCTGGTGGTGCGCCGGTCGTGCGGGTGCGGGTGACGGGGTCCCGGGGCGGGTTCGGGGCCGGGTGCGGGTGACGGGGTCCCGGTGCGGGCTCGGGGCCGGGTGCGGGTGACGGGGTCCCGGTGCGGGCTCGGGTTGGGGTCGCGGTGCGGGCTCGGATCCCGATCCGGATCCCGGTCACCGTCACGGTCCCGGTCACGGTCCCGGTCACGGTCCCGGTCCCGGTAGGTTCTGCCGGGCTTCTCAGGTGGGACTCAGGGGCCTCTCATCAACGGTCGGCAGGCTCGTGAGCATGACGAACGAGCAGCAGCACGCCCGTCCCTGGCGGCAGTCGGACGGCCGCCCCGCCGGTTCCTCCTCCGGCTCTCCCGGTTCCCCGGGCTTCCCCGGCGTTCCCGTCCGTCCCGAGTGGCCTCCTCCGCCGCCGGGGCCGCCCGCTGTACCCACGCCGCCGACGCGGCGCAGGGAGCGGGCCCGTGGACCGTTCGCGCTGCTCGCCGCCGTGGCCGTCGTCGCGGCGGCCGTCGGCGGTGGGACGGCGTACGGCATCCAGGAGCTGAGCGGCTCCGGGACGGTCGCGTCGAGCTCGACCAGCACCGATGTGGTGCCGTCGGCGGACCGGGGCACGGTCGCCGGGGTCGCGGCGGCGGCCGGCCCGAGCATCGTGGAGATCAAGGCCGACTCGGGCGCCGGGTCCTCCACCGGTTCCGGCGTGGTCCTCACGGGTGACGGCGAGATCGTCACCAACAACCACGTCGTCTCCGGCGCCTCCTCGGTCAGGGTGACGGCCGGCGACGGCAAGCGGTACGAGGCCGAGGTCGTCGGCACCGACAGCTCGAAGGACCTGGCGCTGATCAGGCTGAAGGACGCGTCCGGGCTGAAGACGGCGACGCTGGGCGACTCGGACGGGGTACGGGTCGGCGACCAGGTCGTGGCGATCGGCTCGCCCGAAGGCCTGACCGGCACCGTGACCAGCGGCATCGTCTCCGCCCTCGACCGGGACGTCACCGTCTCCACCGGTGAGGGGCGGCAGCAGGGGCAGGGCGACGGTGGCGGTGACTGGCCGTTCGAGTTCGGCGGCCGGGAGTTCAACGGCGACACCGGGTCGTCCACGACGACGTACAAGGCGATCCAGACGGACGCCTCACTCAACCCCGGCAACTCCGGCGGCGCCCTCATCGACATGAACGGCAACGTCGTCGGGATCAACTCGGCGATGTACTCCTCCGCGGCACAGAGCTCCTCGTCGCAGGCGGGCAGCGTCGGCCTCGGCTTCGCCATCCCCGTCAACACGCTCAAGGCGGACCTGGCGAAGCTGCGCGCGGGCGGGCACGACGGCTGAGTCTCACGTCGGCGGACCTTGGCCGCACCACGCTCGCCACCACCGCTGCCGCTGCCGCTGCCGCTGCCGCTGCGACCGTCGCTGCCACTGTGCCGCTGCCACCGTCGCTGTGCCGCTGCCGCTCGAGGGAAACGTGCGACGCTGAAGGCGTTCCGCGTCCTGCGCCACCACCGTTTCCGCTGACCCCGTCCCGCGTACCGCGTCCTGCCCGCGCCCCATCGCACCCGAGGAACCCGAGCCCATGACCACCGCCGAAGGCGACCGTGACCGTGACCGTGGCCCCCAGCGCATCCTGATCGTCGACGACGAGCCGGCGGTACGCGAAGCACTCCGGCGCAGCCTCGCCTTCGAGGGGTACGACACCGAGGTCGCCGTGGACGGCGCCGACGCGCTGGAGAAGGCGGACGCGTACCGGCCCGACCTGGTCGTCCTCGACATCCAGATGCCCCGCATGGACGGTCTGACGGCCGCCCGCCGGATCCGCGGCGCGGGCGACACGACGCCCATCCTGATGCTGACCGCCCGCGACACGGTCGGCGACCGCGTGACCGGCCTGGACGCGGGCGCCGACGACTACCTGGTGAAGCCGTTCGAGCTGGACGAGCTGTTCGCCCGTATCCGCGCGCTGCTGCGGCGCAGTTCGTACGCCGCGGCCGTGGCGGGTGCCGCCGAGGACGACGAGGCGCTCGCCTTCACCGACCTGCGCATGAACCTGGCCACCCGGGAGGTCACGCGGGGCGGGCGGGCCGTGGAGCTGACGCGCACTGAGTTCACGCTGCTGGAGATGTTCATGGCACACCCGCGCCAGGTCCTCACACGCGAGCAGATCCTGAAGGCCGTGTGGGGCTTCGACTTCGAGCCGTCGTCGAACTCGCTGGACGTGTACGTGATGTACCTGCGGCGCAAGACGGAGGCGGGCGGCGAGCCGCGCCTGGTGCACACGGTGCGGGGCGTGGGCTACGTACTGCGGCAGGGCGGGACCGAGTGAGCGGCGGTCCGGTGCGCCGGTTCCGGGCGCTGCCCATCCGTGCCAGGCTGTCGCTGCTGGTCTCGGCGGCGGTGGCGTTCGCGGTGGCGGCGGTCTCGGTGACGTGCTGGTTCGTCGTGCGGGGCAAGCTGTACGCCGAGATCGACGACAACCTGCGCTACGGCAACGTCCGCATGACCATCACGCAGGTGCAGTCCACGCTGGACCACTGCACCCAGGTGCCCGACGGCACCCGGCCGCCCGGCCCGCGCAACCAGCCCTACCTGCAGCTCGTCGAGGCCGACGGCAACTACTGCCTCTTCGAGGGCTCCGCCGGCGCGGTGAAGGTGACGTCCGCAGACGTGGACGTCGCGGAGAACCCCGGGGACCCGCTGCGGTTCCGCGACGGCAGGGACACCGACGGCAACGCCGTACGCACCCTGACGGTTCCGCTGGCCGACGGTGTCGCCCTGCTGATCGCGCTGCCGCTGGAGGACACCGAGAACACCCTGGACGAGCTGGCCCTGCTGCTCCTCCTGGTGTCCGGCATCGGCGTCGTCGGCGCCGGGGCGGCCGGGCTCGCCGTCGCGCGGGCCGGGCTGCGGCCGGTGGACGAGCTGACCGAGGCCGTGGAGGAGGTGGCCCGCACCGAGGACCTCGGCATCCGTATCCCCGTCGCGGACGACAGCGACGACGAGGTGGCCCGGCTGTCCCGCTCCTTCAACTCCATGACCGCCTCGCTCGCCTCCTCCCGCGACCTCCAGCAGCAGCTCATCGCGGACGCGGGTCACGAGCTGCGTACGCCGCTCACCTCGCTCCGTACCAACATCGAGCTGCTCGGGCGGAGCGAGGAGACGGGCCGGCCGCTCCCCGAGGCCGACCGCAAGGCACTGCTCGCGTCCGTGAAGGCGCAGATGACGGAGCTGGCGTCGCTGATCGGGGACCTCCAGGAACTGTCCCGTCCCGACACGGGCGCGCACGGCGGCCGGGCCCAGGTGCTGGCCTTCCACGACACGGTCGAACACGCCCTGCGCCGGGCCCGGCTGCGCGGCCAGGACCTCACGATCACGGCGGACATCGACCCGTGGTACGTCCGCGCGGAGCCGTCGGCGCTGGAACGGGCGGTGGTCAACGTCCTCGACAACGCGGTGAAGTTCAGCCCCGGGGGCGGGTCGGTCGAGGTGCGGCTCACGGACGGCACACTGACGGTCCGCGACCACGGCCCCGGCATCCCGGCCGACGAACTCCCCCACGTCTTCGACCGCTTCTGGCGCTCCCCCAGCGCCCGGGCCCTCCCCGGCTCGGGCCTCGGCCTGTCGATCGTGGCCCGGACGGTGCAGCAGGCGGGCGGAGAGGTGCGGCTGTCTCCCGCGGAGGGCGACGGTGGCGATGGGGGTGACGGCCGGATCGGCGAGGTCAGCGGGACTGACGGGGACGGCGCAGGCGGCGGGGCCGGTGAAGGCGACGGGGCCGGTGGGGGCGGCGGGGCCGGTGGGGGCGGTGGGACGGTGGTGACGATCCGGCTGCCGGGGGCGCCGGTGCCGCCGCCGGAGCTGCCGTAGGTGCGGCCGGCGTCGCACGGCGAACGGCACGGCGGACGTCGTTCGCCGTGCCGTTGTCGCCGCCCCGGAGGTGAGGGTTCAGCAGCCCGTCGCCCAGGTGTGGGAGTCACCCTGGTCGTTGGCGGCGCCGTTCCAGTTGACCTCCTGGCCGGGAGCGAGACAGATGGTCATGTGGCCTCCCTGCCACGCGTCCGCGTACACCCGGACGTAGCTCTTGATGCCCGGCCCCTCGATGCCGTGGTTCGCCCAGGAGGAGTCCTCGTCCGCGATGTAGCCCTCCCACCAGCCGTCGTCACCGGACCAGTTGGCGCGCTGGCCCTGGAAATCGGCGTTCTCCCACGCGCAGAATTCGCCGCTCGGACAGT
The DNA here is from genome assembly GCF_040638805.1 of Streptomyces sp. NPDC005925. Classification (NCBI taxonomy): domain Bacteria; kingdom Bacillati; phylum Actinomycetota; class Actinomycetes; order Kitasatosporales; family Streptomycetaceae; genus Streptomyces; species Streptomyces sp. NPDC005925. The sequence continues at coordinate 28,134 of NZ_JBEXVL010000042.1, read as the reverse complement.
CCGCGGCCGATGCCGTGGAGGCGGAGGCGAAGGGGGTGCCCGCGGCGAGGAGCAGCGCGGCGGCCAGGAGGACGGTCTTCTTCATCGGGATGTGCCTTTCTCTTGTGCGGACCGCAGGACGGAACGGGCTGTGCGCAGGGCGTGCGCCCGCAGTTCCCGGTAGGCGGTCCGCTCCCCCACCGGCGCCCGGGACTTGAGGTTGTTGACGGTGGTCGAGGCGTGGAACCAGCGCGCCTGGTCCCCGTAGAGACGCTGCTGGGCCCTGGCCAGGCAGCCGTCGGTGTGCTGGCGGACCTCGTGGCCGCTGGGCAGCGTGAGGGAGAGTTCCGCGCGGCCCGCGCCGAACAGGGCGTCACTGACGCGGCGTTGCTCCTGCCGGCCCGGCGGCTTCTGCCCCGGGCGCGGCGGGGTGAGGCCCTGGCGGGTCAGGCAGCGGTCGGTCAGGAGGAGCTGGGCCGCTTTGACGGTGTCCGTCGCGCTGAGCGGAGTGGCCTTGCGGGGGACGCAGGCGGGCAGCACGCCCAGGGCCAGGGCGGTGAGCAGCGCCGCCGCCACGGCGACGGTGCGGTGGGAGGGGATCGGCTCCCGGCGGCGGTCCTCGGGGGTGGCGGCCGGCATCGGGAGGAGCGTGCGCATGATCCGACCAACGGCGCGGGCCGGGGCGCGGGCACGGCGCGGGGCGGCCGTTCACCCCGGGGAGCTACGCAGGCGTGGCGGGGCACGGCGGGGGCCGCGCGGCCGGGTGGGCCGTTGTTGACGACCGGGAGAGGGCGGGCCGTGCCGGAAGGGGGCGGGGAACGAGGAAGGCGGTGGAGGCCCGAGGGCCCCCACCGCCTTCCTCGACGCGAACGCCCCTACTGCTTCAAGGGCGTCCGGTACCGCTGCACGCGCATCCGGTCACTTCACGATCGTGATGCGGTCCGCCTTCGGCGGGGCGATCGGGTCCGACGCCGAGGAGTTCGCCAGCAGATACGTCTCCAGCGCGGCGAGGTCGTCCTCGCCGACGAGGTCGTTCGTGCCCTGGCCCAGCGTCGGGAAGCCGTCGCCGCCGCCCGCGAGGAAGCTGTTCGTGGCGACGCGGTAGGTGGCCGACGGGTCGAGGGCCGCGCCGCCCAGCTTGACGGAGTCGGTGACGACACGGTCCGCGCCGGTCTTCGTCATGTCCAGCGTGTACGTGAGGCCCGAGGAGATCTGGAGGATCTTCGGGGACGCCGCGTTCGCGCCGCTGACCTGCTCCTTCAGGATCTGGATGAGCTGCGCGCCCGTGAAGTCCTGGAGGTTCACGGTGTTCGCGAACGGCTGCACGGTGAAGCCTTCCGCGTACGTCACCACACCGTCGCCCTCATCGGCTTTCGCCGCGTACGTGAGGGGCGCGCGGATGCCGCCCGGGTTCATCAGCGCCAGGTCGGTCTCCGCGTCCAGCTCCTTGCCGTGGGCGAGCTGCGCGTCCGCGATGAGGTCGCCGAGCGGGGACTCGGTGCCGGTGCTGCCGATGTCGCCGGCGATGTAGCCGATGGCGCGGTTGCCGATCGGGGCCGCGAGGGTGTTCCACCTGCCGATGAGGCCGGTCATGTCGGGCGCCCTGGGGACGTCCCGGGTGACCACGTGGTTCGCCGACTTCACGGCCGTGCGGGCGATGTCACCCGTGCGACGGTCGTACGTCAGCGTCGTGTCGGTGTAGAGGCGGCCGAAGGACGCGGCCGAGGTGACCGTGCGCGGGTTGCCCGCCGGGTCGTCGATCGTGCAGACGTACGCGTTGTGCGTGTGGCCGGTGACCAGCGCGTCGACCTGCGGCGAGACGTTCTTCGCGATGTCGACGATCGGGCCGGAGATGCCGTCGCCGGCGCCCGGGGAGTCGCAGTCGTAGTTGTACGAGGTGCCGGCCGGGAAGCCGCCCTCGTGGAGGAGCGCCACGATCGACTTCACGCCCTGCGCCTGGAGCACGCGCGTGTACGTGTTGATCGTCTCGACCTCGTCCTTGAAGGAGAGGCCCTTGACGCCGTCCGCGGACACGATGTCCGGGGTGCCCTCGAGCGTCACGCCGATGAAGCCGACCTTGACGCCCTTCTTCTTCCACACCCAGTACGGCTTGAGGATCGGCCTGCCGGTCTTCTCGTCCAGGACGTTCGCCGCGAGGTACGGGAAGTCGGCGCCGGTGAACTCCTCGTCGCCGTAGCAGCCCTCGGTGGGGTGGCAGCCGCCGTTCTGCAGGCGGGACAGCTCGCGCGCGCCCTCGTCGAACTCGTGGTTGCCGACGGACGTGACGTCCAGACCGAGGCCGTTCAGCGCCTCGATGGTGGGCTCGTCGTGGAACAGGCCCGAGAGCAGCGGGGACGCGCCGACCATGTCGCCGCCGGCCGCGGTGATCGAGTACGGGTTGCCCTCGCGGGCTTCGCGCAGGTGCGTGGCGAGGTATTCCACGCCGCCCGCGTCGATCGTCTTCGCCGTGCCGTCCGCCTGCTGCTCGGTGACCCGGCCCGAGGAACCGGCCGGCGGCTCCAGGTTGCCGTGCAGGTCGTTGAAGGACAGCAGCTGGACGTCCTGGTACCGGCCGGGCTTGTGGTGTGCCGCCACCCCGTGGCCGCCCGAGCCCGCCTTCGTGGTCGCGCTCGCGCTCGCGCTCGCCGAGCCGGGCAGCGCTGCGGCCAGCGCGGCGGCGGTGGCGACCGCGGCCGCCGCCGCGACCAGTCGGTACGTACGGCGTCGGCGGCCCGGGTGCGCCCCGGACGTCTGGGATGTGGTTGGCATACGCCCCCCTGTGGATCTGGCTGAAAAAGGCCCGTCGGCGCAGCCTAAAGTCAACGCGCGTAGCGCGACAGGGTGTTCGTGGTTACATCCTGGTTGCTTCTTCGCCACCTCTCCGGACCGCCCGCCTGCCCCCCGCGCGAAGGACCTCGGCTTACTCTCGTACCTATGACCAGCGACGACACCGCACAGTCCGTACCGTTCGGCAGCGCCCGCTCCATCGAGACCTCCGCCTCGCTCTCCCCCGAGGCGACCGACGCCGTCCTCGGTCTGCTCGCCGAGGCCGCCCGGCACGACGGCCAGCAGGCGGTGTCCGAGCAGGGGCGGCTCCAGCTGCGCGGCGGCAAGCGCGCCGGCGTCGCCCACCTGCTGGCCCTGTCCGGCGGCGAGCTCGTCGGGTACGCGCAGCTGGAGGACACCGACCCGGTGGAGCCGCCGGCCGCCGAACTCGTCGTCCACCCCTCGCACCGCGGCCGGGGCCACGGCCGGGCGCTCGGCTCGGCGCTGCTGGCCGCCTCCGGCAAGCGGCTGCGAGTCTGGGCGCACGGCGGGCACTCCGCGGCCCGGCATCTCGCGCAGGTCCTGGGGCTCACCCTGTTCCGCGAACTGCGGCAGATGCGCCGTCCCCTGGCCGGCTTCGACGCCGCCGAGCCGGTGCTGCCCGCGGGCGTCACCGTGCGGGCCTTCGTTCCCGGCGAGGACGACGCCGCCTGGCTCGCGCTGAACGCCACCGCCTTCGCCCACCACCCGGAGCAGGGCGCCCTCACCCAGCGCGACCTGGACGACCGCAAGGCCGAGCCGTGGTTCGACCCCGCCGGGTTCTTCCTGGCCGAGCGGGACGGCGAACTGGTCGGCTTCCACTGGACGAAGACGCACGCGGCGGAGCGGCTCGGCGAGGTCTACGTCCTCGGCGTCTCCCCGGCGGCCCAGGGCACCGGTCTCGGCAGGGCCCTCACCGCGATCGGCCTGCGGCACCTGGCACGGCAGGGCCTGCCCACGGCGATGCTGTACGTCGACGCCGACAACAAGGCGGCCGTGTCCGTGTACGAGCGGCTGGGCTTCACGACGTACGAGACGGACCTGATGTACCGGACGGAGACGTGAGCCCCCGTACCGGACGGAGGCCCGGCCGCCGGTACGTACTCGCGGAGACGTGACCGCCGGACGCACCGCACGGAGAGATGAGATCCGGGACGTACCGCACGGAGACGTGACCGCCCGGACGTACCGCACGGAGGCGTGAGAACCGGGACGTACCGCACGGAGGCGTGAGAACCGCCGCGGCGCTGCCCGCCGCCGGGCCGCGGACCCCGCCGGGCGCCCTTCCCCGCCGCCGGCTCCCGCGGGCCGCCCCCCGATGTCCGGCACGTCATGTCGCCGTAACCGCCGGTTCAGACGGGCTTGCGAGGCTCGGCGAATGACGCCCGCCGTGCCAGAGCCCGCGCCGCCTCCCGAGGGGAACGTACGCAACGGGACCCCCCGGACCGCCACCGCGCCGACTCCCCCGCGTTCCGGCGCGCCGCTGCCGCCCCGTGCGCGGAACAATGGGTTCATGAGCCAGCGGACCCCTCAGGCAAACGTCCAGCACGCGCAGCCCTCGGTGGGCTCCATAGCCGCGCACCGCCCGCACACCGTGGCGGCCACCGTCTCCGACCTGGAACCCGACATCGACGCGGACCTCGACGGATACGAGGAGGCGCCCTCGGACGGTGCTCCGCTGCCTGCGGACCGGTTCCTGGACCGGGAGCGCAGCTGGCTCGCGTTCAACGAGCGCGTGCTCGAACTCGCCGAGGACCCGAACACGCCCCTGCTGGAGCGCGCCAACTTCCTCGCGATCTTCGCCAGCAACCTGGACGAGTTCTTCATGGTCCGGGTGGCCGGGCTGAAGCGCCGTATCGCCACCGGCGTGGCCACCCGCTCCGCCTCCGGTCTCCAGCCGCGCGAGGTGCTGGAGATGATCTGGGGCCGCTCCCGGGAGCTGATGGCACGGCACGCCGCGTGCTTCCACGAGGACGTCGCCCCGGCCCTCGCCGAGGAGAGCATCCACCTGGTGCGCTGGAACGAGCTGGCGGAGAAGGAGCAGGCCCGCCTCTTCACGTTGTTCCGGCATCAGATCTTCCCGGTGCTGACGCCGCTGGCCGTGGACCCGGCGCACCCCTTCCCCTACATCTCCGGCCTGTCGCTGAACCTCGCGGTCGTGGTTCGCAACCCCGTCACCGGGCACCGGCACTTCGCGCGGGTGAAGGTGCCGCCGCTGCTGTCCCGCTTCCTGGAGGCCTCCCCCGGCCGGTACGTCCCCATCGAGGACGTCATCGCGGCCCACCTGGAGGAGCTGTTCCCCGGCATGGAGGTGCTGGAGCACCACGCGTTCCGCCTCACCCGCAACGAGGACCTGGAGGTCGAGGAGGACGACGCGGAGAACCTCCTCCAGGCCCTGGAGAAGGAGCTCATGCGGCGCCGCTTCGGGCCGCCGGTGCGTCTGGAGGTCGAGGAGTCCATCGACCGGGAGGTGCTGGACCTGCTGGTGCGGGAGCTGAAGATCAGCGAGGCCGAGGTGTACCCGCTGCCGGGTCCGCTCGACCTCACCGGTCTGTTCCGCATCCACAGCCTGGACCGGCCGGAGCTGAAGTACCAGAGGTTCATCGCCGGCACCCACCGCGATCTCGCCGAGGTCGAGTCGGCGTCCGCGCCCGACATCTTCGCCGCGCTGCGCAGCCGTGACGTGCTGCTGCACCACCCCTACGACTCGTTCTCCACGTCCGTGCAGGCCTTCCTCGAGCAGGCCGCCGCCGACCCGGACGTCCTCGCGATCAAGCAGACCCTGTACCGGACTTCGGGCGACTCGCCGATAGTGGACGCGCTGATCGACGCCGCCGAGTCCGGCAAGCAGGTCCTCGTCCTGGTCGAGATCAAGGCCCGCTTCGACGAGCACGCCAACATCAAGTGGGCGCGCAAACTGGAGGAGTCCGGCTGCCACGTCGTGTACGGCCTGGTCGGCCTGAAGACGCACTGCAAGCTGTCCCTGGTGGTCCGCCAGGAGGGCGACATGCTGCGCCGCTACAGCCACGTCGGCACCGGCAACTACCACCCGAAGACGGCCCGCCTGTACGAGGACCTCGGGCTGCTCACCGCCGACCCGCAGGTGGGCGCGGACCTGTCCGACCTGTTCAACCGGCTGTCGGGCTACTCGCGCCGGGAGACCTACCGCCGGCTGCTGGTCGCCCCGAAGTCGCTGCGCGACGGACTGGTCTCGCGGATCGGCAAGGAGGCCCAGCACCACCTCGCCGGGCGTCCCGCCTACGTCCGCGTCAAGGTCAACTCGATGGTCGACGAGGCCGTCGTGGACGCCCTGTACCGCGCCTCGCAGGCGGGCGTGCCGGTGGACGTGTGGGTGCGCGGCATCTGCGCGCTGCGGCCGGGCGTCGAGGGGCTGTCGGAGAACATCCGGGTGCGGTCCGTGCTCGGCCGGTTCCTGGAGCACTCCCGTCTCTTCGCCTTCGGCAACGGGGGCGAGCCCGAGGTGTGGCTGGGCAGCGCCGACATGATGCACCGCAACCTCGACCGCCGTATCGAGGCACTGGTCCGGGTGACCGACCCCGCGCACCGGGCGGCCCTCAACCGGCTGCTGGAGAGCGGGATGTCCGACGCCACCGCGTCCTGGCACCTCGGCCCGGACGGCGAGTGGACCCGGCACGCGACGGACGCGGACGGCGTGCCGCTGCGCAACATCCAGGAGACGCTCATAGACGCCCGGAGGCGCCGGCGTGGCAAAGCGACACCTTGACCCCGCGGACCGGACCACGCGGACGCCCGTCCGGTCCGTGCAGACGCCGGTCCGGCCCGCGCAGACGACGCCGGGGGCGGGGCACCCGGGGGGCGAAACCCGACCCGGCCCCTCCGCCCCGCCGGTGACCCGGGACGCAGCGGCCGGGGACGCACCGGCCGTGGACGCCTTGGCCGGGGACGCCTTGGCCTCCTACCTGCGGAGCCGGGCCACGGAGTTCCTCCGTGCGCTGCGGCTGCACCGGGAGGCGGGGGGCCCGGGCCCGGCGAACGGCTCGGAGGGGTCCGCCGACGCGGCCCGCGCGCTGCGCCGGGCGGCCCGCCGGATCAGCGGCAGCCTGCACACCTTCCAGGCGCACCTCGACGCCGGCTGGGTGGAGTCGATGCGCCCGGAACTGGCCTGGGTGTCGGGCACGCTGGCCCTGGAGCACACGTACGCCTCCCGGCTGGAACGGCTGCTCCACGCCCTGCACCGCCTGTCGGGAACGGACGTGCTCCCGCGGCAGGGCGGCGCGGCGGGATCCGGCGGCCCGCATCCCCACCCGGCGGCCGGCCCGGAACGCGGCAGCCTCACGGTCGGCGCCGCGAAGGCCGGCGCCCTCCTCGAACGGCGGCTGACCCTGGCCCGGAGCCGCGCCCACTCCACCGCCCTCCAGGCCCTCGGCAGCAGCCGCTTCCACGCGGTCGCCGACAGGGTCGCCGTCCTGGCCGGCGAAGTCCCCCTCGCCGGGGCGGTCGCGAGCGCGGCTCTGCGGGCGTCGGCGGAAGCGGCCGAGGAGCGGCTCGCCGCTGCGGTCGAGGCGCTGCCGCTGACCACCGCGGGCAGCCCGTACAACTCGGAGGCGCTGGTCCACGGCCTGTCACCCGACCCGGCCCCGCACCCGCAGGACGCCCCCTGGCACCAGGTCCGCCTGCTGCTGCGCCTGCACCGCTACGCACGCGAGGTGCTGCACGGCGCGGACGGAACGCCCGGCGGGCCCGGTGAGTACGGCGAGCACGGCGGGCCCGGTGAGCACGGCGCGTACGACACGCACGACGCATACGACGGGAGCGCCCCCGCGGACCTGCCGGAGGCACCCGGCATACGGCTGGCGGCCGCCGGCCGGGCCCTCGATCTGCACCGCGACGCCTCGGAGGCGGCGGCAGCCGCGGCCCACGCGGCCCGGACCCCCCGGATCACCCCGGCGACCGCGTACGCGCTCGGCGTGCTCCACGCCGACCAGCGGCACGAGGTGGAGGCGGCCCGGTACGCGTTCCAGCGCTGCTGGCGGAGAGAGCAGTCCGTGTCCGCGCGGTAGGCGTTCCGTCACCTCACCGCACCGTCCGCAGGGGTTCACCCCGCGTTCATTCACGCCCATCGGCGCCTTCACCTGTTCTGCCTAATTTCGGCGTTACGCGGTGCGAGCCGTGCCGGAACATCCCCGGTCCCGCGCCCGCGCCGAACAGACTTCGCACACTTCGCACGCCGCCGGATTCAGGACGGCGGCTTTCGGAAGGAACTCCCTCAAGTGAAGCTTCAGCGCAAGAACCGGCGGGCCCTCGCTCTCGGTGCTCTCGCCGTCTCCGGCGCCCTGGCCCTCACGGCGTGCGGCTCCGACGACACCGGCGGCAACAGCGAGGGTGGCGCCACCACCCAGCAGGCGGGCAGCATCGAGTGCGGCGACGCCAAGGGCCGGCTCCAGGCCTCCGGCTCCTCCGCCCAGAAGAACGCGATCGACGCGTGGATCAAGCAGTACACCGCCGCGTGCCAGAACGTTCAGGTCAACTACCGTCCCGACGGGTCCGGCGCCGGCATCACCGCGTTCACCCAGGGCCAGACCGCGTTCGCCGGTTCGGACTCGGCGCTGGACCCGGAGGAGATCGAGGCCTCCAAGAAGGTCTGCGAGGGCGGCCAGGGCATCGACCTGCCGATGGTCGGCGGCCCGATCGCGGTCGGCTTCAACGTCCCGGGCGTCGACTCGCTCACCCTGGACGCCCCCACGCTCGCCAAGATCTTCGACACGCGGATCAAGAAGTGGAACGACCCGGCCATCGCGAAGCTGAACCCCGGCGCGAAGCTCCCGGACCTGCAGATCCAGGCCTTCCACCGCTCCGACGAGTCCGGTACCACGGACAACTTCACCAAGTACCTGAAGGCCGCCGCGCCCAAGGACTGGACGTACGAGCCCGAGAAGGCGTGGAAGGCCAGGGGCGGCCAGTCCGCCAACGGCTCCTCCGGCCTGGCGCAGCAGGTCAAGGCCACGTCCGGCGCGATCGGCTACTTCGAGCTGTCCTACGCCAAGGACGGCATCACGACGGTCGACGTCAAGACCGGGGCCGCGCAGCCGGTCAAGGCCACGATCGAGAACGCGACCGCCGCCGTCGGCGCCGCCAAGGTCGTCGGCACGGGCAAGGACCTGGCGCTGGAGCTCGACTACACGCCCTCGGCCGACAATGCGTACCCGATCGTCCTCGTGACCTACGAGATCGCCTGCGACAAGGGCAACAAGGCGGACACCCTGCCCGCCACCAAGTCCTTCCTGACCTACCTGGCCTCCGAGGACGGGCAGGGCCTGCTGGCCGACGCCGGTTACGCCCCGATGCCGGCCGAGATCATCAGCAAGGTCCGCGAGACCGTCTCGGGCCTGAGCTGACCTGAGTCGCGGTCCGGCCCACGGGCCCCGTCCGTCGCCGTACGGCCGGCGGCGGGACACCGGGGCCGGTCCGCGCTGTCCGGTGCACCGCCGCCAGGAGCAGCCCGCTACCCGCGGGGCTCCGTGAGAGCCGCCCGGCGGGCGGCTCCGCAGACCGGAGAACCCAATGGACATATCCACGCAGACGCCCACCGCAACCGCACCTGAGCCCGTCCCGCCCCGCCCCGCCGAGGAGCAGCGCGCCGCCCGTGGCGCCACCCGCCCCGGCGACCGGATCTTCGTGGGCCTCTCCCGCGGTTCCGGCATCCTCGTCCTGGTGATCATGACGGCCATCGCGGCCTTCCTGACCTACCGGGCCGCTCTCGCGATCGGCAAGGACGAGGCCGGCTTCCTCACCAGCTTCGAGTGGAACCCGAGCGGCCTGCCGCCGCGGTTCGGCATCGCGGTGCTGGTCTTCGGCACCGTCGTGTCGTCGGTCGTCGCCATGGTGATCGCGGTCCCGGTCGCCGTCGCCATCGCGCTGTTCATCACGCACTACGCGCCGCGCAGGCTGGGCGGCACCATCGGCTACGTCATCGACCTGCTGGCCGCCGTGCCGTCCATCGTCTACGGCCTGTGGGGCGCCCTCGTCCTGGTCCCGAACCTCAGCGGCCTGTACGGCTGGATGGACGAGTACCTCGGCTGGACCGGCGTCCTCGACTGGCACGGCGGCGCCCCCCGCTCGCTGTTCACCGTCGGCATCCTGCTCGCGATCATGATCCTGCCGATCATCACCAACGTGAGCCGCGAGGTCTTCCGGCAGGTCCCGCGGATGCACGAGGAGGCGGCGCTGGCCCTCGGAGCCACGCGCTGGGAGGTCATCCGCATGTCGGTCCTGCCCTTCGGCCGCTCCGGCGTGATCTCCGCGTCGATGCTGGGCCTCGGCCGCGCCCTCGGCGAGACGATGGCCGTCGCGATGGTCCTCTCGCCGAGCTTCGACATCACCGCCAGCCTGCTCGACCCGGGCGGCGGCACCTTCGCCCAGAACATCGCCAGCAAGTTCAACGAGGCCACCACCATGGGCCGCGACGCCCTCATCGCGTCCGGTCTGGTCCTCTTCGTCATCACCCTGCTGGTCAACGGCGCGGCCCGGCTGATCATCGCCCGCCGCAAGGAGTACTCGGGGGCCAACGCATGAGCCACGCACCCGCCACCCTCACCGCCGAGCGCGGTTCCCTGCGCGGCGCGACCCTGCCCACGTGGTTCCCCTGGGCGGTCGCCGCCGGTTCCGTCGCGGCCGGCCTCGGCATCAGCGCCGCCGCCGGACTGCACAGCGACATCCAGTGGGGCCTGATCGCCGCACTCGCCTTCGTCGCCGGGACGTACGGGATCTCCGCGTCCGTCGAGGGCCGCCGGCAGGCCAGGGACCGCATCGCGACCAGCCTGGTCTGGGTCGCGTTCGTCCTGGCCGTGCTGCCGCTGGCCTCGCTGATCCTGGAGACCGTCGAGCAGGGCGCGAAGGTCCTCGACGGCTACTTCCTCACCCACTCGATGGGCGTCGTCGCGGACACCGAGCCCGGCGGCGGCGTCTACCACGCGCTGCTGGGCACGCTGGAGCAGGTCGGCCTCGCCACCCTGATCTCCGTCCCGGTGGGCGTGCTCACCGCGATCTACCTGGTCGAGTACGGGCGCGGCAGGCTCGCCACGGCCGTCACCTTCTTCGTCGACGTCATGACGGGCGTCCCGTCGATCGTCGCCGGCCTGTTCGTCCTCAGCCTGTGGATCGTGGTCCTCGGCATGGGCTACTCCGGATTCGCCGGCTCGCTCGCCCTGGCCATCCTGATGATTCCGGTGGTCGTCCGCTCCACCGAGGAGATGCTCAAGCTCGTCCCGAACGAGCTGCGCGAGGCGTCACTGGCGCTCGGCGTCCCCAAGTGGCGCACGATCCTGAAGGTGGTCCTGCCGACGTCGATCGGCGGCATCACCACCGGCGTGATGCTGGCCGTGGCCCGGATCACCGGCGAGACCGCGCCCGTGCTGCTGCTGGTCTGGGGCACGAACTTCATCAACGCGAACCCGTTCTCCGACCCGCAGGCGTCGCTGCCGATGTACATCTACCTGCAGTACGCGAACAGCGGCGGCTCCGGCGCGGCGTACGACCGTGCCTGGGCGGCGGCCCTGACACTCATCGCGTTCATCATGATCCTCAACCTGGTGGCCCGCGGCATCGCCCGCTGGAAGGCCCCGAAGACCGGTCGCTGAGGCCCTCCCCGACCCGAAGGAAGCAGTGATTGACATGGCCAAGCGCATCGACGTCAGCGGCCTCAACGCCTACTACGGCTCGTTCCTCGCCATCGAGGACATCTCGATGACGATCGAGCCGCGCTCCGTGACGGCCTTCATCGGACCGTCCGGCTGCGGCAAGTCCACGTTCCTGCGGACCCTGAACCGCATGCACGAAGTCACGCCGGGCGGTCGCGTCGAGGGCAAGGTCGTGCTCGACGACGAGAACCTGTACGGCACCGGCATCGACCCCGTGGCCGTACGGCGCGAGGTCGGCATGGTCTTCCAGCGCCCGAACCCGTTCCCCACGATGTCCGTCTACGACAACGTGGCGGCGGGCCTGCGCCTGAACGGCTCGTACAGGAAGTCCGAGCTGGACGACGTGGTCGAGAGGTCCCTGCGCGGCGCGAACCTCTGGAACGAGGTCAAGGACCGCCTGAACAAACCGGGCTCGGGCCTGTCCGGCGGTCAGCAGCAGCGTCTGTGCATCGCGCGGGCGATCGCGGTGGAGCCGAACGTCCTGCTGATGGACGAGCCCTGCTCGGCCCTGGACCCGATCTCCACCCTGGCCATCGAGGACCTGATCGGCGAGCTGAAGGAACGCTTCACGATCGTCATCGTGACGCACAACATGCAGCAGGCGGCGCGCGTCTCCGACCGCACGGCGTTCTTCAACCTGGCGGCCGTGGGCCGGCCCGGCAAGCTGATCGAGATCGACGACACGGAGCGCATCTTCTCCAACCCGTCGGTCCAGGCCACGGAGGACTACATTTCGGGCCGCTTCGGCTGACCCGTGTCCGATCCCCCTGATCCCCTCGCGGTGCTGCATGGCGGTGCCACCACGAGGCCAGGCCCGCCCCCGGCTCCCGGGGGCGGGCCTTCGTACAGCCTCCGGGAAACCACGTCACCCGGCGCCCCGAGGGCACCGGGTGAGGAGAAGACGCAGGGCGGCGGGACCACCCGGGGCCCTACAGGAACGCCAGGTTCACCAGCCAGAACGCACAGGCCGCCACCACAGCGGCGGCCGGCATCGTGATGAACCACCCGAGGATGATGTTCTTGGCGACACCCCACCGCACGGCGTTCACCCGCTTCGTCGCCCCGACGCCCATGATCGCCGACGTGATGACGTGCGTCGTGGAGATCGGCGCCTTGAACAGGAACGCCGTCGTGAACATGATCGACGCCCCGGTCGTCTCCGCGGCGAACCCCTGCGGCGGATCCAGCTCGATGATCTTCCGCCCCAGCGTCCGCATGATCCGCCACCCGCCGGCATACGTCCCCAGCGACAGCATCACCGCGCACGCGATCTTCACCCAGACCGGAATGGGATCGCCGTAGTCCTCGGCGTCGGCGATGACGAGGGCCATGACCACGATGCCCATCGTCTTCTGCGCGTCCTGAAGACCGTGCCCCAGCGCCATACCCGCCGCCGACACGGTCTGCGCGATGCGGAAACCCCGCTTCGCCTTGTGCGGATTGGCCCGCCGGAAGATCCACATGATCGCCGTCATCACCAGGTACCCGGCCAGCAGACCGACCACGGGCGAGATGAACATCGGTATGACGACCTTCTCCAGCACCCCGTTCCAGTACACGGCCGTGCCGCCCGCCAGCGCCGCGCCCACCATGCCCCCGAACAGGGCGTGCGAGGAGGAGGACGGCAGCCCGAAGTACCAGGTGATGAGGTTCCAGGTGATCGCCCCGACGAGCGCGGCGAAGAGGATCCCCATGCCCGTCGAGCCCTCGGGCGTCTCGATCAGCCCTTCGCTGACGGTCTTGGCGACCCCGGAGCCGAGGAACGCGCCGGCGAGGTTCATGACCGCGGCCATCGCCAGCGCCGCCCGCGGCGTCAGCGCCCGCGTGGACACGGACGTGGCGATCGCGTTCGCCGAGTCGTGGAAGCCGTTGGTGTACGTGAAGAAGAGCGCGACCCCGATGGTCACGACCAGAGCCAAGGTGTCCATGTACGGGTCAGGACTCCTTGACGGCGATGGTCTCCACCGTGTTCGCCACGTGCTCGAAGGCGTCCGCGGCCTCTTCGAGCACGTCCACGATCTGCTTGAGCTTCAGCACCTCGATCGCGTCGTACGTGCCGTTGAACAGGTGGGCGAGCAGCTTGCGGTGGATCTGGTCGGCCTGGTTCTCCAGCCGGTTGACCTCGATCCAGTACTCGGTGAGGTTGTCCATGGTCCGCAGGTGGGGCATCGCCTCGGCGGTCAGGTCCGCCGCGCGGGCCAGGACCTCGATCTGCTGCTCGACGCCCTTGGGCAGTTCCTCGACGTTGTAGAGGACGACGAGGTCGACGGCCTCCTCCATGAAGTCCATGATGTCGTCCAGGCACGACGCGAGGTTGTAGATGTCCTCGCGGTCGAACGGCGTGATGAACGAGGAGTTCAACTGGTGGAAGATCGCGTGCGTCGCGTCGTCACCCGCGTGTTCGGCGGCCCGCATACGCTCCGCGATCTCGACCCGGGCGGAAGCGTCCGCTCCGAGCAGTTCCATGAGGAGTTTCGAGCCCGTGACGATGTTGTCCGCGGATGCGGCGAACATGTCGTAGAAGCTCGTCTCCCTGGGGGTCAGACGAAAGCGCACGTGGGGTCCTCGGGCTGCATCGGTTTTGGTCAGGCTGATGCTAGGCGCATCATCCGGCCACGGCTATCGGGCCGGACACCAGTGTCGCCCATGGGTCACAGTGATGAGCACGGGGGCGGCAAAGGCCCTGCGACCCGGCCGCCGCACCCCGCGTCGGGCAAGAGGCGTATACCCAGGAAGTTCGTTACCATATACCCACTAGGGGTATATGTCCGCCATCCGCTCACCAGGAGGACGCGATGACGACCACCGAGGCCGGCGCCGGCGCGCCCTCCGCACCGCAGGCGGCACAAGCCGCGGACCGGACGGACATCGTGACCGACCACGACCGCGGCATCCACGGCTACCACCAGCGCAAGGACGAGCACCTCAAGCGGCTGCGCCGTATCGAGGGCCAGATCCGGGGCCTGCAGCGGATGGTCGACGAGGACGTCTACTGCATCGACATACTCACCCAGGTGTCCGCCTCCACCAAGGCCCTGCAGTCCTTCGCGCTGCAACTGCTGGAGGAGCACCTGCGCCACTGCGTCGCCGACGCCGCCGTCAAGGGCGGCGCCGAGATCGACGCGAAGGTCGAAGAGGCCACCAAGGCCATCGGGCGTCTGCTGCGCACCTGAGCGGGGCCGGCTCCGGCCGGACGCGTATGCAGGGGCGATTTCCGGTCACCCGGCGGTTTTTTGGGGGCCGCCCGGCGATCACTCCGGGAGAGCGCCGGACCGTCGCTCCTCGCCCACCTTCAGGACCTCGTCGATGCTCTCCAGGCTGAGCCGCTCCTCGTGGGCGGCCGACGCGGCGATGATCAGCTCGCCGCACAGTTCGATCTCGGCGAGAGCCACGTGGTCCTGAACTGCCGTACCGCCGACCGGAGCCACGCGCGTCACCTCGTCTCTGCCGTCACCGGCTTCCTAGAGTAGGCAGCGGCGCACGCACCGCGCATGGCACGGAAGGGCTAGTTCTCGACGCCCGTCACACATACGCGTGGTCTTTCTCACTCCGTACCCCGCACGGCCCGGCAGGCCCTCTCACTCCTCGGCGATCCGGCCGGCGTAGATGTCCTCGCTCTTCGGCAGCCGTACCCGCGCCGGGGCGCCGAAGTCGAACAGCAGGATCGTGGAGGCGACGGCGACGGGCCCCTTCTGGCGGCCGTTGACGAAACTGAACCGGTGACGGACCTTCCGGATGCGGCCCATGTCGTCCAGATACACGTCGAACGGGACCACCGCCGTGGCGAATCCTTCCGCCGCCGACGCGAGCGCCCCCCGGCCGGACTTCGTGGCAGCCCGCGCGGCCACCACGAGGTCGGCGGTCCCCCGGTAGTGCCGCACCGCGGTCCCGGCGACCTCGGCGGACCCCACGAAGGTCGCCCGCCGGGTGCCGCGCAGCACCTCCGCGGCGGCGAACGGGTCCGTGGCACCGCCGGTGACCAGGTTCCCGTCGGACAGCGTGGCCGTGTCCACCCGCACCCACTTGTCGGCGGGGACCCCGGCACCGCGGTTCTTCATGAACAGGGCGCCCGGTGCGAGGAGTTCGGTGATCGGCCGCTGCGGGCCGGCCGGGTCCTGCGGCAGCAGCACCTTCAGCCGCCCGAGCCGTCGGCGGTAGTCGTACACGCCCTCGCCGCGGATGGTCACCCGGGTGCCGCCGGTCGCCATCTCCATCGACGTACGGGCCCTGGAACTGCCCGCCTCGGCCAGCCGGTCCGCCGCCCGGCGCAGCACCACGACCGCGTCGCCCGCCATCGCCTCGGCGCCCGCGGCCGTCTGGCTCCCGGTGCAGCCGCCGGCACCGAGACCGACGCAGCCCACCAGCCCCACCGCGACGAGCGCGCCGACCGTCCGCCTGTGCCGCCCAGCCATCGCCTGCCTACCCCCAACCACCGCTGTCCGATACGGGCTCTTCGTCCCTCTGGTTAACGACGCGTGGAGGACCCCGTCACGCGCCCGGGTACGAGTCCGCCCCGCGGCTCCCCTTACCGTGGAGCGCGTGACGCAGCAGGACGGGCTCGATCCCTCGGAGGACACGGCGCGGCACCGCACCACGACGGTCGAACAGGGACCGTTCTGTGTGGCCCGCTGCACCTGCGGCTGGCGCGGCCCCGCCCGCCGGGCCCGCGGCCTGGCCCGCTCGGACGCGGAGACCCACGCCACCGGCTGAGAACGGTGACGTGAAACGGCGTCCGAGAGCGGCGGCGGAAGCGGCGGGGCGCACCCCCCGGGCGGACGGCCATGGAACCCCGGCGCCCGCAGTCCCGTCCCGTTCCACGGGACTCGGGACTCTCGGGAGGCGCTCATGGACCGGCGTACGTTCATCACCGGCGGCGCGGTGGCCGCCACCGCGGTCCTCGCGGGCGCCTGCGACAGCGGCGGCTCCGGCACGGCGCACGCGGGCCCGCACGCCACCCCCGCCTCCCGCGCACCGTCACGCCCGCGTGCCACGGCCTCCCCCGACTGGCCGGCCCTCGCGCGCGGCCTCGACGGCTCCCTGGTGCGGCCGGGCGACGCGGACTGGCAGGCCGCCCGGCAGCTCTACAACACCCGCTTCGACGGCCTGAAACCCGCAGCCGTCGCCTACGTCGCCCACCCCGACGACATCCGTACGACCCTGGCGTACGCCCGCACCCACGGCCTGCGCGTCTCCCTCCGCAACGGCGGCCACTCCTACGCCGGCTGGTCCTCGGGCGACGGCCGTCTCGTCGTCGACGTCTCCCGGCTGTCCCGGATCCGGGTGAGCGGCGGCGAGGCGGTCGTCGGGGCGGGGGCCAGGCTCATCGACGTCTACCGCGCCCTCGCCGCCAAGGGCGTGACGATCCCGGCCGGTTCGTGCCCCACGGTCGGCGTCTCCGGCCTCGCCCTCGGCGGAGGCCACGGCGTCACCTCCCGCGCATACGGCCTGACCTGCGACAACCTGACCAGGGTGACGCTGGTCGCGGCGGACGGCGCACAGCTCGGCGCCGACGCGCGAGAGAACAAGGACCTGTTCTGGGCGCTGCGCGGCGCCGGCAACGGCACCTTCGGCGTCGTCACGGAGCTGCACTTCCGCACGCATCCGGCGCCACAGGGCGTCACGGCGTACCTCGCCTGGCCCTGGCCGACGGCCGCCGCCGTGGTGCGGGCCTGGCAGGAGTGGGGCCCGGACCGGCCCGACGAGATCTGGTCGTCGCTGCACCTGGACAGCGCCGCGGGCGCGACCCCGACGGTCTCCGTCTCCGCGTTCTCCCTGGGCACGTACGGCGAACTCCAGAACGCCGTGGACCGGCTGGCCGACCGCATCGGCGCCCCGGCGAGCAGTGTGTCCCTGCGCCGCCGCTCGTACGAGGAGTCCATGGAGCTGTACGCCGGCTGCTCGTCCTTCGCCCCCGACGCCGACTGCCATCTGCCGGGTGACACCCCGGGCCGCTCCCCCCGGGGCGCGCTGGCCCGGGAGACGTACGCGGCACGCTCGGACTTCTACGACCGGTCGCTGTCGGCGGAGGGCGTCGGCGCGCTGCTCTCGGGCATCCGGTCGGTGCGCGGCGGCACGGGCGGTTTCTCGCTGACGGCGCTGGGGGGCGCCGTGAACCGGGTCGCCCCGGCGGACACCGCGTTCGTGCACCGGCGCTCACGCATGCTGGCCCAGTACATCGCGGCCTGGCGCCCCGGCACCTCGGGCCGGACGGCCCAGGCCTGGCTGGCGGAGGCTCACCACGCCATGCGGCCGTACGCGTCGGGAGCGGCGTACCAGAACTACACGGACCCGACGCTCCCCGACTGGCGCACGGCCTACTACGGCGACGCGGCACCGCGCCTGACGCGGCTGAAGCGCCGGTACGACCCGACCGGTTTCTTCACCCGCCCGCAGACCCCGTAGGAACCCGCAGGCCCCCGGTGGTCCCCATGGGCGGTGTCAGGCGGCGAGATCCCGCTCCTCGGCCCCCGGGCGCCGACCGGACGCGGCATCCGGCGCCACCGTGTCGCCGCCGTCGGACGGGGAGCGGCGGGCGGCGACGAGCACACCCGCGCGCGGGGACCGCTCGACCATCTCGACCAGCGGCGTCAGCAGCGCCATGGCGACCGGGGAGAGCAGCAGCGCGACGGCCGTGCCGAGCGCGAAGCCGCCCACGACGTCCGTCGGGTAGTGCACGCCCATGTAGACCCGGCAGAAGCCCTCGAAGAGCGCCAGGACGATGCCGGCGATGCCGAACTTCCGGTGGGCGACGAACAGGCCGACCGCCATGGCCATGGTGATCGTGGCGTGGTCGCTGACGAACGAGAAGTCGGTCTTGCCGGGCTGGAGCACCTCGAGCCCCTGATGCACCCGGAACGGCCGGGGCCGTTCCACGAATCCTCGTATCGGCACGTTCACCAGGACGGCGACGCCTGCCGCGAGCGGGGCCCACAACAGCGCGGCGACGGACGGCGCGGCGTCCGCCCCGCCCCTGCGGCGCACGGTCCACCAGCAGCCCAGCACGAGCAGGACCATCGCGAGCAGCAGCCCGTACTCGCCGACGTAGCTCATCACCCGGTCGAACCAGGCGGGTGCGTCCTTGGCCAGGCCATTGATGTCGTACAGCAGCTCGACGTCGGGGTTCGACCCGGATGCGGCGAGTCCAGCCATGGTGCTGCGGCCCCTTCGTCGTCTTCTTTCCCCGGCGCACACCAGTGTGCGCCGCTTGTCACCCCCGTGGTCCGAGGACTCGCCGCCGACATGCGTCGGCACGGTCGTCCGGATACGTCATCAGGAACGCACGGCCCCCTCGCATACGTTCCACATTCCACCGAACGATCACTCAGACGTTACCGAAGAGAGACTCGTCATCGCAGTTCAGGGGTGGGGTTCACCGTCGGTCACACTGTGGTGGGGAGCGCTTTCGCGCCATCTTCGGTGACGCGAGTGGCCCCGAAGTAGTCGGCGGTGTCGATCGGATCGAAACGAATGACCGCCCCCGTCCGGGGAGCGTTGATCATGTAACCGCCACCGACATAGATACCGACGTGCCGGATGGCACGCGAGTTGGTGAGGTCGTCCGAGAAGAACACCAGGTCACCGGGGAGCAGCTCGCCCCGCCCGGGATGCGGACCGGCGTTGTACTGATCGTTGGCCACGCGCGGCAGGGTCACGCCCACACTCTGGTACGCGGCCTTGGTCAGCCCGGAGCAGTCGAACCGTCCGCCCTGCTCAGGCGTACCGTTGCCGCCCCACAGGTACAGCGTCCCGAGCTTCTTCTGCGCGTAGGCGATGGCCCCGGCGGCCTGCTGGGAGGGGTCGACGCGGGTGACGGGAGCGGCGAAGCTCTCGCTCAGCTTCGTGATGGTTCTGACGTAGTTCTGCGTCTCCCGGTACGGCGGCACGCCCCCGTACTTGATGACCGCGTAGGCGCCCGCGTTGTACGACGCCAGCATGTTCTCGGTCGCGCTGCCCGGAACGTCCTCGACGTACTTGGCGAGTTCGCAGTCGTACGACGCGGCCGACGGAATCGCGTCCTTCGGATCCCAGACGTCCCGGTCGCCGTCCCCGTCACCGTCGATCCCGTGCGTCGCCCAGGTACCGGGAATGAACTGGGCGATGCCCTGCGCCTGCGCCGGGCTCTTCGCCCCCGGATTGAACCCGCTCTCCTGGTACAGCTGCGCGGCCAGCAGCGCGGGGTTGATGGCCGGGCAGAGATTCCCCCACTGCTGCACGAGCCTCTGGTACGCGGCGGGCACCGACCCCTTGGCCAGCTGCTTGCCGGCGCCCCCCGCACTGTTGGCGAGGTTCCCGGCGACGACGTACACCCCGACCACGAGCAGCATGACGAAGGCGAGCGCGGAGCCACCGACCGCGATCCCCACGACCCATGCCTTACGCACCGTCATCCACCCTTTGCCACCCCGAAGTCCACCGAACAGTCTAAAAGCTTCCCCGCCGGCATCCCGCGCAACCGATGCGTTCCCAGGACTGGCGGAAAGGGCTCAACGATGGAACCACGTGCGGGGTTCCTCCCACACGCCATTGTCCGGAGTAACCCGCCGTGATACACAGAGTGACGATATGACTGTTCACCCGCCATTTCCCGAGCCGGCGAGGGGCACAGCCGGCGTGGTGGCAAGCTGTTGGTACGAAACCCGCCAGGCAATGACGTCAAGTCGACATACGGCAGCGCATTTGTCGGCGACAATGAGTCCGACCTCTGCGCACCGCAGGGGGGACTGCGGAACTACCCACCAGGGGCGGTGACTTACATGCTCTTTGCGGCCGACGAGGGAGACATCAACACCATCATCGGCGGGATCGCTCCGGACTGGGGCCCCTTCGGCAGCCTGGGCAACGAGGCCAAGGTGATGATCGAAGTGGTCATGGCGGTCGCGATCCTCCTCTGCCTCGGCATCGCCATCTGGGGTGCGGCCAAGCAGCGCATCGGCGCCACCGCGCTGCGTGACACCTTCAGCGCCGAACAGGGCAAGGGCCTCATCATCGCGGGCCTGACCGGTGTGTTCATCATCGGCTCACTCGGCACGCTGTTCACCATCGTGTACGGCATGGCCGTGTAGCGGCGCGTTCAGAACGTCGGCCAGTCCACCCCGGGCCCGCCCGGTTGCCCCTTCGACCCACCCGCCCGCCGTGCCGACCGAGGTTGCGTCTCCCGATGCCGAGTCACCACACCGCGCCCACGCGGCAACCAGCGCGGCTACCGTCGTACCGCAAGGGACTGCACCACGAGGAGTATCCGTTCGACGTCGAGGGGGCGTACGCGGCATGAGTCTCGGTGACGAGCGCGAGGACTCCGGCGGCTACGGCGGCACGGGGCAGACACGCACCCGGCTGCCCGACACGGGCGGCGACGTCTACGGGGGTGCGCGGCGGGGCGGCCGGTCGTCGTCCCGCGGCATGGTGACCGTCGTCGGCGTGGTCGCCCTCCTCATCGCGGCGATCGCCTTCGCGAACCGCGGCGGCGGAGACGACACCCCTCCCACCGGGACAGCAGCCCCCACACCGGAAGCCTCCTCGACAGCAGCTTCCGGCCAACGTCCGGTGACGTCGAAAAACGGCGGGATTCCTTCGGGGTTCGCCCATGACGCGCAGGGGGCGGAGAGCGCGGCGGCGAACTATTCCGTGGCTCTCGGGTCGACCGACATGTTCCAGAAGGACAGCCGGCACGCGATCGTCGACGCCGTCTACACGCCCGACGTCGCCGCAGCCCGGCGGGCCGGGCTCGACAAGGCGTATGCGAGCGAGCAGTTCCTGGACAACATCGGCCTAGAGAAGGACGGCTCCGCACCAGCCGGCCAGACCTTCGTCTCACGTGTCGTTCCGGTGGGCACCAAGGTCACCGCGTCCAGTTCCGCCGAGGCGACGGTCGAGGTCTGGTACACGTCCCTGTTCGGCCTGTCCGGCGACAAGTCGAAACATCCGGTGACCGAGAGCTGGTACACCACCACATACGGGCTGCGGTGGGTCGACAACGACTGGAAAATCACCGACTTCGAGCAGAAGGACGGTCCCGTTCCGGTCGGCCGCGACCAGAGAGCCTCCACCGCCGACGACATGACGAAGGCCGTCGAGGAGTACGGAGGCTTCACCTATGCGCGCTAACCGCCCCCTGCTCAAGATCGCGGCATCCGCCGCCGTCGCCCAGAGCGTTGCGATGCTGTTCGCCACCCGGGCCCTCGCCGACCCCAGCCCGAGCCCGACAAACAGCGACGACTCCTGCGCTCTCATCCGGGGCCCCGCCAAGGACTACTGCGAGAGCGACGGCAGCAGCCGCCCCGGCTCGAACTCCCTGGACGACCCCACCGGCACCGTCGACCCCCTCTCCTCCCTCGCCAAGGGCTGTGCCGAGGCCGCCTCCTGGACCGTCGACAAGCTCAGTGCCGCCGTCGAGGACACCGCGAACGTCGACTTCACGAACCCGACGTTCCTCCAGCAGTACGCCGTCGTCTTCGCCGCGTCGACGGTCCTCACGCTGCTGCTGTGGCTGCTGGCCGTCGCAAAGCGGGCGGTGCGCGGCGTGCCGCTGACCACCGCGCTGTCGGAGGCCGTCGGCTTCCTGTGGCTCACCGTGCTGGCCTCCGCCTTCACGCCCCTGATCCTCTACACGATCGTGTCGGCCACCGACGGCGTCACCGAGGTCCTGGCCAAGGCGACGGGCGACCAGACGGACGAGTTCTTCGGGACGTTCTCCGCCTCCCTGAAGAAGGGCGAGGACATCGGCGGCGGCCCGATCATGCTGATCGTGGTGTCGCTGGTGTCGATCGTCGCGGCCGGCGTCCTCTGGCTGGAACTCGTCATCCGCGCCGCCCTGCTCTACGTGGGCGCCCTGCTCGGCACCGTCGTCTACGCCGGGCTCGTCGACAAGAACCTGTGGGGCCACGTACGGCGCTGGGCCGGAATCATGATCGCGGTCATTCTCGTCAAGCCCGTCATCGTGATCGTGCTCGGCCTGGCCGGCGCGCTGTCCGCCGAAGAGGGCCCCGACGCGTTCTCCGCCGTCGTCTCCGGCCTCGCCATCATCCTGCTCGCCATCTTCGCGTCCGCGATGATCTACCGCTTCGTTCCCGGCTTCGGCGACGAACTCGCCGGCTCCCGCAACAACCGCCTGATGCAGGGCGCCGAAGGCAAGGCCGCCGCCGTCATCAGCTCCCCGGCCACCCTCGTCGCCCAGGGCATCAAGACGCACAGTTCCCGGGCCGACAACAACGGTCAGTCGGGATCCTCCGCGCCCCGCCCGGCCAACCCCGCCTCCAGTGGCGTCGCCGCGCACAGCTCGCGCACCCCGAGCGGCGGATCCGGCCCCTCCGCCGCACCCGCACCCCGCCGGGGCAGCCCGGCGAACACCCCGCACGCCGGCAACAACCGCAACAACAGCACCGGAGGTGAAGGGCGTTGACGACCGATTCCCACCTGTCCCACACGATCACGCCCCGCCGCACGTACCTGATCGGCCGCGCCCGGCCGAACGGCATCGTCGGCCGCAACCGCGAGTCCGGCGAGATCGCCCTGATCATCGCGGGCGCGTTCCTCGGCATGATGTGCGGGCTCCTCGTCCCCGTCCTGCCCGTGCGCATCGTGCTGCTGGTGGGCTTCCCGTTGCTGGCGCTCAGCGCCGTCTACGTGCCGTACAAGCGCCGCACGTTCTACAAGTGGTACGAGATCAACCGCAGCTACAAGCGCACCCTCCGGCAGGGCACGACGTACCGTTCCACCGCCATGGAGGCCGGCACCCGGCTCGACGGGCGCGAGGTCGAGGTCGGCCCGCCGCCCGGTATCGGCCGCATCACCTGGCTGGCCGCCCCGTTCGGACCCGACGAGATCGCCGTCCTGCTGCACGCGGACCGCAAGACCGTCACCGCCGCCATCGAGATCGAGGGCCCCGGCGTCGGCCTGCGCGACTCCGAGGACCAGGAGGCGCTCGTCGACCGGTTCGGCACCCTCCTGAAGCACGTGGCCAACGGCGACGGCTTCGTCACCCGCATCCAGATGCTCGCCCGCACCCTCCCCGCCGACCCCGACGCCCACGCCAAGGACGTCGCCGTCCGCGGCGACGACCGCGCCCCGGGCTGGCTCCAGCAGTCGTACGACCAGCTCCAGTCGATGGTGTCGACCAGCAGCGAGCAGCACCGCGCGTACCTCGTCGCCTGCATGCACTACACGCGCGAGCTCGCCGCCGAGGGCCAGGCCATGGCCCGCGCCGCCCGCCCCCACAACGGCCGCAAGGTCGACCGGGACGCCGGCCTCGCCGTCGTCATGGCCCGCGAGCTCACCGACATCTGCTCGCGCCTCCAGGAGGCCGACATCCGGGTCCGCCAGCCGCTCGGCCAGGGCCGGCTGGCCTCCCTCATCCACTCCATGTACGACCCGGACCACCCGATCGACCACATCCAGGCGATGTCGAAGCGCAACGCCTGGCCGGCCGAGCTCGACGCCATGGAGCCCACCTACCTCCAGGCCAAGACCCGGGAGTCCACCACCCGCGCCCCCTGGTGCCACGCCACCGCCTGGGTCAAGGAGTGGCCGATGACCCCGGTCGGCGTCAACTTCCTCGCCCCGCTCCTCGTCCACACCCCGGACGTCATCCGCACGGTGGCCGTCACGATGGACCTGGAGCCCACCGAGGTCGCCATCGAACGCATGCTGACGGAGAAGACCAACGACGAGGCCGAGGCGTCCCGCGCCGCCAAGATGAACCGCACCGTCGACCCCCGCGACATCGCCGCCCACAACCGTCTCGACCAGCGCGGCGAAGACCTCGCGAGCGGCGCCGCCGGAGTCAACCTCGTCGGCTACATCACCGTCTCCTCCCGCTCACCCGAAGCCCTGGCCCGCGACAAGCGGACCATCCGGGCGTCGGCCGGAAAGTCGTACCTGAAGCTGGAGTGGTGCGACCGCGAGCACCACCGCGCCTTCGTGAACACGCTTCCGTTCGCCACCGGCATCCGAAGGTAGGGGCTGAGGTTCAGATGCGGGATCCGCTGTCCGCCCTCACGGACGCCTTCACGTCCTTCCTCTTCGGGAAGGTCGAGACGACACGACTGCCGGTACGCACGTCCACCGGCCAGGCCCAGGCCGTCTACCTGCCGACGGCCGCCCCCGGCCTCGGCGACTCCGGCGTCATCATCGGCCGCGAGGTCTACTCCGGGAAGGGCTACATCTACGACCCCTTCCAGCTGTACGGCCAGCAGCTCCCCGCCCCCCACTGGCTCGTCCTCGGCGAATCCGGCAACGGCAAGTCCGCCCTGGAGAAGACGTACGTCCTGCGTCAGCTCCGCTTCAAGGACCGCCAGGTCGTCGTCCTGGACGCACAGGGCGAGGACGGCGTCGGCGAGTGGAACCTCATCGCCGAGGAGCTGGGCATAACGCCGATCCGGCTCGACCCGACGGCCGCCCTGGACCACGGCATCCGGCTCAACCCGCTCGACCCGTCCATCACGACGACCGGCCAGCTCGCCCTGCTGCGCACCATCATCGAGGTCGCCCTCGGCCACGGCCTGGACGAACGCTCGGGCTTCGCCCTCAAGGTCGCGCACGCCTACGTCAACGAGACCATCGCCGACCGCCAGCCGGTCCTCACCGACATCGTCGACCAACTGCGCCACCCCGAGCCCGAATCCGCCCGGTCGATGAACGTCGACATAGACGACGTACGCGCCTGGGGCCTGGACGTCGCACTGGTCCTGGACCGGCTCGTCGACGGTGACCTGCGCGGCATGTTCGACGGCCCGACGACGGTCGGCATCGACCTGGACGCGCCGCTCATCGTGTTCGACCTCTCCCACATCGACCGCAACTCCATCGCCATGCCCATCCTCATGGCGATCGTCGGCGTGTGGCTGGAGCACACCTGGATCCGCCCCGACCGGAAGAAACGCATCTTCCTGGTCGAGGAGGCCTGGCACATCATCAACAGCCCGTTCGTGGCCCAGCTGTTCCAGCGGCTGCTGAAGTTCGGCCGCCGCCTCGGCCTGTCCTTCGTCGCGGTCGTCCACCACCTGTCCGACGTGGTCGACGGCGCGGCCGCCAAGGAGGCCGCGGCGATCCTGAAGATGGCGTCGACCAGAACGATCTACGCCCAGAAGGCCGACGAGGCGCGAGCCACCGGCCGGGTGCTCGGCCTGCCCCGCTGGGCCGTGGAGATCATCCCGTCCCTGACCCCGGGCATCGCCGTCTGGGACGTCAACGGCAACGTCCAGGTCGTGAAACACCTGATCACCGAGGCCGAACGCCCCCTGGTCTTCACCGACCGCGCGATGACCGAGTCCTCGGACGACCGTCTCGCGGACGACGCCCTGCGCGCCGCCGAACACGAGGCGGAGGAACGGGCGGCGGCCTTCGTGGAACAGCACATCGGCGACTCGGAGTCGACGGTCGCGTAGAGCAGGAGGACGGACGTGAGACCGGACGATCACCGAGACCAGCGTCGGGAAGGCCAGGGCGGCATCTCCGACGGCCTGCTGGTCGCCACACTCGCGTTCCTCCTCGGCCTGACCCTGCTGGTGTGGACCGCCACGGGCCTGGCCGGCCTGTTCGCCCACGGCGCCTGGCCCGACGGCATCGCCTTCACCCGTACGCCGCTGGCCATGCGCCACTTGATCAGCAAGCCCCACGACCTCGCGGGCGCCTGGCCGGACACCCCCGCGGCCCACCTGTCGGGGTACGGCCTGTTCTGGGGCCTGTTCATCGGCCAGCTGATGCTCCTGGTCGTCCTGACGGTGTTCGTGGTCGGCACCCTGGCCCGCTGGAAGGCCGTACGACTGCGCAGACACGCGGAGCGGACGACACCACAACCGGCTCCGCAAGACACACCAACTCCGGCCCCGTACGCGGCCCCCGCTTCCGCCCCCGCCCCCGCCCAGCACGAGGTGCCGGCCCCGCGCCCGGCCCCGGAGCCCACGCCTGCGACCGGATCCGCGGCTGTCCCCGATACCGGCCCGGGCCCCGGCGCCGACCCGGCCACCGGCGCGGAGCAGATCCTCGTGGCCCCGAAGGACACCCGGCGTACGGCCGCCACGGCCGCCGTACGCGACGCGGCCGGCCCCGCCCTCGTCGTCACCTCGAACCCCGCGGTCTGGCAGGACACCAAGGACGCCCGCGCCAAACTGGGCCCGGTCCTCCTCTACGACCCCACGCACCTGTGCGACACCCCGGCCCGCCTGCACTGGTCGCCCACGGCCGGCTGCGAGGACAAGCGGACGGCAGCCGCCCGTGCCGCAGCGCTCCTCGCACCCGTCCGGCCCACCGCCAAGATCGACCAGGCCGTGAACGACACCGCCCTGACCCTGCTGCGCTGCCATCTGCACGCCGCCGCCGTCGACGGCCGCACCGTCCGCCACGTCCACCGCTGGGTGCAGGGCACCCAGGTGCAGGACGCCGTACGCGTCCTCCGCACCCACCCCAAGGCGTCACCCGGCTCGGCGGGCGAACTGGAGGCCGCGCTCACCGCGCACCCCGAACGCCGCGACATAGCCCAGGAACTGGCGAGCCGCGCCCTGGCCGCCCTCTCCACGGTCAACGTCCGCGAGGCGTGCGGACCCAACCGAAGCGACGCCCTCGCCCTGGATTCCTTCGTGCACGAAGGGGGCACGCTGTACGTGGTGGGTGAATCCATCGAGGACCCCAGGACGAACCCGGGCGCGATGCCACTCCTGACAGCGCTCGTCGCAAGCGTGGTCGAGCACGGCCGGCGCATGGCCGAACGGTCATCCTCCGGCCGGCTCGACCCACCACTCACCCTCGTACTGGACGACGTCGCTGCCGTCGCCCCCGTCCCTCAGCTCCCTGATCTGCTGGCGGACGGAACGGACCTCGGCATGCCGCCCCTGGTGCTGCTGCGCTCCCGCGAACAGGCCCGCGCCCGCTGGCCGCACCACGACCTGCTGGTGTGACGCCCCAGGTTCACCCCCGATCGAGGACGAACTCCAGCTCCCGCTTCCCCGCGGCCTGCGGCGGCGTCACGACCACACCGCTCGGCACGAATCCCGCCTTGCGGTAGGCGCCCTGCGCACGCTCGTTGTCCTCGTGCACGAGGAGCCGCACCCGCTCCGCGCCCCGCCCCCACGCCCACTCCGCGCCCGCATCGAACAGCGCCTTCGCCAGCCCGGTCCCCCGGTGCTCGGGCCGCACGAACACCCCCACCACATGCCCCTGCCGCCGCTCCACGGCACGCCCCGCCCAGTCGGTCGTCCCCGCTTCCTCCAGCAGAACGGTCACCGTCCCGGCCCACGAGCCGTCCGGGCACTCGGCGATGATCTGCCGCACCCCGGTCGAGCCCTCACCGGACCCGACCGCCCGGTCCTGCCAGAACACATCAGCCTTCGAAGCGGCCTGCTCGTACGTCTCCAGAAAGGCCAGGTCCGCGACTGGATCGCGCAGCGCAGCCAGCCGCAACTCCTTGACGGCACGCCACTCGTCGGCCCGTATG
Organism: Streptomyces sp. NPDC005925; assembly: GCF_040638805.1. Classification (NCBI taxonomy): domain Bacteria; kingdom Bacillati; phylum Actinomycetota; class Actinomycetes; order Kitasatosporales; family Streptomycetaceae; genus Streptomyces; species Streptomyces sp. NPDC005925. Next base: position 246 of record NZ_JBEXVL010000042.1, on the reverse strand, counting down.
GAGCGGATCACGTACTCACCGGATGTCATCGCCTTCATGCCGGCCACCGTAGTACGAGGGCACCGCCACGCTCACCTGAAATACGACCGCAGCGTGCTGCTGGGTAATAGAAAAAGGCCCACACCATAAGGTGTGGGCCTTTTCATCAAGAATTGTTCGGCGGTGTCCTACTCTCCCACAGGGTCCCCCCTGCAGTACCATCGGCGCTGTAAGGCTTAGCTTCCGGGTTCGGAATGTAACCGGGCG